>CAYGHD010000008.1:0-23481 GCA_964349675.1 uncultured Candidatus Saccharibacteria bacterium
TCACGCGGCCTGCACGCACCATAACCACTGAGTGCTCTTGCAGGTTGTGGCCCTCTCCGGGGATGTAGGCGGTGATTTCCTGACCATTGGTCAAGCGGACGCGGGCAATTTTGCGGATAGCAGAGTTAGGCTTGCGCGGCGTCATGGTTGTCACCTTGGTGCACACCCCGCGTTTAAATGGTGATGGGTAGAAAATAGGGCGATTTTGGAGCGTGTTAAAACCCCGCATCAATGCAGGTGATTTTGACTTCGATTTGAGTTGTTTGCGTCCTTTGCGGACAAGTTGTGAGATTCGTGCCATTTGGGCTCAATACATCCCGGGTCAACCCGGGAATGCAGACACTCTACTACACGGGGGGCAAGAGCGCAAATGTACTTCACCGGCCGAGCTCGCGGGTTACACCCCTACCCCCGTAATGAACGAAAATAGTATTTGCAACAATATTGAAAAGTATGGCGCAAGCACATAAAAAAGCACCAAAATAAGGAGCGTACCTGACAGGATGCCGAGCCGCTCAAAGTTGGCGCGGAAATGCCCATATATCACAGCCAAGCGATGCGGTAGTATCCCCTGCAGCACTTTTGACCCATCAAGCGGAGGTATTGGAATTAAATTGAATACCGCCAGCAGTAAGTTTATATAGACTATCGTTGCGCATGCGGTCAGCATCGACTCAGTCATAGACACGCCGCCAAAGCGTATTAAAAGCCCGAAGAGCAAAGCCAAGAGAATATTGGTACCCGGCCCCGCCCCTGCCACAAGCGCTTCATCATATTTACCTGACAAGTTGTAGGGGTTATAAGGCACCGGTTTTGCATAGCCGATAAGAAACGGCGCATGTGTAATGGCCAAAATACCGGGCAAAATAATAGAGCCTATTGGGTCAACATGGCTTATTGGGTTGAGCGTCAAACGCCCCTGGAGGCGCGCCGTTGGGTCGCCCAGGTAATTAGCCATATAGCCGTGGGCTACCTCGTGGAGCACCACGGATACGACAAGCACTAAAATAGAGAAAATAAGCTCGGGTTGCATATTTACCAGAGAATGATACCATGCAAAAGCGTACATACACCATATGGCAAAAATCTGTCCAATAAACCAAAAAAGCTCAAAAGTTGCTGGCGGCTACAGCAACCGTATTCGTGCAACCAAATTTAACCCAACCGGCAAGGTCCGTAAGCAGCCAAACCTCCAAAAAAAGCGTATTTTTGTGCCAGAATTGAACAAAACTATTACTCTGACCATTTCGACCCAGGCTATAAAAACAATCGCAAAAAATGGCGCCTACAAAACACTCAAAAAAGCCGGGATTGTATAAAAACAGCAACACTACATAAAAAAAGAATAACCGCCGCTCCTTTACTCGGGAGCGGCGGTTTGTGTTAGCACACAACACTTCTTCTGAGAGAGATTACCCGGGTACCCACCAGCACCACCTTGAAGACCTCCGGGTCGTGCGGGCTCTGCTTGCCAATTTCAAATGCGAGCGAGAGCCTAACCCGGGAACCCAGGTAGCTGCAGTCGGAGACGCAGAACCGAGCGGCAACATAGTCTCCCACCGTCACCAGATGTTTCGGCTCATGCGATGCGGCAACCTCCAAAATCTGATGATCAAGCTCCAAAAGCTGGTCGTACTGATACAAAAGGCCAGCGATCAGGCCGGCAAGCAAACCTCCGGGTGCAATGGCCCTGAAAGGCCCGTTGGTTTTGTGTGCAGGGTTTTTGTCCCCCACAGCAGACACATACTGGGAAATCAGGTCTTCAGTGATTTCCTCTGGACTACTCCACGGACACATCTCATCCGAGAGGATCATGTCCTTCAGATTCTGTGGAAATCGGTTCGGAATAAACCGCTCCCGAGAAAGCGGTAGTGTGTCACCCATGACGCTGCTCCGTATCTATATACCCGGAAAAGACCGGACCATTTCAAACCGTACAATAAAATAGTTTTTTGGTCTAGGGTGTTGTATGCCACAGCGTTTTGCCATCTGACTTAAACACAAAAGTCCCTAACTGGTCAGTACGCAGCACCGCGGCGCCATACGCAGCTAACCGGCTGAGTGTTTGCTCTGTTGGATGGCCATAGGTGTTACCCGCCCCAACCGATATTGCAGCAAATGCGGGGCGTACTGCAGCAATAAACGCTTCGGTACTGGAATATTTGGACCCATGGTGCGCCACTTTCAAAACATCGCTCGCAAGATTACTCCCCTCAAGCAACACCAGCCGTTCTTCCACCTCTTGAGGCGCATCGCAGGCAAACAACATGGCAATGGCGCCGTAGGTAAGCCGCAAGACAACACAGCCATTATTTGCAAATTGAGACGCCAGTTTGGATACATCACGGTCAGGATACAAGACTTCCAACACAACTCCCCCGCCCATATCAAGCACCATACCGCGTTGAGCCGTGTAGTGCGGGATATGCAAATCAGACACAGTACGCACGAGCATGCGCGCAGTGTCTGTATCTTTTTCAATACCAGGGCTCACAAACGCATCAACGTGATATCGCTTGAGCACGTCGGCAAACCCGCCAATATGGTCGCTGTCTGGATGCGTCTCGAGCACTAGGTCAATTGACCGGTCAAAGCGCGGCATCACTTTTGGCAGCTGCCGCAACACAGCATTGCCCTGTCCGCCATCAATAAGTAACTGTCGGCCTGTAGGCGATTCTATATACAGCGCGTCGCCCTGGCCCACGTCAAGCACCGCAACGGTAAGCACCCCCCTGGGCGTTGCGGCAAACACAAGCATCCACACCACGGCACAAAACAACACAAGTGCGCTCAGCAGTAAAAGAAGCGGATGATTGGTATATTTTTTTAAAAACTCCACCGGTATCTCAGTATATAGCGCAAAGTGGTACTATAGGCTGATAGCCAGATAACCCATATATCTATGCAATACACTGCGCAAACATTCACCATACCCAAGCTTGAGGGCATCTCGCAAAAATCGGTTGAAGATCACTTGGGGCTTTATGCTGGATATGTAAAAAACTTCAACGCACTCTCCGCGCTTTTGCCCGAGTACGCACAGGACTCTGAAAAACACGCGCACGCACTGTCGGAAATTATCCGCCGCCGCTCATTTGAGTTTGGCGGGATGCGTTTGCACGAGCTCTACTTTGCGCAGTTCGAGGGTAGTTCGACTCCGCTCACCACCAGCAGTCCCCTCATGACACAACTTGAAGCTGAGTATACGAAAGTCGAGCACTTTCTCGCGATGTTCCGTGCAGTTGCCTTAATGCGTGGGCCAGGGTGGGCACTGCTGTACTGGGACCCCTTACAAAAACAATTCCTCATTGGTTTTTCTGGCGAGCAACACCAAGGACACTTTGCAACACTGCCCATCATCTTGGCCCTTGATGTGTGGGAGCACGCCTATTTGCTTGACCACGGCGCGCAAGGCAAAGCCGCCTACGTCGACGCGTTCTTTAAAAATCTTAACTGGAGTGTGGTGGAAAAACGCTTTGTTGATATTTCTTAACTGCAAACCAGGTCAGTGGCACATACACGGCGCACAGCAACCAGGCTGAAAACTCGGGGATTATTGCAACACTAAATGGCAGATGCGCTGTAGTTGCGGCCACCCACAAGACCCACTTGAGTAACAGGTCGGCAAAAAGCGCGGGCACAAAACCCAACAGGGATGAAATCAACCCCAGCAACCCTGCCATACATCCAAAAAGCATTGTCGTCGGGATAATAGGCAGCACAGCAAGGTTTGCTGGCAGTGCAAAAAACGACAGCACGCCTGAAAAATAAAGAAGTGCGGGCAGCAAAAACAATTGCACTGCAATCGTAGATGCAGCAATCGAGTGCACGAGCGGAAAGCGTAAGAAATATTTCGGCAACCAACCTTCTACCCAAGGAGACAAGGTGACAAGCCCAAAGGTTGCCAATACACTGAGCACAAAAGACGGATCGTACAAAAGGACCAGTGGGTTCCAAAAAACCATTGCCACCACCGCAACAGCCAGTGCACGCAAAGCCAGAGCACTGCGATTATAATAACGCGCCAATAGTGCGATGAGCGCCATAATGAGCGCGCGCACTGTTGCAGCACCAGTACCTGCCATCAATGCAAATAAAAGCATAAGCACGCTACCCACCCCAAATTGCACCCCGCGCGGCAGCGGCGCCAGCACCCGAAACACTGCGTCGGCAACGATTGCGATGTTGTACCCGGACAAGACCACTACGTGGATGAGCCCGCTGGCCACAAACGCGTCCGTAACCTCTTTTGGGATACTTTGTTTTTCTCCCAGCAGCATCCCCATCATCAGCGCCCCCTCTGGCTCGGGTAATAGCCGCTCCAAAGAGCGCTCAAATAGATGCTTAATTGAAAACAATGCCCCTTGTAGTGAAAAGCCTGCCGACTCTAATACTTCTACTTTTGCATACGACATTTGTGCCGAGACACCTTGCACACGCAGATAGTTTGGGTAGTCAAATATATGACCCGTCCCTGTCTCAAATGCTTGCGGCAAAGATATCTTTCCATCTATCCGCACAGTGTCACCATAGGCAACAGCGACATCCCTGTCCGCAAGTACGAGCAGCGACCCTTGTGCAGCAGACCCCTCTACTGTATCTACCGAAACTACGAGCCGCAGCGTTTTGTCCCGCCGCTCAGGATCACGCGACACTCTGCCCACTACTTCTCCTTGCCCCACATGGCGCGTCAGTGTTTCTTGCTTTTGCACAGCAACAAACAAATCAGCCCGCACAATACCCAAGGCTAGCGCGGCACACACAATCGAAATGGCAAATATTTTTTGTATACGAAAAACTCCACCAAAAACAGCGGCGCCAGCCGCTATTCCTAGCAAAATACTCCCCCACAGCAACCCTGCACCCCACAAAAACACCATTGCCACCCCAGCACACACACCTACCACAGTGATGTACAAAAAGTGACTCATCGAGTAGTTACGTAGTTGAAAAATCTTTTATGATCGCCGCCTCCTCTGCGGCCGATGTCGCTTTTTTAAAGCGCGCTTGCTTGCCCTTTACGCGCGCCTCACACTCTCCCCACGTTTTATGCGTCACAATGTTTCCATCCACCTTGCTCACATATGAGTACGCCTTTGCGTTGGATCGGCTTTTTGCCGCAGACTTTTTTTCCTTTTTTTCTTCGTTATGGAGCGTCACCGTTATATCTACCTCGTACCCAGCACGCGGGCCGCAGTATAAATCCACCCGCTCTCCTACAGCAAAGTCCGATGCGATTGTATCTACCCGCTCGTTGCCGACCACGCCAATATGCCCACCGACGTAACGCCACGATACTTTTCCCCCGCACGCACTTTCTGCCGCCATGAGTGCTTGCCATAAGTCTTGATTCAATACCGGCTTTTTATCTTTAGTGACCCAACCGCGCGACCGCCAACCTTTTACCCATTTTGTGATACCGTTTATGACATATGAAGAGTCTGTGTGCAGCGCAATAGGCTGTGCTGGAAGTGTTGCCGCATACGTAAGCGCCTCTATTGCTGCCATAAGCTCCATGCGGTTGTTGGTAGTGTGCGGCTCATGCCCGCCGAGCTCGCACACTATTTGAGCATTCGCAACCAAAGCGCCCCAGCCGCCCCGACCAGGATTCCCTTTTGACGCACCGTCGGTGTAGATCGTTATTCCAATCGATAACGCCATAATAGATGCACTATGGCTTTTTTTTTATAAAAATTCAAGAGGTCACCAGTAATGGCGACCTCTTCCTGCTGACCAATTATCCTGATTTGAGACTTTAGACTGACCACACTTCTCCAACGCCTACCACAGATACCTTTGCGCCTTCATATTTCAAAGCCAAACATTCTGGTATCCCATTGAATGGCAGATTCGCAGGTAGCGCTGACTTAAACTCAGCAACTGCCTTTTCAAAAATGTTTTGTTTTGCATGAACCATGGTGCACGCGGGGATTATCCCCCAGCCTTTTTTCAGTTCCAGAGTTCCATCATCTTCTTCGTGTATATAGTATTCACTCAACGCTAAAGCACCCGCGCTGATGCCCACAATAACAACCCCTCTATCTAAAGCATCGAACAGATGCTCTACCAATTTAAGATCTGAAAAACGATCCATGAGTTCTTTCGTGACACCTCCGCCTAAGTAGATAACCGAGGCTTGTTTAATTGCGTCGATTGCAAACTGTGCGCCTTGAGCAACCGTAGGATTTATTATTTTAAAATCATTACCGTATACTTCTGTAATCCTTTTAATGTACCCTTCCGAGTCATACGCCGCTGTGGGGAAAAAAGTAAAGACGGAACCAGGGCGAGCAGATTTTTTTATATCAGCATCAATAGATGCAGTTTCCCCTTTATGTATTTCACCTCCACCTATTAAGTATATTGTGCTCAGCGTATTCATAATATTCCCTCCACGTTAGTTTATAGTATATCAACCACGCGTACGCGAGGGCCGCCACGCCAGTCAGTCTCAACGTGGCCGACCACGTCTGCCCGCACCCCTTCGGTAACTGGTTTTTGAAATGACTCCGGCGTAGAGAAAAACGCAATACCGGTAGCCCAAGCGCCGTTTTGCGAAAGCGAAACTTCTAAATGATCTTTATTTTTACCAAACACTTTGAGCCGCGATATGGTGAGGTTTGGAAATATAAAAAGCGGCTTCGTATTATCAACACCAAAGGGTGCGAGCTTTGGCAGTTGGCGGTGCGCATGGCCGACTTCAGCCAAATCAAGCCGGCGGTCAATTATCACCTCCAGCACCGGCGGCGCTTCAGTTACGAGTGACTCAAATGACTCTATGAGCTGCCGAGCGAGTTCATGCGCTTTGTCTTCGGCAAGTGCAAAACCGCCCGATGCAGTGTGTCCACCATAGTGCGCAAACAGCTCGCCAGACAGCGCCCGCTGTGCCGCCTCCATAATTGCAACCACACTCACCCTGCCATCAGAGCGGCACGAGCCCCGCAGCAATTCCCCGCCCTCTCTCCCCCACAAAAACACTGGCTTGCCATGCGTTTGCATAAGCGAGTTTGCCACCAGACCCAAAATACCCGGACGCCAATTCGGGCTACCCATCACGATCACTGGACTTGCGGCATCCATGTCGTTTAGCCGTTTGTTCACCTCTTTTACGGTCGCTGCAACAATCCCCTTACGTTCATCGTTTATTGCGTTAAGCATCCGGGCATGCTCTTTTGCCTCTTCTATTGTTTGGCTGCGCAACAACATCGCTGCACTCTCGGGCGAGCCCATGCGCGAAGCAGCGTTTATCCGCGGCGCTATCATAAACCCAATATCATCTTCAGTGAGCATGGCAGGTTTTATCCGCATCACTGAAAGCAGTGCGGCCAAGCCCGGGCGGCGGTTGCGGCGCATCACCAACAATCCGTAGCGCGCGAGCATCCTATTTTCCCCCACCAAGGGCACCATGTCCGACATCGTGCCAAGCCCCACCAAGTCGAGCAGCCATTTTTCTTTACCCAACAAATACGCCCCTTCCGCACCATCGGCGCGCATTTTTTTGAGTACCCCTTGCACCAACTTCCACGCCACCCCAGCGCCGCAGAGTCCATCAAACGGGTACGTGCTGTCGGGGCGCTTGGGATTGATCACCGCAAACGCAGGCGGGAGATCCGCCGAAGCTTCTTGTTCAGAAATATTTTGCTTTGTTCCAACCAAGTGATGGTCGGTCACAATAACGTCTACACCCTGCTCGTTGGCAAACGCAATAGACTCGTGCTCAGTCGTGCCTAAGTCCACCGTAATAACGAGCGTCACGCCTTCGCTTTTTAATTCTGCGATGCCGCCCACATTCAACCCATACCCTTCTGCATGCCGATGCGGTATGTAATGTCTGACGACAAGTCCGATGTCGCGCAAAAATTCGGTCAACAGCACGCCACCCGGGATGCCGTCGCAGTCATAGTCGCTCCACACTGCAATTTTTTCTCCCTGCGCTTTTGCAAAAAGGATCCGATCAACCGCCTTTTCCATATCAGGCAGCAAAAACGGGTCGTGCGACTCGCGGTCAAAATCAGGATCTAAAAAACGAGTGATCTCCGCTTCATCCACCATGCCACGCGCGTGGAGTAGGTCGGGAATCAAATCTTCATGCGCTCGCTCCCGTACGCGGTACTTTTTCATCAGATTTAGTATACTGTAAGCGAAGCGAAAGTCCTTAGAGCTTCATAAAAGTTCCTTCAAAAAACCTTTAGCCCCATTTTTCAACAGCCGCTTCGCGGCTAAGAAAAACGGCACGCCCCCGCCTAGGTTTTTCTTAGAAACTTTTACTGCGCATATAATATTATCTATGGAAAACTGTATTTTTTGCAACATAGCAGCCGGCAAAATACCTGCCGACAAAGTGTACGAAGACGACGCCGTCGTCGCCTTCTTGGATATTAACCCCAAAGCACCAGGGCACACACTGCTCATACCTAAAGCACACTACCAATGGTTTCAGGATTTGCCCGACGATTTATATACCAGTCTTTTCCACGCTGCCAAACAAATCGCACAGGATATAAAAATTAAAAACAACGCCGATTATGTGCGCCTCGGGATTGTAGGCACCGATGTGCCGCACGCGCACATACACCTTGTACCGCAGAAGTTGAGTGATAAAAAAGTCCAGGGGCTGTAAAAGGTTGGGAGCCTGACTCTCCGGAGCTATTGTTTAAGTGCCTCGATAGCTGGCAGTGTGCCGTCAGCCAAAAATTGCAGCATCGCTCCTCCACCCATCGATACAAAAATCCGCTCTGAAGAGAATTCTTGCGTCTGAAGCGCCGCAACAGTATCTCCCCCACCCACCACAGCCCGCGCTGCGCTTTTTGCGAGCGCCTGCGCAAGTGCCAACGTGCCCGTGTTGTATCCCTCTTCATACACGCCCACAGGGCCGTTCCACAGTACAAACGGCGCCGCAGCAATTTTTGCACTCCACTCCTCAATGGTTTTGGGGCCGATATCAACCGCGCGCTCATTTGCACGGATATCATTGGGCAACAGCATGCGCTCGGTATGTTGCCCAAGCTCGACCACAGTAATGTCTCCCGGCAAAAAAATACGCTCATCGAGTGCCAAATCCATCGGCACTGGTTGGTCAGAGACAACAGAAGCACCAAACGGGAAGCCGCGCGCTTTATATAAGTCGTTTGCAAGTGCGCCTCCCAACAACAACGCTTCATACCCTTGCAACAATCGCTGAAAAAGCGGTAGTTTTGTTTCAAACTTTGCTCCGCCGATAATCGCAAGAGACCCTTTTGGGGGTGTAAGCGCTTGCTCTAGGTGCGCAATTTCATCCAGCATATGCAACCCGGCAGCATGCGGCAAAAGTTTTGGCACACCAACCATCGACGCATGCTCGCGGTGCGCGTTTGAAAAAGCATCATTGATATACACATCCCCCAGTGTTGCCAATTCTTGAGCGAACGCCGGGTCGTTTGCCTCTTCTCGCGGATCAAAGCGCAGATTTTCGTGCAACACTACCGACACTGGGACACCAAGCTCGCGCAAGCGTTTTTCTACCGGCAACACAGACAAAGATTGGTCTACTCCTTTGGGGCGGCCAATATGCGTGAGCAGCATAATCTCTGCCGCGCCGCGTTCAAGCAGCAGCTGTATCGTCGGGAGCGCCGCGCGGATACGTGCATCGTCAACTACAACACCATCCGTAATGGGCACATTAAAATCTACACGCACGAGTACTCGCTTTCCTGACACCTCCACATCTCGCACGCTTGGCATGTTCTGCATATGTATGGATATAAAGAATTATCGAGTAGTACCGCGCGTTTTTGTTTTTGCTATTTTTTTGCACGCAATGATGAGCTCCGTGAACGACTCAGCCTTGGTGCTTGCCCGCCCGACCAAAAAACCAGCAACACCGCTCTCAAGCAGCTCTGGCGCGTTCGTCGCTTCTACTGAACCACCATAGAGAATAGGCACGCTCGCTGCCGCCGCTCGGCCAAACAAATCTGTAAGTTGTTTGCGGATAAAAATAACCATCTCCTGCAGCTCGGTCACGTTAATCGCCTCATCAGCACGCTTCCCTATCGCCCACACCGGCTCATATGCAATAACGAGTTTTGTTGCACCGCCAACTCCACGTGGACGCAGCGCAGTCTCTAACTGCTCGGCGATTACCGCAAAGTGCGCGCCACCCGGGTCGCGCTCGGACTCACCCACGCACAAGAGCGCTGTAAGCCCTGCGCT
Source organism: uncultured Candidatus Saccharibacteria bacterium (assembly GCA_964349675.1). GTDB lineage: Bacteria > Patescibacteriota > Minisyncoccia > Phycocordibacterales > SBAW01 > GWA1-54-10. The sequence continues at coordinate 10,189 of CAYGHD010000008.1, forward strand.
CTGCACCGCATCAAGCGCTGCGGCTATCATTGCGTCAGTTTCTGCATCAAAACGTCGACGCTCCGAATGCCCGACAATCACGGTGGACACTTTTTGCGCTTTAAGCATCCGCGCCGTCACCGCACCGGTATGCGGCTCATCTACTGCAACCGTTTGCGCTGCAAGCCCAATCGGAGACGCGGCGCACACCGCCCCAACAACAGACAGATGGGTAAATGCTGGCGCAACCACAACAGAGGCGTGCGTAAAAAGGCGCGCCTTGCGGCGGATAGCGGTTGCAAGTTTTTTTGCATCCTCTGCTTTTTCAATATACGTCTTCCAATTTCCAACAATGAGGGGTTTCTTCATGCATAAACTATACCGCCTCTATTCCTTGGCGGCCAGCGTGAGCACCTCTTCAATACTGGTGAGTCCTTGCGCGGCTTTGTAGAGCCCTTCTTCCACAAACGTGAGCATCCCCTCCTCTTTTGCCTGAAGCGCCATGTCCGGAGACGCGGCGCGGATATGGTCTTTCATGGTAAGTGACACAGGCAGCACTTCTTGAAGCCCAATAAAACCGCTGTAGCCGCCCCGGCAGAGCGAGCACGATTCTGCACGGAAAAAGGAAACATCTTTCCATAACGCCTCTTCCATATAGTGCCCATCAGCTTTGAGCGCCTGGAGCACTGCGCCCAAGTCGGCGTTTGCCTCAAGACGATTTGCCTCTATGCGGGCAAGTCGATGCGGGTCGTGATTGACACACAGTCGCCGCAGCAAGCGAGTCCCGATGGACGCTTTGAGCGCCGAGGCGAGCATAAACGGCGACACGTCAAACGCGAGCAATTTTTCAATACCCTCTGTTGCAGAAGCCGCTTCAATGCCCGCAAGCACCAGCACCCCGCGGTTTGCCGCCTCTACCACCAAAGCAGCGGTCTCTCGGTCGTTGATTGAATAAACCATGACCACATCTGGGTCTTGGCGCAACAGCGCACGCAAACCGCTCGCCGTGGTAAGCCCCGCTTCGGGCGCTATTTGTGTCTGAGCAGCAAATGGAAATTCTACCTCTACGCTATCTTCAATCGTTGCAACGCTGCGGCGCAAACCGCCAAAATAGTCGAGCAGCGTATACAACAGTGTGGTTTTGCCGCTGTGGGGCTGCCCCGCGACCAAAATAATCCCAGACTGCTGTGCAAGCGCTTTATGCATCTGTTCTAAACCGCTCCCATGCAAGCCCACCGACTCGAGCGAAAAACCTTTTTTGCCGGTACGGTCGTGCGCAATGTGCACTACCACCTTTTCAGATACCACCCCGGCGTTTATAAACGGCATCGACGACACCCTCAGCGCCACGCGCTCGCTGCCCACCTCGACCCGAAAACGCCCCTCTTGCGGCACCGTTGCCGTGAGCGACAACTGCGCTAAAAATTTAAACCGGAGCAACACGCTTTGCGCAGCAGCCAGCGGCAGCGTCATTGCATCATAGAGTGTTTTGCCGATACGATATTGCACCAACAAACCACTTCCCTGCGGGCTCGTGCGCAAATGGATAGCGTGTGCGGACTGGTAGAGTGCGTGGCCAATAAGCGCGTCAACCACATGCGCCACAGACACCCGCTCTGCTGCATGCAAAAGCTCTTTTTGTGTTGTCCCCTGCGGCGGCAGCACTGCAGCAGCCTCTCGCGCAAGCCGCTCACCAAAGTTTGTCTTTAAGTGTTTTTGATACTGGAGCAACATCCCCATCATCGACGCACGGTCGGTCAGACGTGGAATTACCGTGTAGGTTGCGATGGCAGGGAGCGCATCAAGCTCTTCAAGCGTCGCCAAGTCGAGCAACGCCACTTCAAGCACAGTACCCTGCAGCCGCATTCCAACAGCATTATGGGCGCGGGCAAACGGCTCTGGGATAATCGCCAGCGCATCAAGCGCCACCGATGCTGGGGTCAGCGCGACAAACGGGATACCAAGACCTTTTGCCATCACGCGACGCACCTCATCCTCACTCAACATGCCAGCATCAATTAAGATGCGTGAAAGTGGCAGACCAGACTCTTCGGCACGGACCCGCACACCCGCCAACTGCGAGCGCGTTACCAACCCAGAATCAAGTAAAAACTCACTGAGGAGCGTTTCATCAGCGTACATTACTTCTGTAGTATAGCGCACGAGTGCGCATTTTTGCGTTGCAAAAACTGTTTATCGCTCGATAAATACGGGGATAGCGGTGACGGTTGCGCTTACTGATCTATTTTTGCCATCGCTCTGCGCTTTGCAGGTAAGGGTGTAGGTGCTTTGCCCACTCACGTTGGTTGTTGTTTTTTTAGGAGTGCCCGATGTACCCACGTTGCCACCACCCGTCGCAGTCTGTGACTCAGAGACATCGGGCCCCGTGAGCGTACAGGAGGTCACATTTTTTGCATACCAGTTTAGGTCTACCGGGTTACCCTCGCGCACACGCGTAGCGCTTGGCACCAGCGACAAAACCGGCTCTGGGTAGCACGTGATTGTCTTAGGACTGAAGTTTAACTCAGTGTTGTTTCCGTACGAGTTGTTGTTTATCGCATAAATATGCACCACTTGCGCAGTACCTGTTTTGAGCGCTGACGGAGTAGGCACATTAAACCCGTGCGTGCCCGTGACGCCCTGGTTTGTGTTTACATCACTGCGTAGCTGGTTGGTAGTGTAGCTGCCAATAAAGCTGGTGCCGCTGTATACATGCACGTTTATCGCCGCTGTTTCAACATCAGGGTCAATAGCCCACCCTGTAAGCGTGGTGCACGAGTCTGTTGGGGATGAGTCAAAATAGCCATAGGGAGCGCGGTCTGCAGGGCAAAGCGAGTCTGATGGCGCCGAAACCGAGCAATTGCAGGCAGAGTCGATCACCCCAGTGTTCGACATGCCGCACTTATTTGTTGCGGTACAAGTATCCCCCGCGTCTGCACAGAGCGACGTTACGTTAATGTTTGTCCATCCGCCGCAGTTGTTTGTCTCATCCGACTCAGGAATCTCGCCGTTTGGATTGCCGTTGGTGCCATTACTGTCTGCTTTGTCGGCGCACACTCGCATCGCATACTCGCTGGTATTGTCAGGGAAGGTGTATGTTTGCAAAACAGTACCATATGCACCGGTCCCCAACGCGCCAAGGCTTATCGATGGAAGGTCAGTTATCGTCTCTGTCGTTGCAGCGCGCGCAGTAGTAATCAACCATCCCAAAAACCCACCAGGCGCGGCTGCAACGATTGTGGTTTTGCGTACTTGGAAGAAGTTTTTAAACCCAATATTTGTGGAGCCGTTGCCCGTGTTGGTGACCCGAGCCGAAAATGTGGTAGGCACCCCAACTACTGCAGAGGTTGGGGTGATGCCCGACACCGTCAAATCGGCTTTTGTGTCACAGACAACAGAGCGTGGGCTCTGCGTAAGCTGTTTTGTTTTGCCGCTTGCTGGGTCAACTGCATAAATATTTATCCAATGTGTCTTACCATCTTTTATGCTGGCCGGAGTGGGAATAGAAAATCGGTGTGACCCGCTTGGAGCACCCAGAAGGGTATTTAGGTTCGCATCATATACATTGGTGCTGTAGGTGCCCAGAAGGCTCGACGCAGAAACCCCGTTTTGAGTGACCGTGTCCCACACCCGCACATTTATAGCCGTTGTTGGCACATCTGCGTCATATGCCCACCCGGTCATGGCCGAACAAGAGAGTGCGTCAAAATATCCATTCGTCTCATGGGCATTTGTTGTCGTATTTTCACACTTAAAGCTGGTGCCCGCAGCTTTGGTGTAGTCAACCGGGTCGCCAGAGTGCACCCATGCACTGTACTGCACGCCAGCCACCACAGGAAAATTTGCTACACCGGTACCATATGGCCAACGGTCGGTGTAACAAGTGCCTCCGTTTTCCGATGTCCACTTCCAATTTATTGATGAGCAGACACTTTGTGCTATTGGCGCAACGCGCGGATAGTACACGGTTGCGCCCGGTGCAGCTGGCCAAGTAAGCGTGGCGCTGGTGCCCGAGTTGCAGTATGCACCCATGCTAACAGGGGCTGGCGGGTAGCCTTGCGTATTTACCATCGCATTTGCGCTTGCATACACATCGCTCGTGCTAAATCCGGTGCCGTGGTTGTATACGCCAAACACGTGGTTGCCTGGGAGCGACGTGGCAATAGTGAGCGACCCGTTTGCCGCCTTGCTTGCATAGGTAAGCCCGGTGTTTGTACCATCTGGACGCAGCATAATAATGTCTACCAAACCGCTGTTTGTGTTGTTTGATGTCCAAGAAATAGTCATGTTGCACGTGCCGCCTCCTGCAGGGAGCGTACATCCGCTTGCAACCGCGTTAATTACGGGAGTGGCCGGTAGGCTACAGTTGCCGGGATTATCTGCGCCATTTACATCTATTGTCTTTGTTTGGGCAAGCACATACTGGCCATCAGGTATCATCCCGCCGTTTGTGCTCCAGTCGATAAGCGGAAAATACTCGCGCGACCACTGCCAGCTGTTGTCGCCGGGGATAATCCCATTTGCCTTCATCTCCAGCGAAATGGTTTGCACGCCGCTTAAATTGCTAAAGCTGCTGCCGCTGTTGACGCACCCGGCAACCTGGCTGGTGCCGCCCACAGACACCCGCGACCCACCGCAAAGCGTCACACCGTCTGAATAAAGGGGGTACGTATTGTGTAAGTTATATGAAACAATGACTGCTTTTGAGTTGTTGAGACAGGTAGGCGATGAAACAATGATATCGAGCGGTGTACCTGGCACAGGGTTATAGCCGCTGAGATCAGCAGGGGTACCATCGTTAACGTCGCCAACACCGCCAGCTTCGTTTTCGGCGTCTGAACCCGCATCATCACTACCACCTTCAGCTTGAGCATGCACAGTCTGTGGATGTATATTGAGAATTGATATAGTTACAATAGAGACTAGAGAAACTACACTAAAAAATAAAAAAGTTGATAGACTTTTTTTGATAAAAAAACTTTGCATACCCACAGTATAGCAACCAAACCTGCTCAACTAACCTGAGCGTGTTGATATCTACAAGAAAGCCGGCCACAATTTCGTGGCCGGCAAGTTACCTTAACAGGACTCGTCTGATCTACGAGCCCGGGCTGACGTAGCGGAGGCCTTTCAGCACTTCCGTCAGTTCGGCAACCAGCGTATCCAAGCGTACCGTCTCAAACGGCCCGACCCCAGCATACGTGATATAGAGAATCCTGTCTGGAATTTTTGGCAACACAACCCCAACAACAATAGAGTATTGTTCTGCAGTCAGCGCATGTTTGCAGAAGCTCCACTCGACCACCCGCACATGCGGGGTAGGCCGGGGGGCCATCAAGCTGCCACACCCAAGCGACCGCGGAAGCCTTGCCTTGTTTGTCAGGTAAGTGGTCGTTTTGGCTGGGAACCACCCCGCCCCAAACATAGCATCATACCAAATCATGGCTGGAATGGACGCATCTGCGGCCCCCAAGTAGGGTTCCGTAAACGACATCATTGCCTGTTCTAGCGGGCCAAGAACCATTCGAAAATAGCGTGCCGTACCGTTGAAGTGAGCTCGGCAAAGGAATTGATATGGCGCCATGGGGCTTGCAAACTTTTCGCGGACAATGTCGCTCAACCGCATCTTGGTGCTGCACCAGATGGGTTGGCCAGCACGCACACCCTCGAGCATCTGGAAGTTGAACCCAGCCAAGCCCGTGTGCCGGGCCAAAAACCGCTCAACGTCGGCGGTGCCGTTGACCGGCCCGCTATAGGCGGTGATGCCTGCGGCCAGGTCGGCCGCATTGTACTCGTCGTAGATGACCTGAGCATTAGCACCCGCGCCACCAGCCAACAAAGCCAGCAGCACGTACATCGCGATGGCGAATTTACGCATGTTCCGCACTGGCTTTGTGGGCCAGCTCCCTATTTCCACCACCCCACCATTGGGGCGGTTACAGCTGCCTCAAAGCTACCTCGTTTTTGACCAAAAGTCAACCCCCCTTCACAACAACTCGCCAGTTTCAAAAAAACTATGTATCCCCAGTTACAAAGATCGCATCTCCGGAAATGTGGATAACCTTACTCCTTATACTTTTCAGCTATATGAGCAGCGAGCAGCTTCCCAACCCGGACACCCGTGCATGCGCTAAACAGCGTAAAAGGGCCGATATTAACTTCCCCAATAACGCTTTTTCCATCACAAACCAATATATCTACTCCAGCATAGTCAGCTCCTACTGCCTGGGCTGCAGCGACCGCCATATCCGCCTGTTGTTGCGTCAGCTCAATCACAGACGCCACTCCCCCGCTCGACACATTTGACGTAATGTTTGCCCGGTTGACTCGCCGCACCGCCTCAATCACTTTGTCACCAACCACAGTACACCGCACACTAGAAAACTCTTCCACACCATCATTAAAAAATGGCTCTATCATAATGTCTTTATACGTGTATGCGGCATCATCAAAAACAGGAAGGACCGAACGTTGCATGGTGACACCGACACCTGTGTTAGTTGGCCTTTCTGTAACCTCAAGATATCGCCACTTTCCATTAGCAAAGTGCGAAAATCGGTTTTCTTCTTTTTTTATAAGCTTCACTCCGCGGCCAGCGCCTTGGTTTGGAGGTTTAACGACATATATTTCACCGGGGCGCATATGCGCATCAAGCTCCGCCAGCGACCCCACAACTACCTCTGGTAAAACAGGAATACCTTTCCTCCTCAACACTTCTTTGGTTGTAAGTTTATTATGCCCCACAGAGTGGGACTCAAGACTATTTAAAAAAGGCACGAACGGCTCTAGTAAGTGGATAGTCTTTGTATAGGCCTCATTATTAGAATAGTGGTGCGAATCGTGCTGGACGATTGCCGCCAAGTTATTTTTTACAACAAATGTCTGAGCATCTTCTTTTGAAGCAAGTTTGAGTGTTGGGATATTGATCCAAACAGGGGTGAAGCCGAGCGTAGCGAGGGTTTTATATAAATCGTTTGCAAAAAGGCGGTCGGATTTTTCCGTATAGTACAAGCGACTGGGCATGTATATACCAATAGCTTTATTCAGATGGAGCACCACTTTATCGCCAAGCGGTGAGCCACATAAAACTTGGGTCGTAGGCCGAAAGGTCGAGTACTTTTGCAGAGTGGAAGTTGCTAAGCTTGTAGGCAACCACGCGCGCATTGGAGAGCTTGTCGGACACCACATCTGCTTGTTGCAAGGCCACAAACTGGCTGTCTGGAGAAAAGACGGAGTAGTAGGCTATTACTTTAAGATCTTTGTCTTTTTCTATCGTCAAAGGCTCCCATTGGGTAATGGTGGCGATGCGGACAAATCCTTCTTTAGGCACCGACCATGCAAGGCGGCGGCCGTCGGGTGACACGGCTATCTTCATCGAGCGAGACACAGGGAGCTTTGGGTCGGCGATGCTTGGCACCACCAACCGCGCCTGAGACGAGGTGACCGCAGCCGCATTTGCGGCCTGTGTAAATTGAGGCATATCAATTGCATAAATGCCGTCTGCACGCAGCACAAACAACACTTCATCGTTTGGAGAGAAAAATGGGTTGGTCCCAGACACTACCCCAAGTGTTTTACCAGCCGCTGTGGTGATGAATATCTGCCAGCTGTTTGGGGTGCTCAAGTCTGCACCGGTAACCCCTTCAGGCTGTACTGCGTAGGCAATGTATGCACCATTGTGGCTCCAAACCGGTTCGCGTTTTATGCGGTTTGCGTCGTTGGTTATCTGCTGAAGCTGGCTCCGGTCGGCATCAAGCACATACAATTGGTAGGCGCGTTCACCTTTTTGGCGGCTCATGTAGGCGATTTTTTTATAGTCTGCCGAAAAAGCGGCGGTCATGTTGTTTCGGTTTGTACCAAAAAACGACTTGAGTTCGCCAGCGCCAAGCACGTAGCTATAGACGTCGGGCGTTTTGTTGGCAGTGTCTTGGAGCGTTATAAACAACTCACCTGCAAGCGGCTGCCCGTCGATGACGGCACGCACTTCGTTAAAAATGCCTCGCGTATACAAATACCAAAATCCAACTGCAAAAAGAATAATAAAAATGCCTCCAGCAATTGCTGCATATTGTTGTTTAGTCATAGTGCTTACTCTATGGTACCAACCGATAGGAGTTTGCGCCTTCTGTCGTGTGGATAAGCACACTGTTGTTTTGCCTAAAATTAGAAAGGGCCGCGCTGTGTGGTTGATGTTTTGGATATCAACTCGCTTGCGCGGCACCTCGCCCTGTTTTTTGTTTAATCAACCCAACCTCCCTAGTCCTTTTTTCCCTCCGCGGTTGTGGATGCTGTGTTGATTGGGACCCTCTCCCTGTCTGTGAAGCAGAGTCCCCGCTTCTTCGCGGCAACCTGCCACAGAGGCGAGGCGGCGGCGGCCAGCGCGGCTTGCCGCTCAATGGTGCTGCCGGGGCACATCGGGTCGGGCGTCTCCGCCTTCACCAGCCCCGTCACCACCAGCGCCAGCACGGCGGCCAGTGACAGTGTTACTCTCCACAACATGATTCACCTCCCTTCGAGGCAACTTGCCACACGCATTTGTGCGACATTCCTGCTTAAACAGTAGCAGACTATAAATTTTTTGTCAAGCCCTTATCCACATACTATATATTGAGCGAGCAGTTGCCCTTGGGGTTGACTTTTGTACTGAAACAGAATAGATTGTTGGTATCTGGTAACTGCCCTGAGTGGGCGGTTTTTTCTTTATCCAGACGAGACTTTACCCTATCAACTAACCCCTACCCCTTTCTATGTTTGACCTTAAAGTAATCAACTCTGTGCTTGGCGAGCTTGAGGAAGAGCGCGGCATCCCCCGTGCAAAAGTTATCGAAGCCATAGAGGCTGCACTCGCAACCGCCTACAAAAAAGAGTACGCAAAACGCGGGCAGATTATCCGCGCCCAGCTTGACTTAAACACTGGCACTACTGAGTTTAGCCAAGTCAAAGAGGTTGTAGACGAAAGCACTGTTGCGCTTGATGACGCCGAGCAAGAAGATCGTTTTGCAGAAGACGGCACAAAACTTCCTGAATTTCCTGAATTTAACTCCGAGCAGCATATCATGCTCAATGACGCAAAGCTGATTAAGCGCGATGCAAAAGTCGGCGACGAGCTCGTGTTTGCCCTTGAAATGAAGGATGACTACGGACGCATTGCAGCACAAACCGCAAAACAGGTCATTATCCAAAAAATCCGCGAGGCAGAGAAAGTCTCGGTAGTTGCTGAGTTTGGCAAACGCCAGGGTGAAATCGTGTCCGGCACCGTGCAGCGCATGGAACGTGGCAACATCTTTATCGACCTTGGCCGTGCAACGGGTATTTTGCCCTATGACGAGCAAATCCCCGGCGAGCGGTACCGCCAAGGCGAGCGCGTCCGCGCATTTCTCTACCAAGTGGAAGAAAGTCCTCGCGGTATTTACCTGCGCCTTTCTCGCGCACATCCAGACTTTCTTAAAAAACTGTTCGAGATGGAAGCGCCTGAGGCAGCAAATGGCACCGTCATCTTTAAGTCCATTGCGCGCGAGGCAGGCAGCCGTTCAAAAGTTGCAGTCGCTTCAAGCGACCCGCATGTCGACCCAGTAGGAAGCTTGGTGGGCCAGCGCGGCGTGCGCGTCAGCACCGTCACGTCCGAGCTTGGCGGCGAGAAAATCGATATTATTGAATGGTCTGATGATCAAAAGCACTTTATCGAAGAGGCGCTCTCTCCTGCCCGCATCACTGAAGTGGTGTTGGACGAAGATGAACACAAGGCAAGCATCAAAGTTGCTGAAGACCAGCAGAGTCTGGCCATTGGCCGTGGCGGCCAAAACGTGCGCCTTGCAGCCAAGTTGACCGGCTGGCGCATCGACATCCAGTCAACAAAAGGCCAAAAAATCGCTGATGTCTCACCTGAGGCAGCAAAAGACGAAGTGATTACTGCGCCTACTACAGAGATATCAGAATAATACGTAGTACTATATATAGTATGAATCTTTGGCACGACATAGCTCCCGGAACAGCAGAGGAGATGAACGTTATTATCGAAATCCCACGCGGCTCTAACAACAAGTACGAGATAGACAAAGAGACTGGTTTGATTAAGCTCGACCGTGCAAACTACTCGACCGCAGCCTACCCGTTTGACTATGGCTTTGTACCGCAGACACTCTGGCACGATGGCGACGCGTTGGACGTAGTGTTGCTTACTACCTTCCCCTTGTTGCCGGGCATCTTGGTCAACGCGCGCCCAGTGGCGGTGATGGAAATGATGGACAGCGGCGAGTCTGACTACAAAATTATCGCCGTCCCCACAGAAGACAAACGTTGGGATGACGTGCAAGACTTGGGCGATATCAACCAGCACACCATTAAAGAAATCCAGCACTTTTTCGAGACCTACAAAGCACTCAAGGGCAAACCAGCACCAGTCGAGATTGGCGGAGTTAAAGGTAAAGACGCTGCACAGGCGGCTTTTGCAGAAAGCCTGGAGCTCTACAGAAAAAAGTTCGCGAAATAAAGAAGCAACAAAGTCACTGCCGAAGAATCTGAGGCGCGTCGGTGCCGAGGCAAGGGAATTTTTAGAGCCGACGTTACAGTCGGCTTCCCGACCTCTGCGTCGGGACAGGAAATTCCCGCTCTGGAGGCAGTGACTTTTTGCGTATATGAAACGTATTTTTTGTGTCACCCTGTGGATAACCTTTTTTGCGTTACTATTACCAGTAATGCAGGAAACTAAGACCCCACACAAAGAATCCTCAGCCGGACCAATTGCAGCCACAGTGGTGGTGGTGTTGGTGCTTTTTGTGGGAGGTGTATATTTTTTCATTACCCAACAAGAGCGCATCCGCGCACAACAAACGGAGGCAAGCATCACATTTGAATAACCTGCCCCAATGCAGCGAAGATGCGGCCACACACGGCCACATCTTGTTTCAAAATGGCAACCCTGCTAGTATCCTTGCATGCAATTACAAGACGTCGCAAAGACATTTACTCGCAAAGAGCTGCCTGACTCTGTCGTAGAGCTGTCGGGCGAAATTCCTACAGAAGTGCTTGCCCCACACCGGCAGCATGCACTGGAGCACATCGCAGCAGAGATTGAGATGCCGGGCTTCCGCAAGGGCCACGTCCCTGCCGACATCGCCCTCAAAAAAGTGGGTGAGGTTGGTATTTTGGAAGAGGCAGTAGAATTTTGCATGCGCGACTTGTATCCCCTGCTCCTCGACACACATAACGTAGACGCTGTGGGCCGCCCCGACATCCGCATCACAAAACTTGCGCCGGGAAACCCTGTCGGCATCACCATCCATGCGACCATATATCCAACCGTCACATTACCAAAAACACCTACTGGCGGATGGAAAAACTTTGCTGGCAAAATCGAGATAGAAACAGTATCTGACGTCCTCGATGCCGAGGTGGACGAGGCGCTGAACAAAATCCGCGCAGCCCGTGCAACCATGCCCACAAATACCGTGGACTCGCTGCCAAACGCTGGCACAGACGAGGCAAGCGCGCGTGCTGCGGAGCCCACTCCCGTACTCCCCGCACTCGACGATGCTTTCGCGCAGTCACTCGGGGCATTTACCGACTTGGCGGATTTGAAGGTCAAACTTAAGGAAAATATGAAGCAGGAGAAAGAGCAAAAGGCAAAGGAGGCGCGCCGTGGCAAAATAATTGACGCATTGCTAGAGAAAACGACTGTCGCCGTACCCGCTATTTTTGTCGACAGCGAGCTTGAGAAGATAATCGGCCAAATGAAGGAGGATGTGCAGCGTTTTGGCTTGTCTTTTGATGAGTATCTGACTCGCATGCAAAAAACTGAAAGCGCGGTGCGAGATGAATTCCGCGAGCAGGCGGCAAAACGTGCCAAACTGCAACTAGCACTCAACAAACTTGCAGAAGAAGAAAAAATTGAGGCCGACAAAGAAACAGCTGACGCTGAGATGAAGCATGCGATGGAGCACTTCCCCGACGCTCGCCCCGAGTTGGTGCGCGTACATATTGAAACCGTGCTCCGCAACGAAAAAACTCTGCAGCTGCTTGAGGGTGCCGAGTCACAGCCAAAAAAAGTCTAGCTTAATTTGCGCTTGAAAAGCTTGGCCCAAGCCACATATTAGTTTGAGAAAAATCCAAAAAGAAAGGACGAGTAGCTGCATTGCAACCACCCGCCCCACATTACCCGTAGGACTCCTTTAAGAACAGTCTCACTTGGCGTAACGGCGCAGAGACTTCCACCGGTAGCGATTGAGTAAGAGAGCTCGCTACAAACTCCCAAGCCGGTTGGCTAGTCAGCAAGCTGCTTGCGCAGCCGCACCTTCCGCCCCGCCCGCAGGCGGCGTGCCTCAGCCTTGACCTCTTGGTGGGTTACCCACCGCGAGACCTTCCGGCCGTGGCGCGAACGCCGGCTCATGCACTCCTTAAGCCTCATCTACACCTTCCTTTCACTCAATCAGCCAACGACTATTCGCGGGTTGAATAGAGCCCCGCAAGAAATAAAATCCTGCGGGGAGTGTACAGTACAGGTGGCTCCGATTTGGAGCACAGTATTTTGTTAACCTGTTTTTGAAGTAAGCAGCTCCGCGCGACTGTACTCGCGCTTTTCCTTGCCCGTGTGTTTGCACAGGCTACCTTATCGCGTCCGACAAGGCGGTGCGGGTGCCTTCCCGCCCAGGACAAGAACACAATCGGCTCACGATTTACTTAAAAATCATGAGCCCAATAGTGTCCGCCATCGTTTTACAAGAAGTATTGATGACGGAGAAGCCTTCCCTTGGCACAAGATTGTTTTTTACAGAACAACCGGGAGAAAAACTGTTTGGCCCCTACGCCGCACACTGCTGGCAGTAGGACTCCAAGACCTCGTCGGCCTTGTCGGGGCGACCGTGGTTTTGCCACCACAGCGCCTCGGCCAATACGACAACGTCGTCCTTGCGCACCCGCACAAAAAGCGGGGTTGCGCCCTCCACGATGGAGGTGGCGACGAAGTCGGTACGCACGATGAAAGAATCGTTCATGGTTCCCACTCCCTGAATGAGCTAACAATTTTAGGCACCGCGTTTATCACAGCGCCTCATTTTTTAGCCCGCACTAGGGGCAACCAAAAAGTGCACGGGGTGGGTGCTTGGTTTAACACCCTAATTAGTAAGGCCGCTTGCCCACCCCTTTTTTAGTCTCCTAGTTGTAGTAACCATACACCCTAGGCGGTTTTAGACATGGCTGTGCACTATCGCCATTTCCCTTCGTGTCCTCCCCGTAGGGGCGAACAGGATTGTATCAACAAGGATTACTCCTCGTTGGCCCGGGAACGGGCAGAAATCGTACTTGCATACGACCCCTCTT
>CAYGHD010000009.1:0-22559 GCA_964349675.1 uncultured Candidatus Saccharibacteria bacterium
TTTTGCCATAATCTAGTGAGTGAGAGAATAAAAGCTTGCTTTTAATATTGTTTATTTATTAATAACTGCCAAGATGCTGTTTTCTGGCAAGACGTAATACTCGACTCCAGCAACTTTTATTTCGTCAAAGCCGTATTTAGAAAACAGTACTGTGTCGCCAACCTGCACGCCCACGGGCACCAAGTCATTATCATCGCCGCGACGGCCTGGACCTACTGCAACCACAACCCCCTGCTCTGGTTTTTCTTTTACTGTGTCGGGGATGATGATGCCAAAAGACGTCACTGTTTCAGGGGCAAGCGGTTTCACCAACACGCGGTCGCCAAGCGGCACCACGCCAATAGTTGAGACGGGTTTTGGACGCTGCGGCGCAGCTTTTGCATTCTTTTTGTCAGTTTTTTTCACCATCGGCTTTTTTGTATTTTTTTTCATAAGGAAAAATCTTCGCCAAGCAAGGGTTACTAATAATGCACTTTTTAATTAACGCCCGATTCGCTATAAATATAGAGAAAATCGCCCTTGAGTCAAGTTTTTTGGAAGGGTTGCAGAGGTTCTACCGCCATGCTACGCTGTTTTTAATGACTTTCCACGGCCTCTTGCCGTATATACAGGTAGCCCTTGCAGCGATATTGATCGTCTGCGTTCTTCTGCAGCAAACGGGAGCTTCACTTGGTGGTGCGCTCGGCGGAGATAATTTTTCTGCTGGATACCACACTCGCCGCGGCATGGAGAAATACTTGTTCTATACGACAATCATCGTGGGCATACTTTTTGCCCTCTCGGCTTTCGTGGCACTCGTCATACAATAAAAAAGGTCTGTTTCTCTAAACATCACACACCCACCCTATATGCGTATCAAACGGCGTTTCCTCTTGCCGGCTTATCGTTCATTTGTCGCTGAATCAGAAAAAACATTCCGCGCATTTTCTGCGAGCGGCAGAGTGCTCTTTTTCTTGTTTGCAGGATTGCTTGCCCTAAGCACTCTTGGTCTTGTCTATACTTTAAACACGCAGTTCTTGCGTGCAGTGCCAGCGCACGGCGGCAGCATACGCGAAGGCATCATCGGCTCGCCTCGTTTTATCAACCCGGTGCTTGCGCTGTCAGATGCCGACCACGACCTCACTAACTTAGTGTATTCGGGACTGCTGCGCGCCACCCCAGCAGGTGGGTACATCCCGGACTTGGCAAAAACATATACCATCTCTGACGACGGGCGGATATATACGGTTGTACTTAAAGACGCCACCTTTCATGACGGCACACCCGTAAGCGCTGAAGATGTTGCGTTTACCATTGCACGCACCCAAGACCCAGCACTCAAAAGCCCGGGGCGCGCAAACTGGAAAGGCGTGGCGGTTACTGTTGTCGACGCAAAAACAATTCAGTTTACGCTCAAGCAGGCATACGCTCCGTTTATTGAAAACCTTACGTTTGGTATTTTGCCAAAACATCTCTGGCAAGGGGTCAGCACCGATGAAATGCCGTTTAGCGAGCTTAACAGCGCGCCGATAGGCTCTGGGCCGTTTATGATGGGGCAAATACGGCGCACCTCTTCAGGCATTCCATCTTCCTACGTTCTTGAAGCGTTTTCAGAGTACGCATTGGGCAAACCCTATTTGAACAGCATGACGCTCTATTTTTATCAAAACGAGGATGAGTTGCTGCAAGCGCTCGCCGCGGGAGATATTGAGATGGTCAGCGGCATTTCTGCAAACAACATCGCTTCTCTTGAAAATACAAACATCGCCCGGTCGTCCCTCAACCGCGTGTTTGGCGTATTCTTTAACCAAAATCAGTCAGAAGTATTGCGTGACCCGGCAGTCCGCCAAGCCTTGAGCCACATGGTTGACCGAGCCGACTTGGTAGAAAAGGTGTTGGGTGGGTACGGCACACCGCTCACCGGCCCCGTCCCCCCATCACTGATTAAAAACCCCGGAGCTCCTATTGAGAAAAAGGATATGGGGCTCGCGAGCGCTGACACCCTGCAACTCCTGCGCGAGCACGGATGGACCCCTGGCCCAGACGGCATGCTGCAAAAAGTAACCCGTATTGGCAACAGCGAAAAAGCAACTCCTCTTGCCTTTTCTCTTGCAACCAGCAACGTGCCTGAACTGCGCACCGCCGCCGAGTATCTCCGGCACGCGTGGGGCACCATCGGTATTAAAGTCGACGTCCATGTGTACGACCAGGGTGACTTATCTCAAAATGTTATCCGCCCACGCAAATATGACGCACTCCTTTTTGGAGAAGTAGTCGGCCGCGAGCTTGATCTCTTTGCCTTTTGGGGCAGCACCCAGCGTGTCGACCCAGGTCTCAACATCGCACTCTATGCAAGTGTCGCCGCGGACAAGATCCTTGAAGAGCTGCGGCAGAGCAACACCGACAGCGAGCGCGAACAGCTCTACCACACCTTCGCAGCGGAGCTTGCAAAGGATATACCAGCAATATTTCTCTATGCGCCTGATTTCATGTATATTGTACCCAAAGACGTCCAAGGGCTTGGCCTGGGTTTTATCGAAACTCCCAGCGATAGATTTTTGAGCGCATATCAGTGGCACCGAGAAGTTGACTATGTGTGGCCGTTTTTTGCACGTACACAATAGCGTTCCGCGGCAGAAAAAAGAACGTATTACCAATTAGATTTACACAGCATTTATGGAACAGCAAAGCAAACCGCAGCCAAAGAGGGCATTTACCCCAGGCGCACAAAAACCCGGATTTTCTCCGCGAGGTAAGGGCGGCAGACGAGGAGATTTTCGTCGTGCAGGAGGCCCGCGCCCACATCAAGTACACCCACCCCGTGACATAAGCGAGCAGCCAACTGCGCAAACGCTCACCATGGGCAACGGAGACGAGAAGCCTATTCCGCCGCTTGAGGCTGGCAATATCCGCATCATCCCACTGGGTGGCGTTGAAGAGATCGGCCGCAATATGACCGCATTTGAATACGGCGACGACATCGTTATCATCGACTGCGGTTTTCAATTCCGCGAAGATGATACTCCTGGTATCGACTATATTTTGCCAAACACTAAATATCTGGAAGACCGTCGCGACAAAATCCGAGCGCTCTTTATCACGCACGGCCACCTCGACCACATCGGCGGCATCCCATACATCATCGACCGCATCGGCTACCCACCGGTCTACACACGCAAACTCACCGCGGTGATGGTCAAAAAACGACAAGAGGAATTTCCAAACCTTAAGCCGCTCACCATCCATGAGGTAGAGAAAGAAGATGCGGTGCGCGTAGGCAATTTGCGCGTGCGTTTTTTCTCGGTCACCCATACCATCCCCGACTCTATGGGCATCATTATCGAAACCCCGCACGGACTTGCAGTCTTCACCGGCGACCTTAAAGTCGACCATATCGACGGCGTACCCACTGAAGCCGAGGAAAAAGAGTTTGCGTTCTTTAAAGACAAAAACGTTCTCTTTTTGGCAGCAGACTCAACAAACTGTGAAAAGCCTGGATTTTCACTCCCTGAACGGGTGGTGCAAAAAAATATGGATGAGATTATCGCCAACACCAATGGCCGGCTCATCATCGGCACTTTCTCGTCTCAGCTTGAACGCATTATGCGTATTGTGGAGAGCGCAGAGCGCCACGGCAAAAAAATCTTGGTTGAAGGACGCAGTATGAAAGTAAACATCGAGATAGTAAAACATCTCGGTATGCTCAAGGTGCATGAAAAAACGTTCATCGGCCCAGAAGAGCTTTCGAGCGTCCCGCACAGCAAAACCATTGTGCTCGCTACAGGCGCCCAAGGAGATGAATTTGCGGCACTGATGCGCATTGCGGTCAAAACTCATAAATACATTAAGGTGCAAAAAGGGGATACGGTGGTGCTTTCTTCATCTGTGGTGCCGGGTAACGAGCGCGCAGTGCAAAAACTAAAGGACAATCTTTCGCGCCAAGGCGCGCACATTATCCACCGCGAGACCATGGATGTGCACGCCTCGGGTCATGCAAACCGCGACGAGACCCTCTGGATACACTCTCGGATAAAGCCAAAATTCTTTATGCCGCTTCACGGCTACCATTACATGTTGCGTGTGCATGCAGACATCGCAAAAGCATGTGGCCGCGCTGAAGAAGATATTGTCGTCCCAGACAATGGCGCCATACTCGAAATCCAAGACGGAGGTCAGCGCATTACCCGGATTAAAGAAAATGCGCCCAACAGCCTGCGTCTTGTCGACGGCTTTTCTATCGGGGACATCCAAGAGGTGGTCATCCGCGACCGCAACGTGCTCGCACAAGAAGGCATGTTTGTCATCATCGCCACGGTCAACCCAAAAACTGGCCGACTGCGCAAATCTCCAGACATCATTTCGCGCGGGTTTGTGTATTTGAGAGAGTCACAAGAGTTGCTCCAGCAAACGCGCATCATCATCAAAAAAACAATCGAGGATACTACAAAAAACATGCAGCCGGTTAACTTTGACTACGTCAAAAATAACGTTACCGATGCAGTAGCTCGTTTCTTGTTTGAGAAAACAAACAAACGTCCCATTGTTATCCCTGTGGTGCTCGGTGTTTAGTCTGGTAGGCAAAAGCGTCCTCGACGCTGCATAATAAGTCCTTCTTTTTGAAGGCGGGCGAGTGCGTGGGATATCTGCTTCTCTGTAAAGAGCGGGGCACTCTGCGCGCTGCATGCCTCTGTTAGCTGCCGCAGCGATAGTTGCTTGTCGAGCAATGCGCGGAGTAGGGAACCGCGCAGTTGCCGCAGCGACCCTGCAAATTTTGACTGCTTAGCATAATGTGCGCTCTGGGCGTTAAGCTTGACGCCACTCGCTTTCAAGTAGGCCCCGTAGTCCATGAGCGCCGCGTACCAGTCTTTTGGGGCAATCCCTAGGGAAAGTGCTGTCTCAAGCGCGCTCGCCACATGGGGCAACAATTCCCTATCCGAGATTTTGCCCGCAGAGTTATCCACAGTTCCAAAGGTCGCACCTTTGGAACTGTGGATAGCGGCAAAAAAGACTGTCCGAATGTTGGTCTCTACAAATACGACCGGCGCGTTGGCAGCAAACGCCGCGACAGCTCGGGCTGTATAATGCCCAACCCCAGGGAGCGCTTCAAGCAGCTCAGGATTTTTAAAGAGCTCTCTCCTTTCCTTCCCTGAAAACGTATGCGCAATCTGTTTAGCCGCTTTATGTAAAAACTGGGCTCGCCGATTGTATCCAAGCCCACTCCACAACAGAAGCACACTCGACAGCGGCGCTGCCGCAAGCGCCTCTAGGGTCGGGAATGTTTTTATAAACAAAAGATATTTGGGCACTACCCTATCCACCTGCGTTTGCTGCAACATTAACTCTGATATCAAAATGTAGTAGGGGTTTTTGGTCTTTCGCCACGGGAGGTGGTGCCTCCCGTGGTTGCGGTAGTGCGCGTATACTTTTTTGACCAATGCTGTATGTTTTTGCATCGGAGCAATCATACCAAAAAACTCTGCCCCACAAGGGAGCAGAGTTTTTTGATTTTAGACTCGAGAGAAAACTACTGAGCCTTTGGACGTGCGTCGGAGACAGTGAGCATGCGGCCACCAAAGTCTTTGCCATTCCACATAGCAATAGCTTGGTCAGCGCCGGCATCATCGGCCATCTCGACGAAGCCGAAGCCCCGTGAGCGACCAGTCTCGCGATCGGTGACGATAGATGCAGAAGCAACTTCACCAGCCTGTGCGAACGCGTCGCGCAGCTCATCCCCCGTTGTACGGTATGGAAGGCCGCCGACAAACAATTTGCGTGCCATATTTCGCGATTACATTGAATTAACAATTGTTCTCTGTAAGGCGACCCCTCCTAGACACCCAACATGAGGCACACTGGAGAACTTACTCGAACGCCCCAAACATAGCATAGCGCTCAAGGTCACGCAAGCGGTCTTATACCCACCTACGACTGCAGTGACGCGTATACCACAAAGCGTTTATCAAAAGAATGCACAGCGGAGTCCCACTCACCATCACAGGTAATCAACACAATTTGAGATGCCCCTGTCTTAGTAAAAATGCTCTCAAGCGGTGCATCTGTGGCTGGATACTGCGCCACCCCCACAACTACATACTTAAGCGAGCGGCCCGATGCGTCAGCAATAGTCACCGCATCTCCAATGCGGATTTTTGAAAGATGCTCAAAAACTCCAGCGGTAGTGCGCGAGTTATTGACGTGCCCCGCGAACACTGCGTTCCCTGCTTCTCCGGGCTTACTGCCGGGCATATACCACCCCACTTGTGCTGCCTGTTTTGGAGTCGCCATAGAACCGTCTGGTTTGGTACCAACCAACTCGACAGCAGCTTCTATGCCTAGAGAAGGTATGGATAGTGTATGCGGCATAAGCGGCGTGAGCAGCGCCGTCTCTGTAGGAGCGTCGGTATACAAAGTTACCGCTGGCGCAAACGCAGTCGAAAGTACGGAGACACCAACACGGTCGGCAACGCGCGAAAAGAGTTGCGACGCGCCAACAAACAATACAAAGCACCCTACTCCAATGAGCAGCCATTCTGCAAGCCCGCGAGAACGTATGCTATTAAGCCCGGGTGATGCGTGCTCGGACATGAGGATACATAAAGAGACCAACACTCAAGAGTGCCACAAGCGCAAACGCGTACCCTGCACTTCGTTGGTCAAAACCAGTGTTTGGCATCGCTGGGATAAAAGATGTGGTGATAGTCGGAGCAATACCTCCGAACGCAGTTACCTCGACCGTACAGGTGGCCGTCTCATATCCAGACGAAACTACGATGTTTTGCGTGCCAATTTGAGTAAGGGTTGTTGCTGTGGTGTTGCCAAATGTGCTGTACGTGCGCCCTGGCACTGACCAGATGTAGGTAGCCGAATTTCCACCTACCGCAGTGAAGGTCGCATTTTGCCCGGCTGGAATAGTTTGATACGCAGGCGCACAACTTAGCGTACGCGAGCCAGTATAGGACTGCTGATACGGAAGAAACCCGGGAGTCATCGTGACGATGCATGAGGCGCGCTGTCCGCGAGCAATCGTGCCGGTGCAGCCTTGTGAATATGTTGGTGTAAACCCATAACTTGTCTGCACAGCCTTCATACTGTACGCACCATCACCCATAAGCACCGTCGTGCCTTTTTGTGAGCCCGCAAATGTTGCCGGAGATGGATTTTGACCAGTTACCGTAATAGTAAAATCTGAGGGAGCTTGAAGCGGCGTCCCTGTCTGGCTTGCAACCTGCACATAGACGTCAACAGCACCCGCACCGCAGTAGTAGGCATTGTACGTATACGGGTAGCCGCATCCATACACCTGCTGTGCAGAGACAAAGGTCGGTATCAGTGCAAATGCACCGAGTAAAAAAGAAATGCTCGTGATGCGAGAAAAGGTCATATAATATGGTGTTTTATTTGGAATAATCGGGCGCACAAAGCGAGAGCTGTACCTGCAGCCAATCTTAACACGTATTTTGAAAAATGCAAGTATTAGATACCCGCCAACTGAATCACCACGTAGAGCACCCCTGCTCCTACCAGCGTTGCTGCGGTCGTCCAAAATGTTGGGTGCGCATGATGACTCTCTGGAATTAGGTCGGACGCACTGATATACAAGAAGAAACCCGCAAACAACGCAAGAATGAGCCCGAGCGTTACCTCAGTCACGCTAAACAACAGCGTACTTGCGATGCCGAGCACCGGAGCAAGCGCGTCCACTAAAAGCCATTTGAGCGCTCGAGCGCGGCTCCCCCCGTGCCGCACTATGACACTCACGGTATTGATGCCGTCAGAAAAATCATGCGCGAGCACAGCAATTGCCACTACCACACCAACCGCAGTAGATACTTGAAACGCAAAACCAATGGCGACACCGTCGAGAAAACTGTGCACTGACAGGGCTCCTGCTCGCGCAACACCTCGCGCAGAAGCGGCTGTCTCTTCGTGGTCATGACTATGCAGCAAAAGCAGCCGGTCAAGCAGCAAATACAACAGAAAACCAACTGCAACGACAGAAAATACAGTTTCTATTGGATATGCGCTTCCTGCCATTTCCAGCGCTTCTGGGATAAGGTCGAAAAATGCAACCGAGATAACCGCCCCAGCACTAAACCCTAAAATAAGGTGCAACCGGTCTCGGAGCTTCAATGCAACCACGCCACCAACTATGGTGGCGCAGAATGCGGCGATACTAATTGCGACGAGTATCATGTAGGGTTAGCGTGCTGGCGTCGACGTTGCAGCACCCACTGCATTTGCTTTTGCAAGACCTGCGATAATAGTCTGGATGTTTTTACGCGCCGCAACCAAGTCACTCTGCGCAGTTTGCAGATTTACGCGCGCAGCTTTAAGTGCCGTATTGTTGGCTGCCATTTTTGTTTTGTCCCCACCGTCTGGAGTAAGCGCTGCAATGGTTGACACTGCCGCCTCCGCTTGCGTGCGCGCGTCAGAGAGTTTTGCCGCGAGCTCAGTAATCGCTGTGGTAAGCGCGCCGACATCAACGCCTGTGCCTTGTAGTGCCGTAATCTTACCCTGCAGCTTTGTACCAAGCATCGTCATCATCTCGGTGCTGAGCACCACACGGTCAGCAGCTGCAGAAATATGCGCTTGCGGCATAAACAGTGCATACACGCGGTATGACTGAGTAATTGATTTTATGTCTGCCTTAAGCACTTCGGCATCTGTCGCATCTGCCACTTTTGACTTGAGCTGCGTAAGCCCGGTGATTTGGGTCTGTGTTGCCGAGCTCAGGTTTTGTTTAAACGCTTCGGTTACTTTTTGCATGTTCTGCACCCGAGTGGTCACGTCAGTAAGGGCATTGATGCGGCGATCGATTTCTTTAATTGCTTTTTCTTTTGATTGCACGAGCTTTGCGGTCAGAGCGGGACGTGTCTCTGGGGCAGCAGTGGTTGTGGGCGCAGCAGCGCCTTGGGCAAAAACTAACGATGGCACAAGCGCCATACCAAAAATAAACGAAGCAGCGGCTGTGCGAGAATGAATAGTCATATGTATAGTAGGAGGTTTAGGATTAGTAGTCTTGCGATATCGCCTTATCGTTTAATGCAGCATCAACGCTTGCAACATCTTTTACCATCGCAGCAAGCTGGACATCAACTGCAGCAGCATCTTGCGCGATTGCCGCATCAGAGGTGTCAGTCGCAGCACTCATGCCATTGGTTGGCGCTGGAGGTGCTGTCTCGGTGACTGGAGGAGTTGTTGTAGGCGCCTGCGCTGGTTTAGTGAGCCATCCGCGAGACCACGCAAACCATATCCCTCCGCCAATAATAAGTACTGCAAGAACCCATTTAATCAGTGTAGCCATACTATAAGTGATGATGATTAACAACAATAAAGCGTATAAAGACAGTATACCTTGCACAAGAAAGAATTCTATCCCCTCGCAGGGTTTGGCATTATTTTTTCCCTAAATCAAGCGCCTACCCACCCAAACTAGTGTGAAAAATAGATGTCTTCTGAAGCAGCGCCGAGCCAAGTTTCATCACTTTTGCCAGCCACCGGAAAGGGTGTACCGAGATATTTTGGCAACCGCCCCGACAAGACTTCGAAAAGTGCCTTTACTGATGCGGGTATCTCGCGCAGCGTACTTTGTATATAGCGCTCCCCTTTTGATGCGTCGATGCCTCGAGCATCCACACCAAGCCCCCACGCAATAAACAACGCGCGCGGCAAATGGAACCATTGCGTCACAATAAGCACTGTGTCAGCGTGGAACACCTGTTTGGCGCGATACACACTGCTGTATGTATCAAATCCTGCGTAATCTAAGAAGATATCTTTCTGCGGCACATTATAAGAGCGCAGATACTTTCCTACCGGATATACCTCGTCATATTGCAGCGTGCTGTCATCGCCGCTTACGATTATTTTTTTTACAATACCCGCATGATATAGCTGCACTGCGCGGTCAGCACGCTCTTGCATGACCGGAGACAACACCCCTTTACTATTTACCGAAGCACCAAGCAAAAGCGCCACCGGCATCGGTGGTGTGGTATGGATAGAAAAAGATACCCGATGATATGCTGCAGCAACCATACTGAGGTATATACACAAGGACCCCACCACAAGACCGTACATAAAAAAAAGCAACACACGCAAACCACGGGTAATCAAAAGCATACCTCTAGTATAGCCGCTCGCAAACCAATAAAAAAACACCCGAGACTCACGTCCCGGGTGCACACCACAAAGGTTAGCCCGCTTGCTTGGCACGCATGTACCATTCCACAAGACGCCTCACCTGCCGTTCCGTATAGCCGCGGGACGTCATGCGCTCGACGAAGTCATTGTGTTTCTTTTCCGTCTCACCGTCCTTCTTCGAGCCGAAGCTGATGACTGGGAGCAGTTCTTCCACCTGGCTGAACATCCGCCGTTCGATGACTTCGCGGACTTTCTCGTAGCTCGTCCAAGTCGGATTCTTGCCATTGTTGTTCGCACGTTGCCGCAAGCAGTATTTGACGACTTCATTCCGGAAGTCCTTGGGGTTAGTAATCCCCGCGGGCTTTTCGATTTTCGTCAATTCCTGGTTGAGGGAATCACGGTTGAGCAACTGCCCAGTGTCAGGGTCCTTGAAGTCGACATCCTCGATCCAAGCATCGGCATAGGAAACGTACCGGTCGAACAGGTTCTGGCCATAATCGTGATAGGACTCCAGGTACGCTTTCTGGATCTCGTTGCCGATAAATTCCGCATAGCGCGTGGCGAGTTCAGACTTGATGAGCTCCAAGTACCGCTTCTCCAGGTCTTGCGGCATCTGGTCGCGGCGGATCGACTGCTCCAGCACATACATCAGATGCACCGGGTCGGCGGCAACTTCTGTCGTGTCGTGGTTGAAGGTCGCCGCCAGCACCTTGAAAGCGAAGCGGGTTGAAGCCCCAGTCATGCCCTCGTTTACGCCGGAGGAGTCCTTGTACTCCTGAAGCGTGCGGATACGCGGGTCAGTCTCCTTCAAATTTTCGCCGTCGTAGACACGCATCTTGGCAAACAGTGCCGGAGTGCCGAGCTGATCCTCACCCCCAGTTTTACCCTGCACCTTGGGCACCAGCCGAGTCAAAACAGAGAATCGTGCCAACATCTCCAAGGTCGCCGGTGCGCAGGGCGCCTGGCTGAGCTCGGAGCGGCTGACCAGCTTTTCGTAGATCTTCTGCTCCTCGGTCACACGCAGGCAGTACGGGACCTTGATGACGTAGATGCGGTCGATGAAGGCCTCGTTGTTCTTGTTGTTCTTGAAGCTCTGCCATTCCGACTCATTGGAATGCGCCATGATGATCCCAGAGAACGGGATCGCCCCAATGTTCTCGGTGCCGATATAGTTGCCTTCCTGTGTTGCGGTCAGCAACGGGTGCAGCATCTTTATAGGCGCCTTGAACATCTCGACAAATTCGAGTAGTCCTTGGTTGGCGCGGTTGAGTCCGCCCGAGTAGCTGTAGGCGTCTGGGTCATTCTGCGAATGCATTTCCAGCTTGCGGATGTCGACCTTGCCAACCAGTGTCGAGATATCCTGGTTGTTCTCGTCGCCCGGCTCGGTCTTGCCGACAGCAATCTGCCGAAGGCGAGATGGCATCATCCGGACAACATTGAAGCGAGAGATGTCGCCACCAAACTGATCAAGACGCTTGAGGCACCAGGGGCTCATAAGCCCCGTGAGACGGTTGAGAGGGACGCCGTAGCGCTCATGGAGCAAAGCACCCATGCGCTCAGGGTCGAAGAGGCCGAGCGGGGACTCAAAGACCGGGCTAATTTCATCCCCCGCTTTCAGCACGTATATGGGGTGGGCTTCCATCAAGGCCTTGAGACGCTCCGCGAGCGACGACTTGCCGCCGCCGACGGGGCCCAGCAGATACATGATCTGCTTGCGCTCTTCCAGCCCCTGAGCCGCATGGCGCAAGAAGCTGACGATGCGCTCGATCGTCTCTTCCATGCCATAGAACTCGCTGAAGGTTGGATAGAGCCGCATTGTGCGGTTCATGAAGATGCGGCCGAGGCGCGCATCCTTGGATGTATCCACCATCTCCGGCTCGCCTATCGCGGCGAGCAGACGCTCGGTCGCGGTCGCATAGCACATAGGGTCGGTGCGGCACGCTTCAAGAAATGCCGCCAGCGGCATTTCCGTCTGCAGCATATTTGCCGACGCGCGTTGCGCAAGCACAAAAAAATCATCCGACGAATTCTGGGTCATTGACCTGTCCCTTTCCTGGAAACAGTGGATTTTACTCCTAATACAAGGAACAAAACCCTTGGAGCTCCACTGTGGAAACCCCTTCTTTCGCAAGCCTACATGCCCCTACCCCAACACGCAAGAAGTCTTACCAGCGGTCATCGAGCGGAACAACTTCAGTAATCTCAATCGTTGGAGCTGGGATAACACACAATACCCGGCCGGCGATTTTAAAATCTTCGCGTAAAATAATCGGCTTAAACTTTGGATCTTTAGACTCAGGCCACAAAATAGTCATACCGTCGCGACGCTCGAGCCTTTTGACCGTCACCATGTCATTTACAATAGCAGCAACGCGGTCGCCGTTTTCTGCATGCTCGGTAAAGCGGATGAGCACATAGTCGCCCGTGTTGATGCCAGCATCGTTCATACTGTCGCCAATGGCGCGTACTGCAACAATGTCGTCCTCGCCGTCGATCAGTGCTTTATCAACTTCTAAAAACTCATCACGCTGCTCGCTGGCAAAAACACTCAGGTCGTCACACCCAACGTTTGCGACAACCGGCACGGTGATGGTTTGCGTTGGGAACCCGTCCATGTCAGCTTCGCGGAGCTCGATATTGCGTTTAGCATTTTTGCGCCGGACGATATATCCCTTGCGCTCGAGTGTATCGAGATATTGCGTCACGGTGCGTAGTGACTGGAACCCAAGCGTCTCACGCAACTGCTCGAGCGTTGGAGACCGCCCATCTGCAAGCATGTACGCTTTAAGCGACCCGTAGACCCGCTCTTGTTTTTGCGTAAGTGGTAATTTCATATACTTCTACCGTACCATACACACATCTACACAACATACACAAATTTTGTGGATAACCACTTTCCCGGAGATCGCATCTTTGTAACTGTGGATATGTGGAAAACTCTGCCAAAAATTAGTGGAGTTTTGTTTCTTCATGGAGGTCGCTCTGCTCACTCTCCGCCACTGGAATAGTTTTTATCGCCGTATCTTTTTTGAGCGTATAGTATGCGATAACGCCGGCTACTGCCGCCGCCAAACCCCCAACCGCAATACCCCACCTTGGGCCTGCGTACTGTCCGATGTAGCCGACAATAGGTCCCCCAATCGGCGTCGAGCCGAGCATCGCCATGGACCACAGAGCCATCACCCGCCCACGCATCTCGGGCTTGCTTTCAAGCTGCAAAATGGTGTTGGCCAGCGAGGTGACATTGATAGAAAAAAACCCAACCAAAATCATGCCCGCAATCGCAAACCCGAGGGTCGGCATGCTGGCCACAAGACACAGACTTGCACCAAACAAAAATATCAATCCCGTCAAACTCTGTGCCGAGGCACGCTTGCGCCCTGCAGCAAACAACCCTCCAAGCACAGACCCAACCCCCATCGCGGACAGCAAGGCTGCATAACTGCTCGCATCGCCCATAAACGTACCTTGCGCCAAGAGCGGCAAGCTGACCTGAAATTCATACGACATGGTGCCAATAATTGCCATCACCAACAGCACATTGCGCAACACCGGCGACGCAAGCACATACCGCCACCCTTCCATAAGTTGCCCTTTTTTTGAAACACGATTCGGCCCACCATGCAGCTCGGCGCCGCGCATCTGGGTCAGCACTGCAATAACCGCGATGTAGGTAACCGCGTTGATGATAAAACAAAATGCCAAACCAACCGTTGCTATCAATATCCCGCCGATACTTGGACCGATGGCGCGCGCTAAGTTGACCTCGATAGAGTTGAGTGTGACGGCGTTTTTTACATACGACGGTTCTACCATCGAGGACACGAAAATTTGCCGCGTCGGATTGTCGACCGCATTAATGACGCCTACAGACAGCGCAAAACCATACAGCATCCAAAGCTCTATCAAATCTGTAGCAACCAATGCGCCCAAACACAGCGCAAGCACCCCCAAGAGCGTCTGCGTTACATAGAGAATCGTCCTTTTGTTAAAACGATCTGCCACCACACCTCCCCACGGCCCCAAAAAGAGCATGGGTAAAAATTGGAGTGCAAGCACCAGCCCAAGCTGACTTCCAGATTGCGTGCGCTCAAGCACCAACCACCCCAAGGCAATGGTCTGCATCCAGTTGCCGGACATGGAAATCGCCTGCCCTATAAAGTACAGACGATAATTTCTAAACCGCAGCGACGCAAATGTATCTCTGCTATATCGTTTTATAAAATCCACCGACGCATCTTACCACAAAGCAGCGCGCTCTGTTAAAAAATTAGCGTCCCAACGACACACAGCGCAAACACAACTCTTGCCCAACGCGCGTTTTCAAATAGCGGTTACCGCATACACACAAAAGAATTGCTGTTTTTTCTGGCTTTTCTATCCAGTGCCCGTCTTTTTGAAATGTCTTGCTTGGCCCATGCATTTGCGGGTTTGGTTTATGCGCCACAGCCACAACAGGAGCTGGGTTGGCGCGTACCACTGTTTTTTTAATTTGCTTTTTCATATACGGTAGCGGCTGCGAGATGCTTTATCGCGCCTCAACAAACGTGAGGGCTTTGCCCTTTTTGCCTGCGCGGCCGGTACGGCCAATGCGGTGCACATAGTCTTCTTGTGTTGAAGGCAGGTCGTAGTTGATGACATGGGAAACGCCGGCAATATCGAGCCCGCGTGCCGCCACATCGGTGGCAACAAGCACTTGGACATGGTCGCGCTTAAAGAGGTCGAGCGCTTTTTGTCGCTTATTTTGTGTTTTGTTGCCGTGGATAGACTCCGCACGGAAGCCGCGTTCTACCAGCGTTTTAGAAAGTTTTTCTACACCGTGCTTGGTGCGCCCGAAGATAAGCACTTTGGTGAAGTCGGGCTGCACCAGCAAGTCATGCAGGATGTCGAGTTTGTTTGCACCGCGGGGCACGCGCACTACATCTTGCTCGATAGAAGCAGAGGTCTCGCGTGTCTTAACCGAGATGCGCACCGGCTCGTGCAAAAATTCTCCGATGAGGCGCTCAATTTCAGGAGACAGCGTCGCAGAGAAAAAGAGTGTATGGCGAGGCGTTGGCAACAGCGACAGGATATTGCGCATGTCTGCAATAAAGCCCATGTCCAGCATGCGGTCGGCCTCGTCGAGTACTGCGGTGGTAAAACTGCCAAGCACAAGCGCTTTGCGCTCGAGCAAGTCTTTGAGGCGGCCTGGCGTGCCGATGACCACCGGCGGCTTGCGGCGAAGCTCGCTCATTTGTGGACCAATGCTTGCGCCACCCACACATACGGTCGAGTAGATCTGGAGCCCTGGGGTAAATCCGCGCAGCTCGTCAGCGATTTGCTGTGCCAACTCGCGGGTAGGCACCATAACCAAAATACGCTCGTTGCGATTGGTTAAAATCTTGTTGATGAGCGGTATCAAAAACGCAGCGGTTTTGCCGGTACCAGTGTTGGCGATACCCACTACATCAGCGCCGCGCAAAATATGCGGAATGGTGCGATCTTGAATCGGCGTCGGGCTGACGTAACCTTTTTTTACAATATTCTCTTTAAGACGCGTATCTATGGCAAAGTCTGTAAACTTGTGCTCTGGCACAAACACCGGAGCCTCTTCAGTAATGACTGCTTTGTTGATAAAACGAGATATATCAAACGTTGAAGGAGCAGAAAAACCGCCGCGGCCTTGGGTGCGGGGTTTAAAACCGCCGGGGCGCTGAGAAAACGGCTTACTTCCTCCAAAGGGGCGTCGGGCAAACGAGCGTTGGCCCGTAGTACTTTTCTTAGGGTTATTATATGGCATGAGGCTGTATAATACTATATGTACCAACCTCTTGTCAATATCCCTCCCTGGAGGCTACCGTTGCGGCGGTTTTGCAGCCGCAGTGCGCACGGCTTGCACAAGCGACGCTGAGTCGAAGTGTTTTGGCACTTGTGCTTTCCAATCCGCGTTGCCTGTATTGATGTCGGGCTCCACCCCTCTACCCTCAATAGGCTGATTATCTTCTCGAAGTGTCACGTGGTTGACGAGCAAGAGTGAGTACTTTATTTCAGGGTCGATGCGCGTCTCCAAAGGAAACGTATTCTCTACCGTGCCCCATCCGCGCGTCACCGTGCCCACCACTTTGCCAAGCCGCAGGCGTTTAAAGGTTGCTGCGGTCAGCTCGGCAGTAGACTGGGTCATGTTGTCCACCAAAAGCGCGACCTCTTTGTATCGCGACAGTTCAGGAAATATCCCAAGCGCAGTGCGCTGCACCTTGTAGTCTCCTTTGCGGAACAAGTCAAACGCATGCTGGTTTTGCCCGATAAATAAGCCAAGAAAGTGTTGCAAAAAGTCGAGCGACCCACCTGCATTGCCGCGCATGTCTAATATCAAACTGTCCATACCTGGAGTACTTGATGCAGCGTCAACCGCGAGCGCAAACTCCTGCAATGTGGTCGGCGATATTTTTGTCAGATTTATATAGAGCGTTTTGCCCATCACCGTGCCAAAAGCAGTCGGCTCTATTTTTTTGTCATCATAGAGCGCTTTGCTCTGCGCCTTGCTCAGCACCTCGTGCGCGTAGGCAATTTTTTCCTTCTCTGCTTTTGCTTCTGGAGTAGTTGCATCTTTAAGCTCAGCTTGTTTTTGTGCATATGCTGCGACTACTGCCTCTTTTGAAGCGCCACTCTCGAGCCCTAGATCTTGGTATAGGTTTTTACTGGGATTAATATTGCTAACATTTTGCCGCAGCTCTTTTTCTTGCTGCTCCGACAACAGCCCGTCCCTCCCCGCAGGGGGAAGATTGTACAGTGCAACAATAAGGATATCGAGCGCGAGCTTTTTTTTAGCGTCAGTGCTTGTCGCTTGTGCAAAAACACCAGCAAGCATTTTTGCAGTCCCCGCGCGATCTTGGGTTGAAAGCGTGGTGCTTGCACCCGCTGCTTTTTGCACAGAGAGCAAAAAGAGTCCGGCCAAGTCAGCATCCTTGGTATCCATCCAAAAATTTTCTTGTATCTTGTCGTACGCCTCCATGTCAAAGCGGACATACACATCCGACTCTTCAGGAGTTTTGTACAGAGCGACTGCAGCCGGCCCTTTGAGGTACGTTGCATAATACCACCCCGCCGCACCCACGCCGCCCGCTAAAAGCAACACGAAAACAATAAGAATTTTTTTGCTGCGCATATCTGCATATCCTACCTTACCCCAAGAGTCGTGCCAAACAGACCCATGACAAAAGCCGCCCCCGTGCCAGTTAAAAACTGAAGCGAGAGCGGCTTTTGCTGCGCGAGATTACGCGCGAGTTACGTTGACGGCGCTTGGGCCTTTTTCACCCTGTGCGACTTCAAATGAAACGACGTCGCCGACTTTGAGTTCGTCGAACATCACGCCATTGAGGTCCTTGGAGTGGAAAAAGAGATCCTTTGCTTCGCCTTCGCGAGAAATGAATCCAAATCCGCGATCCGTCAGCGTCTTTATGGTTCCTGTCATGTTGCTATAAATGCTTTATGTCTTTGCTACGTTTGAGAAACCCGACCCCGTTTCTATAGTCTTCAAGACAGACATATGATGTCATACTATTCCCCAATATACAAGGAACACTGTTATTTGAGGCTAGGGCTCACGCTTCGGCGTCAATCCGAGTATGTATCGCAAGCACTGCAAACAAAAAGCAGATAATCAGGGGCCCAAGGAAAATCCCCATAGGTCCAAACAGTGCCAGCCCCCCAACGACGCCAAGCAGCACGAGCAATGGGTGGAGCGCCGTGCCCCGACCCATCAACCGCGGCCCAAGAAAATTATCAATAAGTCCGACCGCCAAGACACTCCATACGGCGAGCCCGAGTGCGCTGGTGGTGTGCCCAGTAAAAAGTAAAAACGCTATTCCCGGCAGCAACACCAAGGACGTCCCGATGCCCGGGATGCATGCAGCAAGCATTGCGACCAGCCCCCACAAAACAAAGTTAGGGATGCCGAAAAGCATGAACCCAAATGCAGTGAGCACCCCTTGGATAAAGGCTATAGCGAGCGTACCTTTGATTATCGAGTTTATCGCGATGTCGAGTTGTTGGAATATCCGCTCATCATCACTGTCAGTGAGTGGACTCAACTTACTGAGCATCGCCAAACACGCCGGACCATCCTTGAGGAAATAATAGAGACCGATAAAAAAGAGAAAGAGATTTATAAATGCCGCAGCCAGGCTCGAGACAAACCCGCCCAGATGCGAGATAACGAAAGACAGTCCGCTGCGCAGATAGGAGTCGATGTCGTTTGATACGCTGTTCGCAGCAGCACTTGCCCCCGGCACCACGCCATCAGCCAAGCGCCCCAGCGTTTGAATAGTATTGTCGACATAGGTGCGGCCATCGCCGTTTACAAACGACACTGAAACATCTCGCGCCTCACCGGTGATTTGCATGCCAAGGAAAAAGAGTGGCACCCCCAAACACACAAGCGTTGCAAAAATAACGAGTAATGCTGCCAAACCCCGCCGCCCGCGCACAAATGAGACGGTGCGGGTGTAGAGCGGCTGCAGCACCACTGCAACAATTGCCGCAAGCGTGAGCGGACCCATAAATGGCTGCAGAAGCAGCGCAACTAAAAACAACGCCCCTATGATGAGCAACAACAAAAAATATGGTCGCAACACACTGCTATGCATAGCGGTAGTGTACCATAATGCTCGCTACTGATATTGGATAAAGCTTGGCCGCGGCTCTAGGTTTAGAATTTCTTGCGGGGTAAGCATGCGGGTGCTCGGCGCGCGGAGGTCATTTTTGTAAAATAATTTAAACCCAGCAAACTGCACCGGCTCTTGGTACACCACATGGCTGTAGGTGCCTTTTTTCTTTGCGGGGCTGCCCCATCCATCCATGTCGATAACAATCTGCGCCTCCGGCAGCGGACGGATCTCTTTATACCGGGTGACCATCGGCCCAGTAAACCGGTGCACGATGATTATTTTTGGCGGCAAGTCATGCGCGCGCACGAGCGTCGCTAAATACTCTGCCGCATAGTTGATGTCCTTGGCATCCATACTGCCTATCACCCTCCCTGGGCGCACACCATTATGCATCGCAAACTCTGGGTCGAGCCCAAGGTGCACATTGGGGAGCATGAAATATTTCTCGAGCAGTGGGAGCTCTGTCTGAAGCGTGCTGAGCCCTATCTGCACATCCAAAATGACGATGCCATGTACCTCTTTTGCCAGTGCGAGCGCTTTGTCTATCTCACTGTCTGGCATGCGCAGACGATATTTGCCGTCCCTGCCTGCGCTCTCTTGAGCGGTGATGGCGATGTAGTTTATCGCGGGCACCACCGGCGTTGTTGGGTCGGCTGCCTCCCACGCAGCAACCTCTTTGCGCAGACGAGTCAGCATTTCAGCAGGAGGATATTGCCCGAGCGCACCCATTTGTTTTGAATAAAAATTTCCGTAATAGGCGACCACTCGGTTAAACGGCAACAATGCGCCGACCTTTGGATAGGGCGCGCTGACCGGCCAACGCTGTTTTTTTGTTGACGTTGCGGTTGAGGTAGAGACCGGCGCGTTTGCCAGCTCACGCATTTTGCGGTCGTACAGTGCCGTGTCGAGCACCGGCAGCTTTGGCGGCTCAGCCACAGCAAACAATGCAACCCCCGTTTGTGCGGGTGCAGGGTACCGCACCACCGCGGCAAATACATTGGTCTTCCATACCAACAGGCAGGTGACGCCAACCACAACACACACACCCACACTTACAAAAAGTGCGTGCCGCAGCCGCTTTGTATATTTGAGATACTTCATTACATTACAGTCGCGCGCGGATAAAAGCATCCGCATCCTCTGCGGCAGCGACGAGTGCTTGTTTAGAAGTATATAAAGCTAAACGATCTATTGACGTCTTTTTGCCCTTCAAACATTCGACATGCAAATGGATACCGAACGAGAGGCCTGTTTTGCCAGCGACACCGCACGCCACACCCGCTTTGTATTGCCCTTTTGCAGGCGCTGCGTCGCGCAAGTGAAAGTAGGCGAACGTACGGTCGACCGTTGGCACGTAGTAAAAAAAATAGTTACCAAACGATGTTGGTTTGAAACCGCTCTCTACCACCTCGCCGTCGGCGCAAAAATACACAGGCACATTGTCTTGACCTTGCGTACCGTAGTCGGTGCCTGGATGATGGCCTGTTTTGGGGTACGTTGCTGGGTCGGCAACTAAAAAATGTTGCGTGACTACAAATTTGTCGGCGCGGATGGGCGCATGCCACACCGACACCGGAGATGGAGATGGAGGTGGAGGTGGAGGTGGAGGTGGCACGTCCCCCACTACCTCTAAGTATGTGCCAGCACAATACCCTTTGCGACCATCGGGGAGCGTCACCCACTTCCACATATGCGCATCACTTTCAACAACGGTGTGTGCGTTTATCTTGCCCAAAATTGGTGCGTTGATGCTTGGTGCCGAGCGGAGGTTGATCGTATCGGTCGTGCGGAATTTCATACCCACATCTTACTACAAAAACAACGGCTCTGTATAAAATGGCCGCGTAGTTTTACAGCCCAACAATGCCAAAAAGTTTGCCGATACCAAACGTGATACCCATCGCAAGCGCGCCGCCTACAATGTTGCGGATGACCGCAGTTGTTTTGTGTGCGCCGCCAACATAGGCGCTCAAGCCGCCAGTGACCGCCAAGGCAACCAACACGCCACCGAATATTGAAAAGATGCGTACCGGCTCGGGCGCCACAATGACTGCAATAAGCGGGATGATACCTCCCGAGAGAAATGCGCCCGCCGACGCATAGGCTGCGTGCCACGGGTTGGTTAGGTCATTTGGGTCGATGCCAAGCTCGGCGTCGACATGCGCCGCAAAAGCATCGTTTTGGGTCAGCTCGCGCGCCACCACATGTGCGGTTGCGTCGGAGAGCCCTTTTTGTTTGTAAATAGCGGCAAGCTCTTCAAGCTCTTGCTCGGGGTAGTTGTCTAATTCAAAACGCTCTTTGGCAAGCAGCGCGCGCTCGGTGTCACGCTGCGTACTTACCGACACATACTCGCCCACCGCCATAGACAAGGCACCCCCAACAATCGCTGCAATACCTGCGGTCAAAATAAAACCATTCTCGCTGGTGGCACCCGCAACACCCACCACCACCGCTGCAACCGACACGATGCCGTCGTTTGCGCCAAGCACCGCTGCGCGCAGCCAATTGAGTTTTGAGTTTGCGGCGTTGTTGTGCAGCTCTATGTGAAAGCCGGGGCTATGGTCGGACATGCAAGGAATAATACATTATTAATATTCGATAGTGATTGGGAATGACATCGATGCATCATGCTCGGGCAAGCCAGAGGGATTGTCTTTTTTAAGCACCAGCGTTGCAGGGCCGATGTATGACTCGGGCACCGAAACCTCGGCTTTAAACGGTACGAAGTTTTCGGTCATCCACTCGCCCTGTGCTTGCGCGACTGCGGTTGCAAGCACTACACCATTTTTGTCTATCACCTCTATCGGGAACGACGCTTCAAAAAACCACATCCCCCGCGCTTGCCCGATTACTGAAAATGTTTTGCCCGTCACCGCGCCAGGGAACGGCAATGTTGCAGTGATGAGATCGGCAGAGGCGTTGGTGTACACAGGGCTGCTTGGGGCCGGCGCAACTGCCGGTGTGGGCATATACAAAAACCAAAAAGAAAACGCGAGCCCCGCACAAACCAAAACGGCTGCAACTATATAGAGGATGCGCATAGGGTGTAAGTATAGCATTTACAGAGCGCTTTGACTCGACAGGAAAAGTATGGGTATATTCTACAGCAGAAGACCCTTCCCTTCAGATATCTTATCTGCGAAAGGTTCGCGACCATGGAAATCTCTGAATGCCTGGTGCCTCCACTGTTTCTTGTTGCAATGGTTGTTGGGACGGTCGCTCTTACAGCAGCTCCCTCTCTCATTTACTCGACGGCACTGAAGTTGCGGCGGTCTTTGCGGCATTGGAAACCAAAGAACCCCTTCTTGCCTGCGGGCGCCTTTTTAGGCATCTTGCTGGTCTTGTCTCAAATCGCGCCGCAGGAGATGCCAACAATCACCATCGTGCCGTGCAGATGCCACGAGTCCAGCACCGCGACAAGCGACGAACTGTCGTGCGTCCTGCGCCCCGGCCGCCTGAGCGAACTACAATCCCTTCCCGTCATCCGAGTCGGCGCCCCCAGCGCCGACTTTTTTATTTGCAAACATGTGGTTGAAATTAACATGTTTTCTCGCTATGATGCGCGTACATTACAGCATCAGCTGTGATTGTTGCCTGATTGACCTTGCTGTGAAGCAGCTTGCTCAAAGGTACTGTGCTTGAATAAAAAATTGCCAGATCGTCTAATGGTAGGACAACAGACTCTGAATCTGTTTATCTAGGTTCGAATCCTAGTCTCCCAGCAAGTTTTTGGGCGAGAAAGATAGGGCCAAATTAGCTGTCCTTGTGGCTGTACTTACCAAGTGATATGGT
>CAYGHD010000010.1:0-21041 GCA_964349675.1 uncultured Candidatus Saccharibacteria bacterium
TCTATGCGAGAAAGTCGACCGAAAGTGAGGAACGGCAAATCCTCTCAATAGATAGCCAGATTA
Organism: uncultured Candidatus Saccharibacteria bacterium; assembly: GCA_964349675.1. Lineage (GTDB taxonomy): Bacteria > Patescibacteriota > Minisyncoccia > Phycocordibacterales > SBAW01 > GWA1-54-10. The sequence continues at coordinate 64 of CAYGHD010000010.1, forward strand.
AGGAGATGATTCAACTCGCTGAACGCGAGGGTCTTGAGATAGTCGAAATTAAGAGAGAATCACATTCGGCAAAAGAGACAGGTCAGCGACCTGTCTTCAACGAGATTATCGAAGAGATACGGCAAGGTAAGTTCACGGGAATACTGACGTGGGCACCAGACCGAATCAGTAGGAACGCTGGCGACCTTGGTAAAATTGTCGACCTGATGGATGCGAAACTCCTAATTGAGATTCGGACCTTCGGACAACGATTCACGAATAGTCCGAGCGAGAAATTTCTTCTGATGATCCTCGGAAGTCAGGCGAAGCTTGAGAACGATAACCGAGGCATCAATGTAAAGCGCGGGCTACGAACGAGAGTAGAGATGGGACTATGGCCGGGAGTCGCACCGCTCGGATACCTGAATCAAAAGCTGATGGACAAGAAATGTCAGATTGCGGTCGATACGCTACGTGCGCCCACTGTAAAGAAAATGTTCGAGAAAGTCGCGTATGAACATTACTCTGGCCGGAAGATTTACAACTGGCTCAAATTCGAGCTGAACTTTCATACGCGTGGAAATAAACCACTGACGTTAAGTGGTGTGTATCGCATTCTCGACAATCCGTTCTACTACGGACCGTTCGAGTATCCGAGAGAAAGTGGAAACTGGTACCAGGGAAAGCATACGCCGCTCATTACGCAGGATTTGTACGAGAAAGCGCAGGCGCAACTGAAGCGCGACCAGATTGTGAGAGAGAACAAAGAATTCGCCTTCACTAAATTATTTACCTGCGGATATTGTCAATCAGGCATATCAGCCGAAGAGAAATGGAAACCACTCAAAGATGGAACGTCAGCGCATTACATCTACTATGGATGTAGTCGAGCCAGAGACCGAAACTGCAAGAACAAATACATACGTGAGGAAGAGTTGATAGATGAACTTCTGAAAATCATTGATGTGGTAAATATCAACGAGCTTGGCATGAGGCAAAAACTTGAAGATGAGATACGAAGATTCAATAAACTACAAAAGATAGTGAACGGGAAAACTGGCAACTCATTAGTGGAGGAAGATGATGTGAACATCAGACAGTATGCGAAGTACCTTCTCAAAGAAGGGAGCACCTCAGACAAGCGAGAGTTGCTCGCGAACCTACGAAGCAGACTTAACTACAAAGACAAAAAGATAACGATGATTGAGGAGTAGCACAAACAAAAAAGAACGACTGAAATCGTTCTTTTTTGTTACAACTTTTTGGGCACTCGGGTCACAGCTTGCTCGCTGTTACTCGGGTCATGCCGATAAAAAGTTGTCCTGGCGGAGACGGCGGGATTCGAACCCGCGAGGAGTTTTACCCCCTACCTCGTTAGCAGTGAGGCGCTTTCGACCACTCAGCCACGTCTCCTGAGCACTTTCTACCTTACACCAAATACGTCGCTTCTGCACACCGTGTTTGGGTTGTGCAGGTTTGCTGCTGTACAAAGTTTTACCCCATGCTATACCAATGAGTAGTTGCTAAACCAGAGCGCCGGCATGGTGCCAGGATGCACTGGAATAATCGGAGGGAATGGCTATGTCGTGCCCTGCACAAGGAATCCCACTCGTCCCAGGTGATGTTTGGGAGTTTGACGCTCCGTCTCCGTCTCCACCTCCACCTGCGCCGGAAAGAGTGCTTATAATCGTCCCGATATCTCTGCGGGTCGTATCGGATGTCCTGGTCATAAGCTCGGACAGGCATGTCCTTTTTGACTTCGCGCACCTTGTTTCCACCTGACGCTCCTACGGCCGCCCAGCTTTGCTGGGCGGTGTTTCGTTATATAGTCTGTGCCAGCGCAAGCGGGACAACGTGCCGAGCACCTCCTGCCAAAAGCGCTCGACGCGCCTCTGTAAAAGTGGCGCCTGTCGTGCTCACATCATCTACCACAATACACACGCGTCCAGCCACACTGCCCACGTCTGTCACCTGCATCGAACCTTCAAGATTGGTACTGCGAATATGTTTTTGCAACCCTTGCTGCGGGGGAGTATTGCGTGTCCGCGCCAAAACATCAGGCCGGTATTCAAAAAAGTCTGCTGCATAGGGAAGCGCGGCTTCACACAAAACTTCTGTCTGGTTATGTCCGCGGGCACGGCGGCGAGTCTTGTGCATTGGTATGGGCACCACCAAGGGTTTGCCAATCGATTCTGCAGCAATCGCGACAAGCGCGTCGGCAAGCAGTATGCCGCACAAGTGGGCGGCATGCGGGTCTGCATAATATTTAACTTCCCACACCAGTGCGCGCACTCGTGTATCTTGGTACGGCAGAAGCCCTGTCTGGCTGCGCAACAGCAGCGGCTCAAGCTCTGCCAAGGTCAAAGCGCGCACTTGTTGTTGTGTGCGGCGTGGTGACGCAAGGAGATCAAGCAGAAAAGATAAAAATCGTTTCAGCATGGTATATACTAGTGTAACAAGTAACTACTCGGTATGGCTTTTTCCTTTTCAACGTTATTCTCAAAAAAACCGCAGAGCGTGCTGGGTGTCGACATTGGTACCTCGTCGATTAAGATAGTGCAGCTCCGTCGCGAGCGGGGGCGCGTTATTTTAGAGACCTATGGCGCCATTGCGCTTGGGCCGTATGCCGGTATCGAAATCGGGCGAGCCACGGCGCTCCCTGCAGAAAAAATCACCGAGGCGCTCAAAGACGTTATCCGCGAGGCAAATGTTACCACCGCCGAGGCCGCAGTCTCTATTCCATACTCATCGAGCCTCATCTCTGTCTTAAGTTTGCCCTCTGCGGTAGAAAAACAGCTCGACCAAGTGGTGCCCATTGAGGCGCGCAAATACATCCCCGTGCCTATTAACGAAGTCCAGCTCGACTGGTTTGTGGTCGGGGGTGGCGGCAAAAGCGCAGAGTCTCCAGATAAGGTAGAAGTGCTCTTGGTTGCAATACACAACGACACCATTTCAAAATTCCGCTCAATTGTCCGCGATGCCGCGCTCAACGCCGCTTTTTTTGAGATAGAAGTGTTTAGCGCGGTGCGCGCTGCGCTCGACCACGGCATTGCGCCTATTGCGGTGGTTGACATGGGCGCGGCTACAACAAAATTTTATGTAGTCGAGCGCGGCCTTATCCACGAAAGCCACATCATTACCCACGGCAGCCAAGATTTAACCTTGGCGGCATCGCGTGCGCTTAACATAAGCATCGCGCAGGCAGAAGAGCGTAAGCGCAAATTTGGGCTCACTGGCGGCGGCGCATCGACAGACCCGGGCGGATGGGCGGATCTGCAAAAATCACTTGAACTCTCGCTGTCGCCGCTTTTTTCAGAGTTGGCACGCACCGTCACTGCATATGAGGCGCGGATGAATCAGTCGATAAGCGCGCTCGTGTTTACCGGGGGTGGGGCAACGCTCAAAGGTATGAAAGATTTTGCGCAGGGCAAAATCCAAACAGAAATCCGCCTTGCAGACCCTTTTAGCAAAACCCAGTCGCCCGCATTTTTAGAAGAGATTTTAAAAGAAGCTGGCCCGGAGTTTTGTGTTGCCGTTGGTTTGGCGCTTCGCGGTTTGCAAGACTTGGGCTAGAGCTCGATTTCTCTGTAGGTTTGCGGGAAGGCGCATGTAGCGCAGGCGGTATTGTCGGGGTTTTTAGCGCCTTTCGTAATCCAGGCCATCAGTGTCTCTAAATCTTTTTTCTGGTCAGCGGACTCAAGTACTATGATGGCGATACGCCGTGTGTTGCCTCCAAGCGAAAGGGTGACCACTGATGCGGCGTTAGCGTCCAATGGTGTAATCACCACCTTTTTTCCATCTTGGGCGGTGATTGTCTTGCTTTTCGTGCGCATAATTTCAACAACAAAAGATTTTTTGTTTGCAAGATAGGTGAGCAGGCGAAAGACGTCATCCGGGGTTCCGGTGTTGCCGTTTCCTCTGGCATCAATAAATGCAGTCTGCTCCATGCCGAGCGCTTTTGCCGCAGTGTTCATCCAACGGACAAATTGTGCCGTGCCGTGCCGCTTTGCAAGCATGTCGGCAACAGCATCATTTGATTGCAGTATCAGTGGGTACAACAGATCTTCAACAGAAAATACAAGCGACGCGCTCGAGAGGCTGCCGTCTGGCGCCAAAGCATTTCCCGGCACCGCAAGACGTGCTTCAAAATTTATGGTTTCGTTTGCAACCAGCGCACTCATGAGTTTTGTGATTGATCCTAGATTGCGAGGTATTGCCGCATCTTGCTCCAGATATACGCTACCCGTGTCTAGGTCGGCAACTAAGTATCCTTGGGCGCTCAGTAAAGGCCGCTCGTTTGCGGTAATGGTGAGCGGGGCCATGTCTGTTGTTTTTTGCGCATCATATACAAACAAACCTGTGCCGCGGTCGGCAAAAGCAAACACTTTTTCTGCATCACCGGTGTTGAGTCGGATGCATCCGCCTGAAAATGTTGATGCAACCGGTGTGCCGTCTGGGTAGTATGGCCAACCATGGATAAAATAGTTGCCATAAAACTGCATGCTGTAGGGCATGTGGACACGGCTGAGTGACGAAAAGTGGTCGCGCTCTTTTGTTTCAACGGCGTAAAATCCCGCAGGGGTCTCCCAGGGGGTGCCTGGCCGCCCTTTGGTCGCTATGGGGTATACCGCAAGCGGGGCACCATCTTGATAGAGCGTTACCTGCATCTCTGTGAGGTCTGCAGCAATAAATTTTCCTGTTTTTGGGACCGCTTCTGGGATGGTCAGGCGGTTGATAATCCGCTGCGGGGTGCTGGTAGAGAATTTTTTCTCGTTCACAGGGGCTACTGTCTGGGGCGCCTCGGATGGTATTGGGGGTGCCGCAAAAATTTTTTGTGCGTATACAAACCCGTAATACCCACTAGCCGCTATAAGCAGCGTGCCGACACAGATTTTTATACAAAAGAAAAATCCGTTCCAATCAAAGGCGTGCTCTGTCTGCTGGGTCATATAGGTACCATTCTATACGATAGAGCGCTTGTCCCCATACCGGGTGTTTCTTGTCTGGGCATGCATAAAGTTGCGCTATACTTATCAATGAAATGGATCCGCAGGCGCCAACATCGTTTATTCCAAAAAAATCGCTCGACAGCAGTGTCGTTGCACGTGGCAGTGCCTTCGGGAGCCTCATGCTGCTCATCAGCATTTTTATTTTTACCATTTCTTTGCTTGCGGCAGGCGGGGTGTTTGCATACCAAGGCTTTCTGACTAAATCAATCGTCGACGCTGATGCGTCACTACAAAAAGCACAAGAGGCATTTGACCTCAGCACCATCCAAGATCTTATCCGCATCGACTCTCGCATCAAAAACGCCCGAGTACTTTTGCAAAAACACACCGCGCCTTCAGCAGTATTTGCATTTTTGTCTGACCAAACACTGCAAACCGTGCAGTTTACTGATTTTGAATACACACTCCAAGATGATGGCACGGCAGCAGTGTCTATGAGCGGCTTGGGCAACAGTTTTGCGAGCGTTGCACTGCAGAGCGACCAGTTTGGTGCAAGCAAGCTGCTTAAAGATGTTGTGTTTTCCGGCATCAAGGTTGAAGCGGGCAATACCGTGACCTTTACCGTTGAGGCAACAGTCGACGCGGCGCTCATTAACTACGGCAAGCATCTCAGTGCGCAGCCGGCGAGCCAACTACTGCAGCAGCCGCTCACCATGCCCGCTTCTACCACTCGCGCATCTTCAACACCAACACAAGGCACCAGCACGCTGCGCACCCCATAATTACACACAAACATGCTTCGATTTTTACTACCCATCACTTTGCTCATAACCGCTATCGGCCTTTTTTCGCTGTACACAAATCCAACGTACCAGCATACAAAAGTTTTGAGCGCAAAAGCGGCGTCATACCAAGAGGCGCTCACTAAGGCGCAAGAATTGCGTTCGGTGCGAGATGACTTGCTTAAAAAACGCAACGAGTTTTCACCCGAGGCGGTGACGAAGCTCAGTCATATGCTGCCCGACAACGTCGACAATATCCGGCTGATTATCGATATAAACAACATCGCTGCACGGCACAACCTGACCTTAACCGATGTGTCGCTCGGCGACATTTCAGACGGGAGTACACCGCGCAATAATGGCGCTGTCGGCTCAACCGGCGAGCCGGTCGGCTCTGTTGAAGTCGGTTTCAGTATCGCGGCGCCCTACGACGGATACCTGGCCTTTTTGGAAGACCTTGAGCACAGCTTGCGCATTGTGGATGTGACAAAAGTTGTCTTTAATCCAGAAAACAACAGTGTCACCAATTATGATTTCCGCATCCGAACCTACTGGCTCCACTAATACTTGCATATGATGAACTTTATATTTCAAAATAAAATACTCGCAGCAGGTGTGCTAGCTTTGCTGTTTGGTTTTGGGTACTATCTCTTTTTCATGCAAGACTCATCTGCGCCGCTCACAACCGTTGAGACAGAGTCGCCGGTGACGCAAGAGCTGCTTACGACACTTGCAAATTTGCGCAAAATTGAGCTCAACAAAAGCATTTTTACTGACCCGGTATTCGTTTCGCTCAATGACTTCGGCGTCGTTATCCCCAAAGAGCCGATTGGGCGACGTAACCCGTTCTTGCCCTTTACTGGCGTATCGCAACCAAACACCTCTTTGAAAGTAGTTCCACATTAGCTGTATGGATCTTCTGGCTGTTTTAGAAGAAGGTGGGGTGCTCAGCCACGCAAAGCTCGAGGAGCTGCGTGCGGAATATGCAAAACCCGGGGCAAAGCCAGAGGCGGTGCTGCAGCAGTTTGGCATATCACTGAGCGATATTCTGAAGGCAAAAGGAGAATATTTTGGAGTGCCGACCCGGGAAGTTGGCGCCAATGCCGTACCTTTTGATATTTTGCGCTACATCCCCGAAGAGTCGGCGCGACACTACCGGCTTGCCCCGCTGGGCATTGTCGACGATGTGCTCGAGGTTGGCGTGACCGACCCAGAAAACTTGGAAGCACGCGATGCGCTGACTTTTATTTCCTCGAAAGTCGGGATGCCGTACAAAGTATTTTTGATTACGGATACTGACTTTGAAAAACTCCTCACGCAATATAAAGGACTCTCCGGTGAAGTGGGGAAGGCGCTCAATGAGCTTGAGACAGAAATAAGCGCAGAGGTAAAAAAAGTCGGCAAAGACGATAAACGAAATATCTCTCTTGAAGAAGATCAGATAACCGACACGGAAGCCGGTGCCATAAAAGAAGACGCTCCCGTTACAAAAATTGTTGCAACGGTGCTCAGGCATGCCTCTGAGCAGCGTGCGTCCGACATTCATATTGAAGCGTTGGCTGACCAGACGCGCGTGCGATTTCGCATCGACGGTGTGCTGCAGACCAATATTACGCTGCCGTCAAAAGTGCACAGCTCGGTGGTGGCGCGCATTAAAGTGCTCTCAAACATGCGGCTCGATGAAAAACGCAAGCCGCAAGACGGGCGTTTCTCTGCTCGGGTGGGTGGCAATAAAGTAGACTTCCGCGTTTCAACATTTCCAACCTATTACGGAGAGACGGTGGTGATGCGTATTTTGGGTTCGGCTGCAAAAGATCTAAAACTTGAGAGTTTGGGGTTTAGTGAGCGCGACTTGGGGCTTATCCGCGCTGCAATCAAAAAACCCTATGGTTTGGTGCTGGTGTCGGGGCCAACCGGGTCTGGTAAATCAACAACGCTCTACGCGCTCCTGAATGAAATTGACCGAGAAAAGCAAAATGTACTTTCCCTTGAAGACCCGGTCGAGTACACCATTCCTGGCGTGTCGCAAAGCCAAGTGCGTCCCGACATCGGCTACACGTTTGCAAACGGTCTCCGTACAACACTGCGTCAAGATCCAAACATCATTATGGTGGGCGAGATCCGCGACAGTGAGACGGCCGACTTGGCCGTGCAAGCCGCGCTCACTGGCCACTTAGTGCTTTCAACGATACACACCAACAACGCAATTGGTATCGTCCCGCGCTTGCTCGACATGGGTGTGGAGCCGTACCTCATACCGCCGGTGCTTATTTTAGGCATGGCGCAGCGCTTGGTGCGCACTCTGTGTCCCGATGGTGGCAAAAAAACAAAAGTGGAAGCAAGTATGGCAGAGATGTTTAAGAAAGAATTTGCTGACTTGCCGCCCGAGTATGCAAAAAAGCTGCCACCGCTGGATGAAATATATCGGCTTGCGCCAACGCCTACGTGCCCCACGGGTACCAAAGGGCGTATTGCAGTGTTTGAGGCATATAGCATGAACGCAGAGCTTGAAAAAGCTATTCTCGCAAACAAATCAGAAGATGAGATGTTTGCGACTGTGCGCAAGGAAGGTATGTTGACGATGAAAGAGGATGCTATTATTAAAGCAGCAAAGGGAGTCATCCCGTTTGAAGAGGTGAACACCTTGGGTGGCGAGTATGAGCTGGGCGATGATGTTGAAACCATGATTGATGTGCAACAAACTCCCGAAGTGCTCACCCTTGATGAAGACGAATCTGATACTACCGCTAAAACAAAAGAAATAGAGATATGAGCCCAGACCACAAACAACGATTAACCGCATTAGTTGAAACGCTGCTCGCCCAAGGCGCGAGCGACTTGCATTTGAGTGTAAATGTCCACCCGATAATCCGCGTATCTGGCGTGTTGACGCCTCTTTTGTCTGAGCCAATACTGACCAATGATGACGTGATGGGGCTGTTGACCGAGATGCTCACGCCCAGCCTCAAAGAAAAGTTTATGGCTACGCAAGAGATCGACTTTTCTTACTCGCAAGGGGAAAAAGCACGTTTCCGCGGTAATGGGTTTATTGAGCGCGGCCGAGTTGGGGTTGCATTGCGCCTTATCCCAAAAGTAATACGCACCGTAGCAGAACTCGGGCTGCCTCCGGCGGTCGAGACGTTTGCACAACGCCGGCAAGGGTTCTTTTTGGTGGTGGGCCCTGTGGGGCAGGGCAAAACAACGACGCTCGCTGCGTTGATTGAAAAGATAAACAACGAGCGCACCGAGCATATTGTCTCTATTGAAGACCCAATCGAGTATCTTTTTGAAAATAAAAAATCGCTCATCAACCAGCGCGAGGTGGGCATAGACACTGCCGATTTTGACTCGGCCTTGCGTTCAGTTTTTCGCGAAGACGTGAACGTGCTCATGATCGGGGAAATGCGCACGCCAGAAACCATGGCGACTGCCGTCACTGCGGCAGAAACCGGGCATCTTGTATTTTCAACACTGCACACCAACAATGCAGCGCAAACTATCGACCGCATCATAGACTCGTTTCCTGCGGCGCAGCAAGACCAGATCCGTATGCAGCTTGCTGGGTCGCTTGCAGGCATCTTTTCTCAGCGGTTGGTGCCGCGTATTTCAGGCGGCCTGGTGCCGGCGTGCGAATTGCTGGTCAACAACAATGCCGTTGCAAACTTGATTCGAGAAAAACGAACGCACGAGATCCAGACGGTTATTGAAACCGGCCTTGAAGAGGGGATGATCGACATGAATCGCTCGCTTGCCCAGTTGGTGCGCACGGGCGAGATAACGGTCGAGAGTGCCTATAGCCGTTCCGTCAATCCAAAAACGCTGGAGCGTCTGCTATAATAAAAACACATGAGCAGTCCGCTCGCTCACTAGATTATGGAATTTAAATATGAAGCACTCGACCAAGCAGGCAAGGCGCAAGCCGGGGTGCTTAATGCTGCCAGCCAAGACGCTGCCATTGAGGCGCTGCAGCGCAAAGGGCTCACCATCACCTCGCTTGTGGCGCCAGAGACAAAAGGGCTGCAGAATCTTTTTTCAGGAAAAATAACTTTTTTTGGCGGTGTGTCCGGTCGCGACGTGGTGCTGTTGTCTCGCCAGCTTGCAACGCTCTTTGAGGCGCAGATTTCCGCATTGCGCATCTTCCGCCTGCTTGCCGAGCAAGCAGAAAAACCGGTGCTGCGCCAAGTGCTGACACAAATCAGCGACGATTTGCAGGGAGGCAGTAGTATCTCCAAAGCGCTGGTCAGGCACCCAAACGTTTTTTCAGACTTTTACGTCAACATGGTGCGGGCAGGCGAGGAGTCCGGCAAGCTTGACCAGACGTTCCTCTTTTTGGCCGACTACATTGACCGCTCATACGAACTCACTTCCAAAGCACGCAATGCGCTCATCTACCCGGCGTTTATCGTGGTGACCTTTATCTCGGTGATGACGCTCATGCTCACGATTGTGATTCCAAAAATCGGCTCAATATTGGAAAGCAGCGGCCAGGCACTCCCGATATATACACAGATAATCCTCAACATGAGCTCGTTTTTGACCGACTACGGCATATTCTTGCTCATTGCGCTCATTGTGGGCGGATTTTTCCTCTATCGATATGCACAAACGCCGCAAGGGCAGCTCAACGTAGGGCACCTCAAACTTTCATTGCCATATATCGGCGCCTTGTATCAAAAACTCTACTTGTCTCGGTTTGCAGACAACATGCACGTCATGCTCACCTCAGGCATCTCTGCGGTGCGCTCTCTCGAAATCACCTCAACTGTTATAGAGAGCCCGGTCTACCACGCGATTTTGCTCGAGGCGCTCGAGGGTGTCAAAGCCGGCAGTCCGATATCCCAGACACTCAGCCGGTACCCAAACGAGATGCCGCCGATCATGGTGCAGATGCTCCAAATTGGTGAAGAGACTGGAGAATTGGGGAGCATCTTGGAGCGCATGGCCAAGTTTTATAACCGCGAGGTAAACGCCGCAGTGGACACGCTGGTGTCTTTGATAGAGCCGGCGCTTATTGTGGCGCTTGCGATTGGTGTCGGGTTTTTGTTGGCGGCGGTGCTCCTGCCTATCTACAACAGCACCACCAGCATATAGTTATCCCCAAGGCTGGGTACAGCGCCCGCAAAGCAGGGGAGTATACTTGGGTGTAACTGCGTTATTAATAACCCCGCAGCTTCGTAATTAACAATTTGGTAATAATGTATGCGTAAATATTTAAAAAAGTTGGGCCACTTCTCTTCTGCAAAAGGCTTCACCCTTATCGAACTTCTGGTCGTCATCGCCATCATCGGCATTTTGGCATCTATCGTGCTGGTGTCGCTCAACAGTGCTCGCGGTAAAAGCCGCGATGCAGCACGTGTAGCTTCGCTTGGGGAAATGGCAAAAGCGATAATAATTGTAGATAGCGACACAAGTAACGCGCTTGTCGGGTGTACTGGGGCTCACGCAGATGCCTCAACTTGTACTGGCACAGGGTCAGCTGCAGGGTCACTCACTTTTTCAAGCTACAAAGACCCATCTTATACTACTAGCATGAACCTATGTAAGGGATCTGGCGACACAGGCACTAGCACTACTCCCTGTCAATATTCTGTTGCAAAGACAAATGGCGCTGCAGCTGCAACAACACAGGATTTCGAGATTTGTTCAAAAATTGAATCAGGCTCAGGTAATTTAACCCCTGGGCATATACAGGTCAACAGTTCTTCAGGTGGAAGTGTTGTGTCGGGTTGTAACTAACCGAAGGGTTTTTAGAAATCCCCACGCCGGCACAAACTGGCGTGGGGATTTCTTTTTTACTGATATACTAGTTCATATGTTAAAGACATTTGCACCATCCTTTAAACGGGGCTTCACCCTTATCGAACTTCTGGTCGTCATCGCCATCATCGGCATCTTGGCATCTATTGTGCTGGTGTCGCTCACCAGTGCACGTGGCAAAGCGCGCGACGCGCGGCGGGTGGCAACCCTGACCCAAGTGGTGCGCGTGTTTGCGCTAGACAGCAAAGCTGACACCACAACTGCGGTGACCTGCTCGGGCACTGCAACAGGAAACCATGTCGACATAGCAACGTGCACCGTGCCAAACTTGGCTGCGTATACAGACCCGTCTTCGCCAAGTGGTGTGTGTGTAAACACTGCAACTGCGGCGTGTAAGTTTTCAATCTCGAAGATGGATGGTGCGGCAAGCCCAACATTTAGCGACTGGCAAGTCATGACGTACTTGGAGTCTGGCGCGGGGAACTTTGGCGCGGGGGTTGCGTGTGTCAGCTTCAGTAACACCGGGGTGCAGACCGGAGCTACTGCCTGCAAGTAAGCCAACTATGCAAAAACTCAAAAAAAATCACGGCTTCACCCTTATCGAACTTCTGGTCGTCATTGCCATCATCGGCATCTTGGCTTCCATTGTTATGGTGTCTTTGGTGAGTGCACGAGAAAAAGCCCGCGATGCAAAACGTGTGGCTGACATAAAAAATATTCAGCTTGCGCTCGAGACGTATTACAATGACAACTTGCTGTACACAAAAGCGGTTACGCAAGTCGCCCCAACGTATATGTCGGTAGTGCCAAAAGACCCGCTCACCAATCTTGACTATAAATATGCAAACACCAGCACGAGCTGTAATGCATACCACTTGGGCGCAGTCCTTGAGCAAAGCACCAACACGGCGCTTTTGCAGGATGTTGATAAGGCCGACACAACCCAGACTTGTGCCGGAAGCGATGGTGACTTTGAAGGGCTCAGCGCAGCCTGCTCTGGCAGTACCCCAGGTACGACCGATTTGTGCTACGACGTGACCAATTAATCAAACTATGGGCAGCGACATTCTTTTTGTGCTTGCGGCGCTCGGCGTGGGTGCTATATTTGGCAGTTTTATCAATGCACTATCGTTCCGTTTTAATACTGGAAAGTCGATGGGCGGGCGTTCTCAGTGCATGTGCTGCGGCCACCAGCTTTCGGCGGCAGACTTGATCCCCGTATTTTCCTATGGGTACTTGGGCGGCAGGTGCCGCTACTGTCATGCGCGGGTGTCGCTCCAATATCCTGCCGTGGAGTTGTTGGCAGCAGCGCTTTCCCTTGGCGTTTTTTTTGCGGCCAACACGCCGCTTGCTTATGTCGCCGGGCTGCTGGTGTGGATGATCATACTGTTTATCATCGTATACGACTTGCGACATATGATTATCCCGCATGTTGCGTCTGTGGCACTCATGATAAGTGTATTGGCGCATATGGCGGTGGTGGGGAACTACAGTTGGCACCTACTGCTCGCCGGCCCGCTGCTCGCTCTACCCTTTGTACTGCTCTCGCTTGTGTCAGGAGGTCGTTGGATGGGTTGGGGTGATAGTGGGTTTGAATTGTCTTTGGGATGGTTGCTTGGGCCAACGCTGGGGCTCACGGCACTCATGCTCGCGGTATGGAGCGGCGCCTTAGTGGGCGTGCTTATTATCGCTTTGCAAAAAATACTCGCGCAGCTTACCCCCACACGCCCGTTCCTAAAGTCCCTGCATGGGTTTACAATAAAGAGCGAGATCCCGTTCGCGCCGTTTCTTGCCTTCGGCGCAGCAATCGCATATTTTTTTCATGTCAACTTCTTTCAAACGCTCTCGCTCTTTTTCTAAACAAGGCGGGTTTACGCTTGTCGAGCTTTTGGTGGTATCTGCAATCATTATTATCATTACTGCCTTTTTGCTGTTGCGGCAATCGTCATTTAACAGCGCGATTATTTTGCGCGGGCTCGCATACAGCGTTGCGTTGTCGGTGCGGCAAGCGCAAGTCTATGGCACCAGCGTGCTTGGGGTCGGGGCTGCGGGCTCGCCACAGTATGCCCCCGCCTATGGACTCTATTTTGATAAAGACCAGAGTGGGCAGTACGTGCTTTTCTCTGACTTGCCGCCGGGCAATGGAGTATATGATTCGGGCGAAGTGGTGAAAACCTTTTTACTCGGCAAAGGGTACACGATGACCAAATTTTGTGTCCAAGGTACACAAAATCGCTGTAGCGGGGGCGGGGCCGGCGACATCGCATACCTCTCTATACTATTTAAACGTCCAAACCCCGACGCGTTGTTTGTGGCGCTCGACTCAACCAAAACTTCCTTTTCGAATGAAGTATATTCGCAAAGTTATGTCCGCGTACAATCGGCAAACGGTGCATACCGTAATGTTATTATCAGCGCGACCGGGCAAGTAAGCGTGTCGGCGCCAAACGCTGCTGAACCATGGTAAACCGAGGATTTACATTGATAGAGTTGCTCGTCTCGACTGCGGTGTTTACCACGGTGATGGTGATTGCACTGGGCGCCTTGCTGGCGCTTGCAGAGGCCGACCGCAAAGCGCAGACACTCAATGCTGCAGTCAACAACCTGAGCTTTGCACTCGACAGTATGTCGCGCACTATCCGCACTGGGTCCAACTATCACTGTGGCAACAATGGCACGCTCACTGACACTGCAAACTGTGCCGGCAGCGACCCCGAGTCATTTATTGCTGTGTTGGCGGCCGATGGGTCAAAGGTTGCGTACTGTTTTGATAATGGAGCGATTAAACGGCACATCATCCAAGCGGGAGTGTTGGGCAATTTGAGCTCGGACTGCACATCCGAAGACTTCCTTCCCTTAACTGCGACCGACGTGTCGGTGACCAACCTCTCGTTTTATGTCACAGGCACCCCCATTGGTGACACGATACAGCCAAAAGTAACCATCCTAGTGTCTGGGTATGTCCCCGTGACCGAGGCGCGTAAAACAAAATTTAATTTGCAGACATCGGTCACCCAACGCATTTATGATAAATAAACTGAGAAAAAAAATTGCAAGCGGGTTTACCCTCATAGAAACACTGATGGCTATTTTTATCTTGTCGGTCGCGCTCACCGGGCCGCTCACTATTGCGTCTAAAGGGCTGCAAACTGCCTTGATCGCGAAAGATCAGACAACTGCCTATTACTTGGCGCAAGATGCGGTTGAGTATGTGCGCTTTAAACGCGACAGCAATACCCTTGAAGGAAAAGAATGGCTTGATGGGTTTGTGGGCTGTTCTGTTGCGGACGGTTGCACCGTTGACTCAGTGACCAACGTCGTGACTCCGTGCCCAAGCGCTGGCTGTGCGGCGCTCAACTACCAAGAGTCAAAAAATTGGTTTACCTATAGCAGCGGCACAGGCATCACCAAGTCGTCCTTTGTCCGCAAGGTGACCTTTACTGCTGTGTCTGGCAATGCAGACGAAATGACGGTGACTGTTGCGGTGAGTTGGAAGGACGTCGGCGTGCTTACCAGGACGGTTGTCGTGCGTGAAAATATATTCAAATGGCAATAACAACACACAATAAGGGGTTCACCGTATTTTTTGCGACACTAGTTGCAAGTTTGGCGCTTGCTATTGGTTTGGCTATTTACG
Source organism: uncultured Candidatus Saccharibacteria bacterium (assembly GCA_964349675.1). Classification (GTDB taxonomy): domain Bacteria; phylum Patescibacteriota; class Minisyncoccia; order Phycocordibacterales; family SBAW01; genus GWA1-54-10. The sequence continues at coordinate 15,168 of CAYGHD010000010.1, forward strand.
ACCTGACGGTCCGGAGCCTCAACTTGTCTACTGTGGCATCGCAGTCGCAGTATGCGATTTATGCAGCAGATACCGGTGCGGAATGTGTGCTGTATTGGGATAGTCATTACAACACCAACAAAAGCGCATTTGCAACAACGAGCGCCTATGTGCCCGCTGCGTCGGGAGTGGTTTGCAATACACAAGATATCGCCGCAGCGTGGAGCGTTGCCGGAAGTGCCTCTTTGGCGACCACTACGTTTAGTCTGACGTTTGCAGCGCAGGCCTATAATGCAGGCACTTTGGCCCCATGCGCTAAAGTAGAGGTTGGTAAATATACTGAAACAAATGGTCGGGTGCGCACGGTCGTGCTGTCCCATGGCTACAACACTTGCGCTGCGGGAGCACAAAACCGGCTTGAGCGCATATTAAAAGTGACCTACTAAAGGCGCATAAAACAGCTATACTGGTTGGGTATGGCAGCAAGCAAGGCCGCGCGCGAGCGGTACGAGAAACTTAAAAACACACTCAACTATCATCGGCACGCATATTACGTGCTTGATGCTCCGGAGATTGCCGATACCGCATATGACGAGCTTGAAGAAGAGCTCCGCCGCTTGGAAGAGAATCATCCAGAGCTCATTACTCCAGACTCTCCAACGCAGCGCGTGGGTGGTGCGCCGCAAAAAGAATTTAAAAAAGTAACGCACAAAGTAGCACAATGGTCGTTTAACGATGCATTTACTCCAGAGGATATGTATGCGTTTGATGCGCGAGTAAAACGCGCACTTGGCGTTGCGGCAGTGTCGTATGTGTGCGAGTTGAAGATCGACGGGCTCAAAGTAGTGCTTACCTATGAAGGGGGAAGGTTGGTGACTGCGGCAACGCGGGGGGACGGGGTGGTGGGCGAGGATGTGACGCATAATGTGCGCACGATTAACTCGGTGCCACTATTGCTCCCGCGCCCAATCGACATAGTTGTCGAAGGAGAAATTTGGATGAGCGAGCAAGCGCTTGAAGCGGTTAACCGTGAGCGCGCTAAAGCAGACGAGCCTTTGTTTGCAAACCCACGTAACGCAGCAGCGGGGTCGGTGCGCCAGCTCGACCCAAGAGTTGCCGCTGCGCGCGGGCTCGACACGTTTATATATGATGTCGCAGAGACATCTGATGCGCCGCACGCAACGCAGACGCAAGAGTTGGCATATGTAAAGACGCTCGGGTTTAAAGTGAATACACATCATAAAGTATTTGACTCCATGGATGGGGTTATTTCCTACTGGAAAGCATGGCAGCAAAAAAATAAGTCACAAGGATATTGGATAGACGGCGTGGTAGTGAAGGTAAATGATATTGCGCAGCAAGAACAGCTTGGATTTACCGGCAAGGCGCCGCGATTTGCAATCGCATTTAAATTCCCTGCAGAGCAGGTTACGACTGTTGTAGAAGACATTGTGCTGCAAGTGGGGCGCACGGGGGTGTTGACCCCAGTGGCGCACCTGCGGCCGGTGCTTGTTGCGGGTTCGGTTGTCTCGCGCGCAACGCTCCATAACGAAGACGAGATAAAACGGCTGGATGTGCGCGTGGGCGACACGGTGATTTTGCAAAAAGCAGGTGACGTCATCCCCGACATTGTGCGAGTGCTCACGGAGTTGCGCAGCGGCAAAGAAAAGCCCTATCGATGGCCGACCCATGTACCCGAGTGCGGGGGCGACGGCTCAATTGAGCGTATCCCGGGCCAGGCTGCATGGCGCTGTGTTGCAAAAGACTCATTTGCACAGCTGCGGCGCAAGTTCCGCCACTTTGCCAGCAAAGGCGCACTCAATATAGAAGGTATGGGGCCTTCGACGGTGGACGCGCTGCTCGAAAAAAATTTGGTACAGCATTTTGATGATTTTTTTACCTTGACCGAAGGCGACTTTCTGACGCTGGAGGGGTTTGCAGATGTATCGGCAAAAAAATTGATTGAGTCTATACAAAAAGTTGCCACCAGTATTCCTCTTGCTCGCCTCATTACGGGGCTTTCAATCCCGCAAGTCGGGGAGGAGACGGCAATACTTTTGGCAAGACATTTTGAAACAATGGACGACATTGCAAAAGCCAGAGCAGAGGATTTTCAGACAATCAACGGCATCGGAGACGTGGTGGCGCGAGAAATTGTGACCTGGTTTGCCTTGGTCGATAATAAAGAGTTGCTCAAACGGCTTAAAAAGTTGATCCATATAGAAAACCTCGAATTTATAGAAAGGCGAGACCTTGATGCTTTGCCGCTGGCTGGCAAGACATTTGTGTTGACGGGTACTATGGAAAGTTTGTCGCGCGACGAGGCAAAAAATAAAATCCGAGCATTGGGTGGCGACGTTTCGTCTTCTGTCTCCAAAAAAACATCGTATGTGGTGGCGGGCGCGGAAGCCGGGTCTAAATTGGATAAAGCAGAGGAGCTTGGTGTACAAGTGCTTAGTGAACAAGAGTTTCTTCAGCTCTTACAAGAGTTACAGAGCTAGTGTATATTGCCCATATGATATCGCGGGAAGAAATAGAGCATTTGGCAACCCTTGCGCGTATTGAGCTCAAAGAGGGTGAGGTCGAGTCACTACAAAAAGACATCACAGATATTCTTGCATATGTAGGGCAGGTCGAGTCTGTGGTAGGTGGCGCGGCAGAACCTGTACTACCTTTGCACCACAATGTGATGCGCACTGACACACCGCGTGCAAGTGAAGATCAATTGGCAGGCAAAGAGGCTGCAGTACGTGCCGCGTTTCCTAAACAGGAAAACGGCTACAACGTAGTGCGCAAAATAATCCAAAAGGAAGACCTATAATCAGTATGGAACAGTCACTCGCACAACTTTCAATAAAAGATGCGGCAACAAAATTGCAGGCAGGAGAAATTACTTCTGTAGATTTGACACGCGCATGCTTGGTAGAGATACAAAAAAGAAATCCATCGCTCAATGCGTACTTGGAAGTGTTTGCTGATGCAGAAGCACAGGCAAAAGCGGCAGACGAGCGCCGCGCACAGGGCGAGTCCGGAGCGCTCCTCGGGATCCCTCTGGCGATTAAAGACAATATTTTGATAGAAGGCCGCACCGCAAGTGCTGCATCGAAGATGCTCGAAAACTATACTGCCACCTATGACGCGACCGTTATCAAAAAATTAAAAGACGCGGGGGTTGTGTTTTTGGGCCGCACCAACATGGACGAGTTTGCGCTTGGCGGTTCGACTGAAAATTCGGCCTTTGGAGTAACCAGAAACCCAGCGGATGAAACGCGCGTTGCGGGTGGCACATCGGGTGGCTCTGCTGCGGCGGTCGCGGCACATATGGCGCTGGGTGCTCTGGGTAGTGACACGGGCGGCTCAGTGCGCAACCCTGCAAGTTTTTGCGGGGTAGTGGGCCTCAAACCAACGTATGGTAGTGTCTCGCGCGCAGGGCTTATGGCTGCAGTGTCGTCGTTTGACCAAGTGGGGCCGCTTACCAAAACAGTTGCGGATGCAAAACTTTTATTTGAAGTGCTGCATGGGCAAGACGTGCTCGACAGCACCTCTACTCCAGAAAATCAGTATCCTACGCGCGCGCTTCACAAAAAGATAGGAGTGCCGCGCCACCTGCTTGCCGAGGGAGTTGATGTAACAGTCCGCGCTGCATTTGACCAAACGCTTGCAGAGATGGAAAAGCAGGGTTTTGAGATAGTGGATGTGACCTTGCCGTCGCTCTCGTTTGCGCTCGCTGCCTACTACATCACCAACTTTGCTGAAGTGTCGTCAAACCTGTCGCGCTTTGACGGGGTGCGCTACGGTTTGTCGCAAAAAGGTGACTCTTTGTTTGCCGATTATGCAAAGAGTCGAGGGGAAGGGTTTGGTGCAGAGGCGCGTCGGCGCATCATGCTGGGCACCTATGTGTTGTCGGCCGGGTATTATGATGCCTTTTACGGCAAAGCAACTGCGGCGCGCGCCCAGCTTGCAAAAGAGTTGTCTGCGGTACTCCAGACCGTTGACGCTATCGCAACGCCGACCATGCCGTTCCCCGCATTTGTGATTGGCGAAAAATCTGACCCCTTGTCGATGTACGTTGCCGACATTTTTACCGTGACCGCAAACTTGACCGGCAACCCTGCGCTGTCTGTCCCAATGCATCCAGTGATGCAGGGTGGCGTGGCGCTCCCTGTTGGCATCCAGTACATCGCGGCGCATGGCGCCGAAGAAACACTCTTTACGCTCGGTGGTCTGATTGAGAAATCATCGCTGTGAGCAAAAGCGCCCACCGAGCGGATTGTACGGTAAGATAGAGCGTATGGATGTTACGGTCCCGTCTTTGAATCTCAGTTATATTTTTGCGCACCTCTACCAGCTTGCAACCGGGGTGCATATCGACCTCACGGCAGTGCCGGAATGGTCGCTCTTTTTGGTGGAAGTGTTGGCTGTGTTTGGTGTCGTGATATCAGTACTGCTTTTGGTGATGACCATCTACACGCACATGCAAACGCTGCATGTCGAGCACAGCAACTTCCACCGTTTGGAAGAGCGTGAGCGTGCAAAACATGTGCAGGCAGCGTATGCGCCAAAAAATCCTCGCTGGGAGGCGGTCTCTGCACTTGCGAGCTCTCCTGATGATGGGGATTGGCGGCGGGCTATCCTTGAGGCAGACAGCATGCTCGCAGCGCTGTTGGTTGAGCGGGGCTACATGGGTGAGTCGGTTGGCGAGCAGCTAAAAAACGCAAATCCGCTCCAATTTACAACACTCGACTTGGCGTGGGAGGCGCATCGGATGCGCAACGCGATAGCGCACATGGGGGAGGCATTTCCGCTCAGCGAGCGCGATGTGCGTGCAACGATAGACCAGTATCGCCGCGTGTTTGAAGAGTTTGACTATATATAGTATAGTATTCGCACGCTAGCGCGTTGCCAATATAGCGGGGTGGAGCAGTAGTAGCTCGCAAGGCTCATAACCTTGAGGTCGTCGGTGCAAATCCGGCCCCCGCAACAAGTTTGTTTAAAATATGTCGCACACGAAATCTCATTTTAGCGTCAAAGAGTTGATTCGTTTTGGATGGCGCACCCTGCGGTCGCACAGCCGCCTCGTGTTTAGTGTCGTGCTGACCATCCTTGCGCTCGACGTAGCGCGCGCCATTGTAGACAAGGTACTACACACTCCTTTGGGGACGCTTGCATCCGTGACGCTTATTATGCTGCTTATCTGGACTATCGTTGGTGCGACTGCCATCTCGCTCAAACTTGCCCGTGGCGAGCATGCTCGCTACCAAGACCTCTTTCAGCCTTGGAAGGTAACATCCCGATTTCTTTTAGCTGCATTGCTGAGCGGGGTTGTTGCACTGGCGCCGCTTGCGTTGGCTGCCTGCGCCACACTGTTTGCCGTGCTGGGAGGTGCTGGTTTTTTGATGCTCTCTGCACAAGCTGCTGTGCCGATTACACGCGAGATGTTTATGGTGCACGCTGCATCGCTCGGTGCTATGGCTGGCCTGCTCGTGCTCTTTCTGGTGATTGGTTTGTGTGCGACACTCTACCTTGCGCTCCGCCTGTCATTTGTCCGTTTTGCTAGTATCGACGGCGCATCAGTGCTGAAAAGTTTGAAAGAAAGTCGCACGATGACCGAAGGTGCGTTTTGGCGCATCGCCTTTTTCTTTATAGTCATCGCGGTGCTTAATATGCTGGGCGCGATAACGGTTGTCGGGCTTTTGGTGACTATGCCCATATCTGCAATCGCCTATGCGCATTTGTATCAGACCCTGCGAGGGCGCGTTGAAGATGTTGGATAAAAATGCTAGCTTGTACCATACCTCTGCCTTGGCCTTGTGCTGAGGCGAGGCAATGTCGGCGTAGCTCAGGTAGTTAGAGCATGGGACTCATAAACCCAAGGTCGGAGGTGCAAGTCCTCCC
>CAYGHD010000011.1:0-19630 GCA_964349675.1 uncultured Candidatus Saccharibacteria bacterium
GATCACTTCCGGATCGGTACTGTCTCCGCAGATGATGCGATGAGTACCCAACTGGAACATCTCGCCCAGCTTCGTCGTCGGCTTCTTGATTTTCTCCAGCTCTTTTTCGACATCAAACTCGTCGTCCTCTACCTCGAGGTCATCGAAGATGTGCGTCAGGTCGGTGTCATCGAAACCCGAGGAGAGCAGCGTCTCGATGTCGAAGTTATCGGCCAGTGCCTGCCAATCCCAATCGCCGTGTATGCGATTGCTACCAAGGAGATACTGCTCGTACTCCTTTTGCGTGAGCTTTCTATTCGGCAAACGCACGGGGATCATTTCACTCTCACGACCCAGCAGTTTGAGCACCATGAGGCGCTGGTGTCCGGCGATTACTGTGTTATCCGTGTCTACTACCGGCAGCTCAACGAGGTCAAATTTCTTGAGCGAGCGCTTGAGGTCGTCGATCTGCTTTGGAGACATCGTGCGCGGATTCTTGATGTTAGGCACCAGGTCGCTGACCTTTCTCTCAACCGTGTGCCATGAAAGTTTTGTAGCCATGTACTAACAATGGCTCAAACGCCGCGATATTTACATGGAATGTATCTAGAATGCTCAACCTTAAATGCCTCACATTTGCGAGACATTCCAAAGACTTTTCCACTCGGGGTGTGGGAAGTGTCAGTTTGTGATGACTACATTGTACAAAGGATTGAGGCGATAGCCGGATCCGCGCTTGCTCTCAATCACATCTTGTTTCTTTGGAAGCTGGAGTTTTGCACGAAGCACAGCATTGATCGCGGCGATGGTTTTGGAAACGGCGGCGGTACTTTTTGATCCGAGGCGTTTTTGAATGTCTTGCGTCTGTACGTATCCGTCGTGCTCGTGGAGCATAAACAATATATCTTTCTTGAATCCGCCACTCTCAAACTCATGCTCAAAGACGGTGCCGTCGATGTTCGCGCAATACGGCCACTACGAGATAGGGAGAGGATGACCACGGGAATATCGTTTTGATACTCAAGAATTTTTGCATTAAGGATGGCAATCATGTCTGCCCACTTGGCGGACTTGTCTTTTTTCTGCAGATGAAAGTGGCTGGCGGTGAACGCCGAATCCTTGAGCCATTCGTGGACGAGCATCATCGCGTAGACGATTTTTGAGCGGCCGTATTGTTCGATAGCGGGGAGTGGTTGCAGCTGCGTCAATCCGTCAAGATCATGCTTAGACAGTTCAACCTCGATAGCAGCACAAATGCCTTTAATTTCAGGCAAGTATTCGGCTATGGCGTGTCGGGAAAACTGGTTCATACAGAGTATATTAGCACTAGTTGACAGATGTGGACAGAGGTGTATCATTAGCTGTATGAACAGAACAGAAAAAAGGGATTTGGAGGGATATTCATTCCTGCGCAATCAAATTATCCATACCGGCGTTACACCCTCTTTACGTGAGATCGGGAAGACTATCGGGTATGTCTCACCTCGCTCGGTACAACTCATGCTAAAGCGACTTGAAGGTCGAGGACTCCTTAAGTATGAAGACGGAGTTATTAAGCTCTCTCCACGAAAGACTCCAACCATGTCAGAGCAGACGGTAAGTGTGCCGCTCGTTGGCTCTGTTGCGTGTGGGCTACCATCACTAGCTGAACAAGACGTTGAAGCGCTAATTCCGATTTCTACGCGCATCGCGCGGCCTGGGCACATGTACTTCCTTCTCCGTGCTGTTGGAACGTCCATGAACAAGTCCGGTATCAATGATGGTGATCTAGTGTTAGTACGACAACAGTCGAGTACGAGCGATGGTGAGAAGGTGGTTGCTCTCATTAACGACGAAGCTACGATCAAGCACCTCCATCACGAAGAGGGGGTGATCGTGCTCAAGCCAAATTCCACAGATTCGTCACATAAACCGATCGTTCTTTCGGACGAATTTATTATTCAGGGGGTCGTAGTCACTACGCTTCCCGCTAATCTTTATTAAGTATGGCAAAAAATATACACACCGTTTACAACTCTGATCGCGAGCGATGGGAGAACAAGCGCGAGGGCAGTGGGACACCGCTCTCATCGCATCGTACAAAAGACAATGCACTCGATGCCGGAGAGCGAGTGGCGAAGGATAGAAGCGTCGAACACTTTATTCACGGCAAGGACGGCAAGATTCAGGAGCGAAACAGTTATGGCAATGATCCGTTCCCCCCGCGCGGTTAATTACTACTAATTTCTTACTCATTATGGACACTGTTTTTGTGAGCTTTGATTATACGAACGATAAGCACTATAAATATCTGTTGGAAGCGTGGCATGCTAATCCGCGTTTCCAGTTTACGTTTGACGACGGCACGCCCACGGAAATCGATAGTTCCAATGTGGGGCGTATTAAGGCAGCGCTCACATCAAAAATAAAAGGTGCAACTCATACGTTGGTCATCGTGGGTAAGCAAGCTAATGACCGACACTGGAAGAGCGGCCTGATCGGTTACAAAAATTGGATCAACTTTGAAATTTACCAGAGCATGCAAGAAGGCAAGCGCATCGCAGTGGTGCGACTTGACCGCTCTTACGAGTTGCCCGAGGAGCTGCAGAACGGCAAGTACTCATTAGTGGAAGGTTTCAGTGAAGCCAACGTGATGCAAGCCCTCAATACAGCGCCATACCAAGTGTATCGTTATGCCCACTGATACAATTTCGTTAATCTACGATCACTACAAGGATACTTGCTCGATAATTGGTGAAGCGGTAAAGCGGCGTGATCGCGCCATGTTGCTTGTTATTATCGCGGCCGCGTTCTTCGCGTTCCAAACTATTTTCCCGAGCGCGGCTGACCTTGCTGTTACCGATTACCTCAGTTTCAAGTTTGGGCTGACGTTTCAAGTGGACCTAGCGATTATTGGCAACGTTGTCTGGGTTCTCATTCTCATGTTTACGCTGCGGTATTTTCAGACGGCTGTTTTTGTTGAACGTCAGTATAAATATCTTCAACAACTTGAGAATAAATTAAATGACATTATTGGGCAGGAGTTGATCACTCGAGAGGGTAAAGCATATCTCGCTGCCTATCCATGGTTCTCAGACTGGATGTGGATGCTCTATACGATTATTCTCCCGGCACTTTTACTATTGCTAACGGGCGTCAAAATAGCCGAAGAGTGGCTTAGGGCTTCCGGCGAAGGATATACCTTTGGGCTGTTCGTAAATACAGGAGTCTTCCTACTGATCGCGGTTTCAGTCGCTCTATACCTTGGCCTGTTACATCAAAAGAAAAAGTGACACGGTAAAACGCGAGAATAGTGTCACTTTTGTCACTTTTCAAAATCGCACCCCGACCCACATGCCTCAAAATCACGAGTGGAGAAATCGCTCAAAAACCCTTACACTGGTTGATGTCGGTGGGCACTTAACCCACCTGCACCGCAATAGCAAAATCGGATGGGGTTTCCCTGTCCGATTTTTGCTATCATTGCGTTAAGATAGTAGGGATTCGAACCTGCTACGAAAAGATTACACTTACTGGATCTGTAAGCCCTCATCTTGGGCTTGAAGTGCAAAACACTGAAGCCGATCCGCGTCTTTAGAAATGGGGTAGCAAGTATCGTCATTTCTGAAATATTCAAGACAGAAGATTTTGTCATGCGTGTTTTGAATAGATAAGCAAATATTTGGGTCTGGAAGTCGTCTTGCATAGCGGAAATAACACCCGTCAGAGAGACTCCCTAGCAAACTACAGACAGACGTATTTCTGACAACTAAAGCGACTTCTGCATAACATCCTGCGCGTACGTTAAGAACGGTGCTGCTATATATATCTGGAATGGAGTTGCAAATAGTGACATCGTTATGCTTGACCGCCAATTTCGTATAACAGGAAGATTGATATGACCATGCAGGGACGTCTATGCTGCCAGCTATAAACCCGCATAAAGACGGGACATTAGTTGCTAATGCAATTGGAGCCATCACCTCATTTGACCGGAGACTAAAAAACGCAACGAGGATTACAATAGCGCCAAATACGATGTATATGAAAATTTTTCGCATTACTAAAAATTATACCACGCAAGAACATCTAGTTTTTTTAAACTAATCTGTCAGCAAATTATAAGATTAATAGCCCCAATCCCGGAGGTCGCACCTTTGGAACTGTGGATAAGGCTACCGTGGCGCCGCAATCTCCGCCGAGAGGACTTTGCCGTTGCCATCAGTATCAAACACGATGCCAAACGGGTCGGTTGGGATTGCAGAGAGTATGCCCTTTTGCACAAGCGCGTCGAGCGTTTTTGGGTATGCACCGGTGATTGTTTTGTACCTCTTCATCGCTTGCTCGAGCAATGTCAGAATTTCTATATGCTCGATGTTGTCGAGCGCCTGCTCGCGTACCACCTCGTCTTGAGAATTTTCATAAATACCGACCCAAATCTGTTTTGTCTGTTCACGCAAGTCGCTGCGCGTGCCATAGTTGTACGCCATAATCCGTATCCCCTCGGGCACACCGGGGGTGTCTGCCGCAAGACGCAGATAGTATGCCGCGTTTTTTTGATCCTTCAGCACCATGTGATACGTTGTGCCCACATAGTACGGGATGCGCCAGTCTGGCAGCTTGTTTTCGATACCGCGCTTCCCCACCTCAAGCGCAGTTGGCGTCTCCACTTGGTCGATGGCCGGGATAATCAGCACCGCAAACGCATAGGGGTAGCTAAACTTTGGATCTACCCGTGTCAGCGTATCTAAATGTGCCGCTAACCCCAAAAAAGACACACCAGGAGTCCCTATGGTTTGCACCACGTTGAGCCACAGCAGCGACGCGGTTGCAGAGTGTAGCCCAAAGTTTGTAAGCTGCAGCACCCATGCAGGCAGTGGCACCAACAGCTGCGGCACGCGCTCTGGTTTGTGCTGGTCGGCTCCGTACTGCGCAAGCGCAATAGCGCCAAGCAGCAACCCAGCCAATGCAAACCCTTGTATGTTTTTTGGCACACGTACCATACATTACAGTTCTCTGCGTTTTAATAATGCAGTCGCTACATACAGCAGCACTGCCACATAGACGCTTGCATACAAAAAGACAAAAAACATATTCATGAGGCTTGGGGCTGCACCATACAGCACGAGGTCGCGGATATTAAATTTCTCCATATTAGGCAGCACATAGTAGAGCGCCTGGGCAATATACCAACTAAACCCGCCGCTTTTTGCCGCAACCGCAACTAAGAGCCCCAGCGAGTGGCCAATATACACCACGAGCAGCGCATACACTGCCCCCGCAAGCGGCCGCGCATAGGTTGAGAAAAACAAAGAGAGTGCAATGACCAGCGCCATTTCAAACAACTGCAGCAGCACCGCAACAACCGCGAGCGTGTCAAAAACTTTGCCGCCTGCATAGACAACCCCCAAGTACACCAACAGCATGCCCACAATAGACAACGACACGCTCGCCCAGAGCCCCGCAAATTTGCCCACGAGCAACTCTCCCCTTGTTATCGGTTTGGATAAAATAAAATAAAGTGTCTTGCGCTCAAGCTCTTTGTATACCAGCGCCGTACCCAAAAAGATGGTGATAAACAAACCAAACAGATACATGCCCGCGAGCCCCAGGCTCCGCACCACGTGGACATCCTCACCCAGCGAAATTGACCCTAAAAACAAGGTAAATGTGATGAATAAAAAAGCGAACGCGGCAACCACATACAACACTTTGTCTCGGATACTCTCTTTAAACGTATTTTTTGCTACCGTGTAGGCAGCGTGAAATGTTGGTCTGGTCATATAGTTGTGCCAAGCGACTCAATGGTAGTAACAAATTGCTCTTCAAGCGTTTTGCCGCGAGTAAAGTCCTCAACCGGCCCTGCATACAACAATGAGCCTTGGTGGAGCACGCCGATTTGGTCGCATAACTCTTGCGTGTCAAAAAGAATGTGCGAGTTAAAGAAAATCGTTTTTCCTTGCGCTTTCAGCTCGGTGATGATGGTTTTGAGCGCCTTGCGCCCCAGCGGGTCAAGCCCATCCAGCGGCTCGTCCAAAAACAGATACTGCGGGTCGTTGAGTAACGCTTGTGCAAATCCAAGACGCTGCTTCATCCCTTTTGAGTAGGTAGAAATTTTTTGATCTTTTGCTTCAAAGATGCCGAGCCGCTCAAGCGCAGCGAAGTACTGCACCTCGTCTGTGTGTGCAGAAAAAAGTTCGCCGCAAAAACGCAAAAACTCCAACCCGCTGAGGTGGTCGTAAAATTGAGGAGTCTCGGGCATAAAACCGATTCGTGCACGTGCGGCTTTGTCAGTAGGCATCGAGCCGCCAACGCGTACCTGCCCCACAGTTGGATGATTCAACCCCACCAACATTTTTATCGTCGTTGTTTTGCCCGCGCCGTTTGGCCCCAAAAAACCAAATACGACCCCTGTGGGTATGGTGAGCGACACATCGCGCACCACCGTGCGGCCGCCAATCTCTTTTGAAACGTTTTTGAGCTCGATCATTACCAACGTAGTATAAACGACCGGTGTACGTTGCAAAAGTATAGAGGAAAAGAAAAGAGGCGGGGGCACTATGTGCCGCCCGCCCCGAGAAACGCGTTGCTATAGAGAAAAGGTCAGGCGGCTTTTGGTGCCGCAACCCGACCATAGATGCGCTGCTGAAGCTCCTCTGGCCAATTGGCACAGAAGGAGACGTCGTCCAATGCCTCCTGCGATACACGCCCCGGATGCCAGAGCGAGTCGACCGCAAGTACATTGCAGTACGCTTTTTCTCCCGTACTGTAATAGACCCGCAGAGCATCCTTGGAAACCTGGAGCACGTACCAGCTCCCGGTTGCCCGTTGGTCGAACCACGCGAGCCAGAGCATCAACGCACCGTTCACAGCTGCGCTGTAGACCGACGCGCCGGACGACTCTTGTTGGACAACTTGCTGTGCCCACGCAAGCACAGCGTTGACGTCTGTTTCTTCAGTGGGCGGCTCTTGCGGTGCCCGCCGTAGTGTCGCCAAGGCCGCCCACCGCCCAAGCTCCCCTGCTTGAGGGGACTCCAGCAGGTAGGCGTTGCCAAGATTTTTTGTACGAGGTCCCAATTAGCCCTCCATCTGTGTTATCAACCGTGCAACTACTGCACGCACGAGCATAACTGTAACTGATTTATAACAAAAAGTCAATACTTCCACAGGGCCACGAGCCATGCACGGTGGTTAGAGGAGAGAGTTTTGTGCTCCGTCTTGCAAGCGCAGTTGGGAGCGTTCTCACACTATGCGTGACTCATGACCCTGTAGATATTTTTACCTTTTCGTCCTTGTGACCGCAGAGGGCGGCGGACTCATCAGCCCGGGCACACACCCGAGGAAGGCGGAGCGTTAACGTAGCTCCCTCCAGTATGCCTTTTGGCATCCTGGGTACGGCAGACTTGCAATCTGCAGAGGTTACAAGATCTTCTTGATTTTGCACTCCCGCACTTCGAGATCGATGTTGCCGTAGGTGGGCACATGCTCGCGGAGCGCCTTCAGGACGATGCAGAACTGAGCCTGAAAGACCGCGGCGTCAGTCCACGGCACCGTCGCCTCGATGATCGCCGCTTCCAGAGGCACACCCTTATCGTAAACCAGGTGGGTAGAAAACAGGACTGGAGGAAATTTGAAATTCCTCCAACCTGCTGCCACAGCAAATTGATCGCGAACCTGGCTGAGAGCCTGCTCCCCAATGGGGAGGCGCAGAATCGCACGAAAGTGGGTGCTCGATACTTCCAACATACCTTGTCTCCGTTTTTTGAGCGTTGGGTTTTACCAACACTCGGGTTTGCACAACTTCGGGGAACATTCCCCTCTTGAAAACTCGACGTATCAAGTACTTAAGAGGGAGGGAGTCGTAGGGACTCCCAAGTTTGTGCACGTTTTATCATTCCTTCACGGGAATGTATATGTAGCCGGTGCACACGGCTTTGTTGCTCGCTAGAGCTTCGCACTAGTTCACAGGCACCTCCTTTTTTTAGGGAAACATTTTTTATATTATCGCGCTTGCTTCCCTGCATTTGTTGTGGCGCTGGTGGTGGGATCTTCCATTGTCTCCTCCATGAAGTAGGGTCTGCATCGTGCATCCCCTTTTAAATTCTCTATTCGACTCGCTTTGCTCGCTCATAGCAAGCCGTCTGCGATCGAATACAGTGCTTAAAAGGAATGCCGACCACACGAAGTGTCGGCATTAAGTTTTCCAGCCCGATTGTGCGTCGGGTCTGGTGGGCAAAAGAACTACCTACGAGTCCAAGTGGACCTCGCAGGAGACCGGCTTGTACTGCGTCGACCGCCTCGTGCAGAGCTTCCACGACCGGTACTTATACCGATCTCCGGCGCGGTTCACCCGCTCAAAGCGGTCGACGACGTGGTCGAGGCTGCCGCCGACGACCGGCCGCACGTCGCGGTTAACCAGCTGGGCGCGACGCGCCTGACTGGCCTGCCGGCGCACCTGCACGCGGAGGTTACCCTCCGCGAAGCCCTTGGCGACAACGACGCCGCCGCGGACGATAGCGACCTGGACGGGCCGCACCAGCCCATAGGGGCTGGTCAGGATCTCGCCGGCCGACAGGACTTTCTCGTAAACCTTGGAGTTCGGAATATTCACGGTAACGTTCCTTTTTTCCCCAAACAATCAGCGCCACTCGCTGACTGTAGAAGGGAGACCAGCCGAAGCTGATCTCAGTTGAGCCGGGGTCGTAAGACCACCAACTTTAAGGTTGACTCGCCATCCGGTTCGCAGTCTGGACAACAAGTGCTGAAGTCGATGCGCGCACCATGCGCGCCATTTTGCAACTCCTCCGTCAGTCCCCGCTTCAGCCTCGGGGGGAGGAAGGTTCGCAGCGTTTTCTCCGAAACCGGATATTCGCCGCAATTCGGGCACTTGAACAGGAAGGCGTGGGGCTCAGCAGCCTCGTTTTGCCTGTCAGATATTTTTTTTGTCACACAGCCCTCCTCGTGAGCTTTGTCTCGAAGCGTCCCGCAACACGGGCCGCCAGCACTGGAAGGTTTTTGACGTCCTCCAGTTTGACCAACAAGTCCGCCTTGCAGGCGTCCTTATTGTCGTTCAACGTGAGGTCGATGGTGACAACACATTCGGGCTTCTCACGAAGCTCGAAGAATCCATCGATGCCGTGCAGCACGTCTGCACAGCTCCCCACCGCGGTGCAAAACCGCACCGGCTGCCCGAGTTTTTCGGACACCAGCGCGACCAGCTTGGCCGCGGTCGGCGTTCGCAGCAGCGGCTGGTTCTTGCGAACCTCCTCCACCGCCTCCTTGTAGCGCATATGGGCACCCACCCACCGCGCCTTGCACGTACCGATCACCTTTTCTTCGAAGAGGTGCCCGGTCATTCCTGCCGTTTCGTTCACAGTCACCTCCCTGGTGATCATAGGTCTCGCACTATGCGATCCCTCTTGCCATACCCAACACTAGAGGACATCCTTAAGCACTCGTGCTCTTGGGCTCATCGGTTGAGGCCGGCGAAGAGGAACAACAAATGCAGTTGTCTTTTTACAGACAGTTATTCTGCGTTGTTTCTATCCGCTATTCTTTTGTCAAAGAATGTCTCTCTTTCGAGAGAAGTCGGAGGGCAAAATGGGCCAAAATATATAAAGATGTGCCTTTTGCCGCCCGGCTTCTCTCTACGACTCTCTCCTCTAAGAGGTCATCGTATGCAAACAGTATAGCAAGTTACTTGACGTTTGTCAAGTATATTGTCTAGTATATGCAAAAAATGGCTTAAAATAAGGTTTTTTGGCCTTTCTGGCAAACATTTTACTTACCGCACCGCCTTTGCAACCGCTTGCATGACCCCTTTATCAAAGGGACCAGGGATGATTTTGTCTGCCACAGGCTTTTTGACCAATGCAGCCAGGTTGTGGGCCGCAGCGAGCTTCATCTTGTCGGTAATTTTGGTGACCTTATGGTCGAGCGCCCCGCGGAAGATGCCGGGGAACGCGAGTGAGTTGTTGATTTGGTTGGGGAAGTCGCTACGCCCTGTCGCCACCACTGCTGCCCCTCCTCGCTTTGCATCGTCCGGCATAATTTCGGGAATCGGGTTGGCAAGCCCAAAAACAATCGCCCGTGGGGCCATCATCTGTACATGCCGCGCCTGCATCAGCCCCGGGCCCGAGACGCCAACCACCGCGTCCGCCCCCGCAAGCGCCTCTTCTAAACCACCCTGCACATGGCGTGGGTTGGTTTGCTTGGCTAACACTTGCTTGTGCGGCTCTTTGCTCTCCACACGAATGACGCCCTTACTGTCGAGGACAATCACATCCTTAACTCCTGCCAAGAGCAGCAACTTGGTCACTGCGGTGCCTGCCGCACCAGCACCCGCCACAACGACTTTTAATTTCTTTAAGTCCTTCTTTACCACCTTTGCTGCATTAATGAGCGCCGCAAGCACCACAATTGCTGTGCCGTGCTGGTCGTCGTGCATCACAGGGATATTGAGCGCCGCTTTTACCCTCTCTTCAATCTCAAAACAGTTTGGTGCTGCAAAGTCTTCGAGGTTGATGCCACCAAACGCGGGCGCGATGCGCACAATAGTCTCGACAATCTCGTCGACATTCTGCGTGTCGAGTACAATCGGAAATGCGTCTACATCCGCAAACGATTTAAACAGCGCCGCCTTACCCTCCATCACTGGCAATGCGCCATATGGCCCGATGTTGCCCAACCCCAACACCGCCGAGCCGTCGGAGATAACGGCGACCATGCGTTTTTTAATGGTGTACTCCTTTGCGAGCGTCTCTTGTTTTTTAATTGGATGGAGTTTGTGCTTGGTGCCCGCAACGAGCGTCGAGACAGCTGCAACGCCTGGCGTGTAGACCAAACTTAGGTCGTCTCTGCTTGTAACTGGCGCTGCTGCTTGGATGCGGATTTTGCCCCCGAGTTTTTTGTGTAATGCAATCGCCTTTCCTGCTGTGTTGCTTCCTGCACTGAGTTTGATCGAATGTGTTGCCATACCGTTGGTCAGATAAATGAATACGGGTCTATTGTAGCAAGCTTTTGGTATGATTGGCGTATGGAGCTCGCCGACCTACTTACCCAACACTTCCGCCTGAGCGAGCCGCACAGGCAAGCACTGGCCAAGCTGGGTATCAAAACTATTTACGACCTTTTGCACCACTTCCCCTCCCGCTTTGAGGCGCCGGGCAATGAGTCGGCCATCGCGGGGCTCACCCTGGGTATGGACGCAGCCGTCACCGGAGTGCTAGAAAAATTGGAGACAAAAAAGTCGTGGAAGCGCCGCATCCCCGTGTCGGAAGGATACCTGCGCGACAACAGCGGGCACATCAAGTTGATGTGGTTTAACCAGCCATACATCGCAAAGATGTATATGGATGGCACGACGGTGCGTGCTACAGGAAAAGTCTCGGGCTCAGCAGGCAAACTCTACCTCGCCAACCCGCAACTAGAAAAAGTGTCCGCGGTCGAGGGAGAGTTGTTTGTTGATGTGGATGACAAAGATCCGACCTTAACTCAAGGCTCTCCAAGGTCGGATCTTGGCGCTGCTAAACTCTTTGCCGTCTACCCCGAGAGCCGTGGCGTCACCTCGCTATGGCTGCGGCATGCGATAGAAAAAGTACTAAAGAGCGGCATTGTCGAAAGCGTGGAAGACCCAATACCGCCAGAGATTTTAAAGCGCTACAACCTCCCCACACTAAAAGCTGCTTTAGTGTGGATGCATGCGCCCGAAAAACAAAAAGACGCGGACGCAGCGCGCAAACGGTTTGCGTTTGAAGAAGTTTTTTTAATTCAGCTTGAGCGAAGGCAAGAGCGCATGCGCTCATTGCATGAGCAAAGCTTTGCCGTGGATGCACCACCCACAGCTATTGCCGAGTTTATGCAAACCTTCCCCTTTGCAGCCACGGGTGCGCAGCAACGCGCAGTCGAACATATATTGACCGACATGCGCTCCGGGCAGCCTATGTCGCGTTTACTTGAAGGAGATGTGGGAAGCGGCAAAACAGCTGTGGCTGCCACGGCAGCCTTTGCCGCAGTGCGTACCCGCCCCACAAACCAAAACTTTGGCACACTCCAAGTAGCCTACATGGCACCTACCGAGATTTTGGCTAAGCAACACTTTGAGTCGTTTATTAAATATTTTATTCCCTTCCCTATAAACATCGGGCTCATCACCGGCTCGGGCTGTTTTAAATTCCCCTCAAAAACCAAAAAAGGTGGCTCGACCACCATCTCACGCACACAACTTTTAAAGTGGGTGGCAGGAGGCGAGATACCTATTTTGATTGGCACGCACGCGCTTATTGAAAAGGCGGTGCAGTTTAAACATCTGAGCCTGGTGGTGATAGACGAACAGCATCGCTTTGGCACTAACCAGCGCAAAAAACTGGCGCGCAAAAACGGCGACGCACGTATCCCGCATTTATTGTCGATGACTGCCACCCCCATACCGCGCACTTTGGCACTCACCGCCTACGGCGACTTGGATTTGACCTTGCTCGACGAGATGCCCGCTGGCCGCAAACCGATTATTACTGAAATTGTAAAACCCACAGAGCGCGCAAAAGCGTATGCAAAAATGCACGAACAATTAAAGGAAGGTAGGCAAGCCTATGTGATCTGCCCGCGCATCGACGAGCCTGACCCCGACAAAGCATTCGCGCTCCAAGCCAAGTCTGTCACGGCCGAAGCCAAGCGGCTTAAAAAAGAAATCTTCCAACAATACGAGCTGGCAATACTGCACAGCAAGATGACCCCAAAAGAAAAAGATGATGTGATGGCACGCTTTGCCCGGCACGAGATAGACATCCTTGTGGCCACCTCTGTGGTCGAGGTTGGGGTCAACGTCCCCAACGCCACAATGATTTTTATCGAAGGTGCCGAGCGCTTTGGTTTGGCACAACTGCACCAGCTGCGCGGGCGCGTGGTACGCTCAAATCATCAGGCATATTGTTTTGTCTGCCCCGAGAGTAAGGGCGAACATACATTAGCGCGGCTTAAAGCACTGGTCACAGCCAAAAACGGGTTCGAACTTGCTGAGCAAGATTTGATGCAGCGCGGCCCCGGAGAGTTAAGCGGCCGCAAACAGTGGGGCATCTCGGACATTGGCATGGAGGCACTCAAAAACATTAAGTTGGTGGAGGCAGCACGCACCGAGGCGCTCAACATAATTGGAAAAGACGCGGAGCTTAAAAAGTATTCGCTTCTCCAAGAGACGCTCGCCCGCCGCGCACAAGCCCTACACTTTGAGTGACAAACGAGGTATATTCTGAGCACGGGCGCGTAGGTCCGACGCCTTGGTCGGGCTCCCGATTAGAACATCGGGACACAATGGTTCGATGGGCGCGTAGCACAATGGTTAGTGCACCGAGCTTATACCTCGGCGGTTCTAGGTTCGAGTCCTAGCGCGCCCACACTTCGTAAAATAAACTCGTATATGCTAGGCTCTTGAGTGGAGTAAATAGGAGCGTTCCATGATACTGCGCAATATGGACTTTGGCCCTTGCTTGGATGCATCGGGCACCAGAGGGTTTTTTGGCCGAGGGTATTCATTCCATCGCATTCCGCTTGTGGGGCGCATGATATGGAACTTCAAGGGGTCGACATTCGTCGCGAAGACAACCACTACCTACGCAAACATAGGCAACATGCCGCTGCGCGGGTCGAAAGACGACTTCGAACCATTTCACTGGTTCCCGAAGTGCATATGGTCAGACATCCAATCGCAGATCATGCTCAACTCGGTTGCTTTGGCCGGCCCCGGGGCGCTAGTGCTCTTTGGGGAAAACAAGTGGCAACAGCGTGGAGGACCGTTCATGCTGTCGTGGATGCCGATTGGACATGAGCATCAATGGGAAAAACAGGCGCGTGGATTTGTATCTGCGTGGAAGATAACGACACCAAATGCGTTGCATTTGCCTCGCGACGGGGAGGTTGGGCTCCAGGTCAATATCACCTGCCCTAATACAGGGGCCGACCTTGCCAAACTTGCAGACAAAGCGCACCTCTTGCTGGACATCCTGCAAGAGTTGGGTGTGCCGCTCATGGTGAAGTTGAATCTGCTCGTTGACCCCAGGCATGCTGTGATTATTGCGTCGCATCCCGCGTGCGACGGCATCTGCATCTCCAACACCGTACCCTTTGGCGAGCTGCCCGATAAAATAGATTGGGAGGAACTCTTCCCCATCGGCTCGCCATTGCGCCGCCGCCACGAAGAGTACGGCGGAGGTGGGCTCTCTGGAAAACCGCTGCTCCCCCTTGTTGCTGAGTGGTTGGTGCAGGCGTTTGATGCGGGGCTCGAAAAGCCGGTCAACGCCGGGGGCGGCATACTTGAAGCCGATGACGTCGACTACTTGGTTGAAGCCGGTGGGTTGCGCAGACGAGTCGATTCCGTGTTTATCGGTTCAATAGCAATACTCAACCCGTTCGGCATCCGCTCGACCATACGCCGGGCACACAAGCTACTTGGGTAACATACAGCCGCTCCCTCACACAGGAGCGGCTGGTTTTTTATATTTCAATTGCACCTACCCTCCCCTTTTGGTACTGTTCGCAGTGGTTGCACAATCACAGGAGTATCCCATGTACGCAGTACCTTGGCTTTTGAACCCACACTCGCATGTGCGCGAAGACGATGTGTTGCCGCCGCTCGTGACGCTCGCGTATGAGGGCGGCGCCCGTCTGATCGGACCAATGCCGAATACGCGTACCGGCCTGCTTACCGGCGCAAGCACCATCGCCTACGTCGACACATGCAGAGCTGCACCCCGCGGGAAAAACATTACGTTCATCCCTATAGTCCAACTCACGGAAGATACGACCTTCGCGATGATCGACGAGTGGGTTGCCTGCGGCGTACGCGACGCCAAAGTCTATCCAAAAGCGCGTACGACCGGCTCCCATCTTGGGGTCACCGACTACTACAACATCTTGCCGCAGGTGCGCTACTGCGGTGAGAAGGGTGTTCGAGTTCACTTCCATCCCGAACTCCCACTTCAGCATGCCGACAACCGCGATGCGGAATACTTGTTTGTGCCCGTCATGGACATGTTTGTGCGCGGGACAAACACCGTGCTCATCTGGGAGCATGGCACCGACGCACGCTGCATCCCCTACTGGAAGGAGTGGGCCAAGACGAGACACTTCTTCGTAACCCTGACGGCGCACCATCTCGTCGAAAATGAGACAACGAGCTACGGTGACACGAGCACCGCATGCAAGCCGCCGCCAAAGACGTTCGCGGATATGCATGGCCTTGTCGGACTTGTGTCCGAATGTCATCCGTGGGTGATGGCAGGTGGCGACGACGCGCCCCATCCTATAGGAGAAAAGCACCGCATCGGACCATGTGCCTGCGGCGCATACACAGCCCCCTTCTTGCTCCTGCTGTATGCGCACGCATTAGAGGACTTGGTACGAAGCGACCGCTATAGAGTGACGTTTGAGCGGTTTGTTCACGAGAATGCCAGAGTGCTCTACGGCTTGAGTAGAGACCACCAACGTGTTCGACTCGACGATGTACCATTTCAAATCCCCCTCGAGTATCAAGCTGGTCCTTGGACCATCAGGCCATTCTGGGCTGGACGCACATTGAACTTCTCGTTCGCATAAACAAACCCGCCCCAGGCAACAGCCTCGGGCGGGTAATTTTTTATATGAGTGACATATTTAGAAGTCTACGACCACCGGCTTTGGTTCAATGTCGTGCTTCTTTTTTGGGGTGATGCCGTGGGCGACGAGGATGGTCTCAAACTCCTCGCGCTCGAGCGTCTCTACTTCAACAAGCCGGAGCGCGATAGCGTCCAACACTTTGCGCTGATGCGTGATGATGTCGTGCGCTTTTTTGTATGCACCGTCGATGATGTGTTTTACCTCTGCATCAATCTCGCCCGACACCTTTTCAGAATATTCGCGGCCGTCCACACCTGCGCCAAACATCGCCCGGCCACCGTCGCCCTCGAGCGCTATGGTCCCCACCTTGTCCGACATGCCCCAACGAGTCACCATGTTGCGCGCCAAGTTGGTGAGCACCTGAATGTCATTGGATGGGCCGGTCGTCACGTCACCAAAGACCTCTTTTTCGGCAACATAGCCACCAAGCGACATCGCAATGTCGTCCAAAAATTCTTTTTTGCTCTGCATACGCTTGTCTTCAAACGGGAGTTTAAGCGTATACCCAGCTGCGCGGCCACGGCTGATGATTGAGATTTTGTGCACAGGGTCGGCATAGGGCAAGACAGATGCAACAAGTGCATGCCCTGCCTCGTGGTAGGCGGTTATCTCTTTCTCGCGCGCGTTCATGACATTTGTCTTGCGCTCGGGGCCAAGCATCACCTTTTCGATAGAGCGAATGAGGTCAAACTGCGCAACGGTTTTACGGTTCTCGCGTGCGGCCAAAATGGCAGCCTCGTTCATTAGGTTGGCCAAGTCGGCACCGCTAAAGCCCGGGGTGCGCTCGGCAATGACGGCTAAGTTCACATCTTCGGCAAGCGGTTTTTTGCGCGCATGGATATGCAGGATTTCGTTGCGGTCTTGGCGGTCAGGCAAGTCTATCATCACCCGGCGGTCAAAGCGGCCTGGGCGCACGAGCGCTGGGTCAAGCACGTCAGGGCGGTTGGTTGCCGCCATCACTATCACTTTTTCGTTTGGCTCAAAACCGTCCATCTCAACCAAAATTTGGTTAAGCGTCTGCTCGCGCTCGTCGTTGCCGCCACCAACGCCAGTACCGCGCACCCGGCCCACGGCGTCAATTTCGTCGACAAAGATAATCGCAGGTGCCGCGCGCTTGGCAGTTAAAAAGAGGTCGCGCACACGGCTGGCACCCACACCCACAAACATCTCAACAAACTCCGAGCCCGAGATTGAGAAAAACGGCACCCCTGCCTCGCCGGCCACCGCGCGGGCAAGCAGTGTTTTGCCGGTACCTGCCGAGCCCATCAAAAGAATACCCTTTGGGATACGCGCCCCGATGTCGAGGAACTTTTTTGGATTTTTGAGAAAGTCGACAATCTCGAGCAACTCTACCTTTGCCTCTTTGGCACCCGCCACGTCTTTAAAGGTCACACGTGAGCCTTTGTCATTTGGGTCGGTCACCTTTGGCCGCGACTGACCAAATGAGAATGCCTGCATCCCAGCCCCTTTTACTTGGCGCGAGAGATACCACACAAAAAACGCAATCAAAAGCAGCGGTGCCAAAAATGGTGCGAGTATTCCGAGCCAATGCTGGAAACCGCTTTCACGTTTTATCGTAACCGCTACTTTGTCGAGCGCCTCTTTTGGCACGCTGTAGTTTGTGAGTGTTTGTGACAGCGCAGCATCGGGCTCTTTCTTAGAAATTTTTTCCGTCTCATCGGCATAGACAATGGTGAGGTTGTCTCCGTTAACGGTGACACTCTTGACCAGCCCGGCGCGCACATCTTGTGCTAGTTGAGATATGGGGATGTCTATCGGTTTCTTCTTGTCGTTTGCGATATAGCCATAGGCGCCGACCAAAAGCAGCAATATTGCAACACTGCTTGCCAAGTTGACCCAAAAAGAGTCGCCTCGGGGCAATTGCGGCATCTGTGCTGGAGGACCCTTTTTCTGCTTATTTTTTTGTTCGGCCATATATGCACCATATTAGCATCTTTGCCCTCTGGGGTAAAAAAACAACTAGACATGGTATATTCATCTCGTGAACCTCATCGAGCACAAAAAAGCCCGGATGAACTATGAAATCCTCGAGGAATTCGAGGCGGGTTTGGAGTTGCTGGGTAGCGAGGTAAAGAGCATCCGCAACAAACACGGTAAATTAGAAGGATCACATATTATTGTGCGCCCCACCGCCCGCGGCGGCAGCCTCGAAGCCTATGTGGTGGGCATGTCGGTGCCACCCTACCAGACAGCAAATACCCCGGCAGACTATGAGCCCGAGCGCACACGCAAACTGCTGCTTACCAAAAAAGAGCTCGAGAAGCTGGCTGGTTTTGAAAGCCAGAAAGGATTGACAATAGTGCCACTTTCGGTGTATAATAAAGGGAGAGTTTTGAAGCTGCGCTTGGCAATTGCGCGCGGCCGCAAAAACTACGACAAACGCGCCGTCTTGAAAGAGCGAGACACTAAGCGCGAGATACAAAGGACTTTGAAAAATAGCTAGGCATTCCCCGTGAGCACGGAACGCTACGAAAGCAAAATAAGTCTGCAGGGCACTTAGTCGAGCGCGACCGGCGCGAGACAGAGAAATTTTTTAGCAAAAAAATTGCGGTGCCCTAAAGACTTCGTTTTGCTGAAGTTGTGTCCTCTCGGGGAGTGAAAGGCCTAGACAATACATCAATCTGTTAGTACGCAAAGGAGAAGTCCAGACCTTCTTAAAAATCTGGAAACCATAACTGCAAAAAACAGTGTTTCGCCGTATTTCGCGGCGAACGACTTCCAGTTCGCGTTCGCGCGAGCGTAAGTCGCATCCCCTGCTCCTCGCCTGATGGAGTAGGTCGGGTGTTATAAACCAGGCTAGTGCAACGAAACGTGATTCACTCGTTGCTGACACTTGAATCTGCTGTGTATATCGATTTCGTTTGCTTTCTACGATACACACTTAAGACAAAATAAGCAGACTAGCCTTTGTAGACCTACTAGCCGATCTGTGTTGCACGAGGGTTCAAATCCCTCCACTTCCACCTGTATAAAACATTGGCGCCTTCGGGCGCCTTTTGTTTTTTAGGTGAAAGTGAGAAAGGTACCTGCGTACCTTTCGTGAGGGATTTGAAAGGCGAAGTATTGCTGTGCACTTGTAAAACCGCGAGCGACCTAATTTTCTTAGCGGTATTCCGCTGTAGAAAATGGAAGTACTCGCGTAGTGCCGGGGTCGCGAGCGAGTTTGCTGACGAGCAAACTCGACTTGTGACCAAATTCTCCGGGCCTTTCGTGTATGGCTTTGAGCGGGTTCTAATATTTCGAGATTATGGAAGAGATGCCGAGACTGATTCGAAATTCATGTACAGCGGTACATACTTGATGTACTGTTCACCTTAGACAACCACAATCCCAACGAGGTTACGATGAAAAGAATCAAAGACGAATTCTTCGAGAAGCTGACGGGTGCCATTTCTTTGGCAGGTAAGGAGGTGCTCGAAGTTGGCTGCGGTGAAGGTACGCGATCGCAAGACATTGCACGTGCTTGCAAATTTCTCTATGGCATCGACCCGAGCGAATCGGACATCAATACCGCTATCGAACGGAACATCCCGAACGCCCAGTTCAGCCAAGGAAGCGCCGAGAGTCTGGCGTTCAACAACAAAACCGTCGATATTGTTGTTTTCACGCTTTCGCTACACCACGTCCCGAAGGCATTGATGCGCCAATCCATTGACGAGGCACTGCGGGTTCTGAGACCAGGAGGATGGATCGTCTTTCTCGAGCCAGGGATGAACGGCTCTCTCTTCGATGCCGAAATCCAGTTCGACGCCTACGATGGCGACGAACGCGAAGTGAAGAAGAATGCCTATGCGGCAATGATGGAACATCCTGGGTTGGTTCTTTTCAAGGAAATTGCGGACGAGTCTGTCTTTCAGTTTGACTCGCTCCAAGATTTTATGGACTCAATGTCCCCAAAGAAGGACATTCCGGCCATCGAACCATTCCTCATCCAGCACAACTACGTCCTGAATGCCGAACGGAGAATCAACATCTTTCAGGCTAAGGAGTAAGGTCCACAAGG
>CAYGHD010000012.1:0-7772 GCA_964349675.1 uncultured Candidatus Saccharibacteria bacterium
GATTCGAACCTGGGACCATCTCCTTAAGAGGGAGTTGCTCTACCAACTGAGCTATGGGCGGAGTTGCAAACACCAACACTTACAAACGTACTATAAAAAATGTCGACTCACAATAGACTAGTGCCGGGAGTGGGACTCGAACCCACACGAACTTTCGTTCTGGGGATTTTAAGTCCCCTATGTCTACCATTTCATCATCCCGGCGTCTTGCCAGACTTGCCTTGAGGCCACGGCGGGAATCGAACCCGCGTATAAGGGTTTTGCAGACCCTTGTCTTACCACTTGACGACGTGGCCGCCCCCTACACTTTAGCGCACAGATGGGTCCTATGAAAGCTCGTCTAACCGCTGGCGACTTTTTTCGCCCCGGTCAATAATAAACTCAATGTGCGGAAACTGCACTCCTTTGACTCGTTTTTTAAAAAACATCCCTAATTCGCCGCGATTTCGGTTTGCAAATTTGAGCGCGGACTCCTCATCACTTTCAGGCAGCACGGTAATGTAGACTGACCCGCTGCGCCCATTTTCTGACACGCGGGTCTGGGTGACGGTTATCAGCGACTTGCGCCCGGCTTCTCTTGCCAAAAACTCTGCCGCGACTTCGCGCAGTGCCTCTTTTATTTTTTCGTTTCTGGTCGACATGAATTTCAATTACTTGGTCACCACTTCAAACACAAACAGCGAATCTCCGGGTGCTGGTTCGGTAGTGATTTTGAGCATGGCGCCAAATTCTCCGGACTCAACTTTTTTTACCGCATTTTTTTGGCTTTGCAGGCTGATGATTTCACCGCGGCCCACTTCTGCCTCGCGGCGCATCAGCACTACTTGGCCGCCATCTACTAAGGCGCCGCTTTCTATCTTGCCGCCAACAACCGCGCGCCCGCGCGATACGCTAAAGATTTTGAGGATTTTTGCTGTCCCAGTCTGCTCCTCTGTTTCTTGGCGCGGCCGACGCGTCTCAATTTCTGCTCCCAACCACTCTGCAA
The DNA here is from genome assembly GCA_964349675.1 of uncultured Candidatus Saccharibacteria bacterium. Classification (GTDB taxonomy): domain Bacteria; phylum Patescibacteriota; class Minisyncoccia; order Phycocordibacterales; family SBAW01; genus GWA1-54-10. The sequence goes on from CAYGHD010000012.1 coordinate 986, forward strand.
GTTTGTAGATAACATCAAACACGGCAACAGTGACGCCAAGGCGTTCCGACAAATCGCGCACCTCGCGTTCTGTTTTGACGTTAAAGCCAAGCACAATACCGGGATGCTGCGCGCTGCCGGCAAAGCGTACATCGCTTTCGTTAATGGGGCCGACGCCCAAAGATACGACGCGCACCTCCATACGTTCATCTTTTGGAAGTTTTTCGAGTTCATGGAGCACTGCATCGGCGGTGCCAGCGACATCTGTTTTGATAACCAATGGCAAGATATATCGCACGCGATCTTCTGACTCAGACTTCTGTAGTGGAGGTGCTGTGCGTTTAGTGCGCGCACTCGCTGCTGCAACCTCGGCTTCTTTTTTAGATTCAACCACGCGCCAGTGTGCGCCCACAGGGGGAAGGGTAGAAAATCCGACGACGCGGATAGGGCTGCCGGGGAGCGCTTGGGTGATTGTTTTGCCCAAAAAATTTTCCATAATCCGGACCGGTGCCACACTTTCACCGCAGACGATATATTCGCCGCTGGTTATCGTGCCATTTTGCACGATAAGGGTTGCAGTGTTGCCACGCTTGTTGTCGACGTTTGTTTCGATGACGACTCCTTGGGCAGGTTGGCTGGGGTCGGCAGAAAGTCCTTCCATATCTGCGGCGAGGAGTATGAGGTCGAGCAGCTCAGGGATGCCTTGGCCTGTTTTGCTCGAGATGGCGACAAAAGGAATATCGCCGCCAAACCCTTCAAGTAAGACGCTGTGCTCAAGCAGAGACATTTTTGCACGTTCAAGGTCGGCGCCCGGCTTGTCTATTTTTGTAAAAGCAACGATGTAGGGGATGCCGGCTTTCTCTATCGCGCGTAGTGCCTCAACCGTTTGCGGTTTTGCTCCATCTTCTGCAGAGACTATCAAAATAGCGACGTCGGCAACATCAAGGCCGCGAGCGCGCATTGCATGAAATGCTTCATGTCCTGGGGTGTCAAGAAAGGTAATGTGGCGGAGCAACGGCTCGCCAGTTTCCGACTGGCTCTCGTGCGCTGCTTCATAGGCAGAGAGATGTTGGGTGATGCCGCCCGCTTCTCCTTCTGCCACATTGCTGTGGCGGATGTAGTCGAGCAGCGTGGATTTACCGTGGTCGATATGACCCACAACCGTCACAATAGGCGGCCTGGTGTCCCGTGTAGCAGATTCTTTTTTGGTCATAGTTGGTGTGCATTTAGGCAGCAGGAGTTTTTTTACTCTCCAGTATCGACTGTTTTGCTTTGTCTATAGCTCCTCGCTCTTCCGCTGTGAGCTCAAACGAAGAGATGCCGTTTTCTACCGGTTTTGCGTACACGCCCACTCGGTCGCGCGCGTAGAGAGTTGAAAATACCACGCCACAATGCCTTTCGTCAAGGAAGGCGACAGAAAAACTTTGGTTGCCGCCAGAGCCGTCGCCCGAGAATGGGTTAAACCGCACGACGCCGATGCCTTGCGTGCTGCGTTGCATCCGGATCTCTGCGTTTTTGAGATATTTTTCCAGTTCGATGCGGAACGTTTGTAAATTTTTGACGTCGCGAGACAACAGGGTAACACTCTCTTCAATAGAGCCGGTTCTGCCGAGCGAGAGGCGCATGAAGCGCCGACGCACCGACCATAACAGTAGGAGAGCGATAAGTGTCAAAAAAAGCGACCCCAATGCAATCCAGGGTGCGGCTGGGGCAAGGAGTGCTGTTGTGGCAGAGAGCGTCGTGGTGATGGAAGTATACGGCATGCTGAATCAGTATATACTGAAGGCATATGTTGTGGAAGAAAGTATTTGCTGCTCCGCGGATATATGCTGATGCGGCTGCTGCGACCCCACTGTCTCGAGCGGTAGAGCGAGAGTTGCTGCGGCTGTTGCCGGTGTATGGCAACGCAGGGGCGCTCCATAGCGAAGCGCTGCGCGCAAAGGATGAGTTAGAAAAAGCGCGCGCCACCATTGCCAGCGCTATCGGGGCGCATCCTGATGAAATCATTTTTACTGCAAGCGGCACCGAGGCAAACAATTTAGCAATCGACGGCGTGCTGCGCCCGCTGTTGCAGGTGCATGGAGAGTTGCACGCCATGACGCTTCCTATAGAGCATCAGTCTGTGCTTGAACCGCTTAAGGCGCTTGAGCGTGAGGGGCTGTATACAACGCTTGTGCCGGTTGATGCTGCGGGGTTGCCAGTGCAGCCAATGCGCGAATATATAAATGATGAAACGGTGTTTGTCTCAGTGCAGCTCGTCAACAGTGAAATTGGGACGATAGAGCCAGTGCGCGACATTGCGCGAGAGCTGCGCCACATCCGCAAAGAGCGCAAAGAGAAAGGGAATACGCTGCCGCTGTACCTGCACTGCGATGCGTCGCAAGCGCCGCTCTGGATAGTGCTGCGAGTGGATGCGCTTGGGGTAGATTTGTTGACGCTCGATGCGCAAAAAATACTAGGACCAAAAGGAGTTGGCGCTCTTTTTGTGCGACGGCAGACTGAAATCGAATCTGTTATACGCGGCGGTGTGCAAGAGTTTGGGTTGCGGGGCGGTACCCCAAACGTACCGCTCGCGGGCGCTTTTGCAGTTGCGCTTAAAGATGCGCAAAGGGGGGTGGATGCGCGTGTTACGCACGTGTGTGTAATGCGGGACCTGCTTTTTACTACTATTAAAAAATCTTTCCCGGATCTTTTGCTGAACGGGCCAACACTGGGCCAAGACCGCGTGGCGAATAATATAAACATATCGCTTCCGGGGCTCGATGGAGAGATGGCGGTTGTCGCACTTGATGCCGAGGGCGTTGCGGTGTCGACTCGCTCAGCATGCAGTGCGGGCGATGAAGAGCCGTCGCACGTCATCAAAGCCATTGGCGTGCCTAAGCCACTGGCAAAAACAGCGATTCGCATAACCTTGCTTCCAACGAGTACTGCGGCAGAGGTCAATATAATCGCTCGCCGTTTTGCTGCTGTCGCCCAGCGCTACCGAACCTAATTTTTCTTAAGAAAATATAGTATACTGCCGGGTATGGATCTCGAGCATCTTACAAAACATCAGATAGTGCTCCTGACGCTCTTGGTTAGTTTTGTTACCTCTATTGCGACGGGCATTGTGACGGTGTCTTTGATGAGTCAAGCGCCTGCTTCGGTGACGCGCACGATAAACCAAATTGTTGAGCGCACCGTGCAAACCGTGGTGCCACAAAATCAGAGTGCTGCAGTGGCAACAGAAAAGACAGTGGTGGTTAAAGATGACGATCTTGCTGCGCAATCTATCGCAAAAGTACAAAAAAGCATCATCCGCATCACGGTGCGTGGTGGGGACGAACTTGTTGCTCGCGGCATCATTGTCGACAAGGCAGGCACTGCGCTGACTGACCGCGATGCGCTATTGTTGACCGAAGTCCGAGCCTTTGATGCTATTTTGTCGGACGGTACTCGGGTGCCGCTCTCGATACGCCCAGTTGGGGCAACCACTACTTCAATAATGACCGTGGATGTTGCGGTTGGTACATCAACTGGTTTTGCCCCGGTCCAGCTTGCCGACGTCAGTAAAATGCGTTTAGGGCAAAGTGTTATCCGTATTGGCGGCAAAGGGATTGATGTGGTTGGGGTAGGGGTAGTGGCTATGTTGCCAACTGCCTCAAATAATGGTATACATAACACTATACAAGCTACTGTACAGTCGGCTACGCCGGGGTCTGTGCTCGTCACTTTGTTTGGTGATGTGGTGGGCATCGCTACAACAGACTCTCTTGCGCAAGGTGCCGACCAATACAGCGTTGCTATGCCGCCCGCAGAAAAAGCACTAAAACCAGCACCAAAACCATAAAACAACTATGCCACCATTCAATCACTTCACTACAAAAGCAAAAGAGGCAGTCCGTCGTGCCCATGAGCTTGCGGTCGAGCGCGGCCAAAATCAAGTAAGCCCGATACACTTGCTCGGCGCACTGCTCTTGCAGGAAGAAAGCTTTGTCACTTCTTTGCTCGACAAATTAGAGGTAGACATTGTATTGCTGACAGACACGGTGCTCGAGGCGCTCGAGGGCGCGTCAAGCGGCTCGGTGCTGTCTCCGTCATATCAATTGTATTTGACGCCAGAGTTGGTGCAGGCGCTTGAGCGGTCGGCAAAGGTTGCAACAGAGCTCCATGATGAATTTGTCTCAACCGAACATTTGTTTGTAGCGTTGCTCGACGTACCAGGGACTGCACGCGATACGCTGAGCCGTTTTCGGATTACACGCGAGGCGATTATTCGCATGCTGCTCGAACTGCGCTCGTCAAAAGCAGGACCAAGTACTGAACAGAAAAAATTTCGTGCGCTGCTTAAATATACGCGGTCGCTCACAAAGTTAGCGCAAGAAAATAAACTTGACCCGGTTATTGGACGCGATGAAGAGATTCAGCGCGTCGTGCAGATACTCTCTCGTCGCACAAAAAACAACCCAATCCTTATTGGCGAGCCGGGGGTGGGAAAAACGGCAATAGCCGAGGGGCTTGCGGTGCGCATTGCATCAGGCGATGTGCCAGAGTCGCTGCGCGACAAAGAGCTTGTGTCTTTAGACTTAGGCAGCCTCATCGCGGGCACTAAATATCGCGGCGAATTTGAAGAGCGACTCAAAGCGATTATGAAAGAAATCGAGCGCTCTGAGGGCAAGGTACTTTTGTTTATCGACGAAATCCACACCATGATCGGCGCGGGTGCGGCCGAGGGCGCCATGGACGCGAGCAATATGCTCAAACCGGCACTTGCCCGCGGAGACCTGCATGTCATCGGCGCAACAACGCTCAAAGAATACCAAAAACATATCGAGCGCGACCCGGCGTTTCAACGGCGCTTCCAGCCTGTGTATGTGCTCGAACCCTCGATTGAAGATGCTATTGCGATTTTGCGCGGACTGAAAGAGCGCTACGAAGTTTTTCACGGTGTTGCCATTACCGACGATGCGATTGTATCTGCGGTACAGTTGTCTGCACGGTACATCTCAGACCGGTTTTTGCCGGACAAAGCAATTGACTTGATAGACGAAGCGTCGTCGTCATTGCGTATTTCGCTTGAAAACAAACCACCAGTGCTCGAAGATGCACACCGCAAGATTATGCGGCTCGAGGTTGAAAAAGAGGCGCTCCGCAAAGAAGCGGCAGAGCCGCCTGAAGGCGCGGGTGCGCGCACGGCAAAAGCGCGGGTGAAGGTTATTGAGCGTGATATTGCCGAGCTGAAAGAAAAGACAAGTGAGCTTGAACAACGCTGGAAAAACGAAAAACAAGTACTGCTCGACATCAAAGGCATCAAGCGCGAGCTTGAAAGTTTGCGTATGGAGGCTGACTCAGCAGAGGGTGCGGTGGACCTCTCGCGTGCAGCAGAGATCCGTTATGGAGAGATCCCAACGCTCGAGCGCGAACTTGACCAGAAAACAAAACGACTCAAAAAACTACAGACGACACGCCGCATTTTGAAAGAAGAAATTACTGAAAGCGATATTGCGTCCGTGGTGTCTAAATGGACGGGTATCCCCGTGTCGCGCATGCTCGAAGAGGAGGCAGAAAAACTGTCTCGTATTGAGCAGGTGCTTGAAGCGCGCGTAGTGGGGCAAACCGAGGCAGTGCAAAAAGTGGCCGACGCGGTGAAGCGCTCGCGCGCGGGCATTGCCGATCCAAACCGGCCAATCGCATCATTTATGTTCTTGGGGCCAACGGGCGTTGGTAAAACTGAGCTCACGAAAGCGCTCGCTGAATTTATGTTTGACGATGATAAGGCGCTCATCCGCGTCGACATGTCAGAGTATATGGAAAAACATTCGGTCTCAAAAATAATCGGTGCGCCACCAGGTTATGTGGGGCATGAAGAAGGGGGCGCATTGACTGAGTTGGTGCGGCATCGTCCATACTCGGTGCTTTTGTTTGACGAGATAGAAAAAGCGCATCCTGAAGTGTTCAACATCTTGCTCCAAGTGCTCGACAATGGTCATTTGACTGACGCAAAAGGGCGCCGAGTCAACTTCCGCAACACTATCATCATCATGACCTCAAATATTGGTGCGCAATATATCGACAAAATGGAGCAGCTTGGCTTTACGACTGGCGGTACGGGTGATGCGCACAACTATCTTGTGGCAAAAGAGCGCGTCACCCAGTCGCTTAAAGAGCACTTCCGTCCTGAATTCTTAAACCGCATCGATGAAATCATCATCTTTAACATCCTGTCTCCTGAAGCGATTAAAGAAATTGTCGGTATCCAAGTTAAAGAGGTTGTTGCGCGGCTTGCGCAGAAAAACATCACACTCTCGCTGACGCCCGCTGTCTACGACTACATGGCAAAAGAAGGATACAGCCCACACTACGGTGCACGCCCACTGCGTCGGCTCATACAAGACAAAATCCTTACTAAAGTTGCAGGCCTTATTGTGTCTCGAGGAGTACTCTCGGGTGGTGCGGTGACGGTGGACATGAAAGGGAATGAATTTATATTTGATGTGCGCAAAAGTGCTCGTAGCCGCGTCAAAACCCCAATCCAAAGCGAGTACATAGCACAATAACTGGGGTGTTGCGCTGCTCCTTGGCGAACGCCCAATAAAATTGTAGTATCAAGATGTCTCAAAAGGAGATATTGCGTCGGTGGCGGAGTGGTCAATCGCAATTGGCTGTAAACCAATCGCCCTTGTGGCTACGTAGGTTCGAATCCTACCCGGCGCACAACTTGACTTTTAGTACTATTTACTATATAGTGTTTTTTGTCGCTGACGCGACCCTGACTGACACTAATCCCATAAGTGTCTGAGGCATCTTGCCACCAGGAGCTCCTTGATGG
>CAYGHD010000012.1:7782-16089 GCA_964349675.1 uncultured Candidatus Saccharibacteria bacterium
GGCTTACCGGACAAAGTGGTAGCGGAAAGACAACTATTGCAAGAGCGCTGCAACAAAAAATAAACGGCGTGATTTTGGATGGAGATGAGATGCGCGAATCTATTTCAACAGATTTAGGTTTTTCGAAAGAAGATAGAGAAACTCACAACCTTCGGGTTGCGCGCCTGGCAAAAGTTCTTTCGAAGTATGCGCCAATCATTGTTTCAGTCATCGCTCCCTTTGAGGATTCACGGGAGAAGATTACTATAATCGCTAGACCGTTCTGGGTATATGTTGAGCGTGCCACGACTCTAGACGATGCTAAGCCCTATCAAGTTCCCTCACAGTATGCTGTTAAGGTAAATTCAGATACTCAAACAACCGACGAACAGGTTGGGATTATTTTATCCGCGCTCGATAATTGTGCAGGATGTAACGTATGAAAATTGTAATTGGGTCAACGAGTGCTCCGAAAGTTTCTGCCACTAAGGAAGTGTTTGCCGATTTTTTTAAAGGAGAAGATATTGCAATTGTATCAATCGAGGTTGACTCAGGCGTTAGTCCCACGCCTTTTTCTGTGGAAGAGTGTATTTTGGGCGGACGCACGAGAATAGAAAAATGCCGGCAAAGCATCCCCGATGCTGACTACTACGTCGGTATTGAGAGTGGCGTCTTACAGACAGATGAATTTACCTTCCTCACACCCTGGGCGGTTATTTTTAAAAGAGCTACAAACAAGGAATCTGTCGGCTCGGGTGCACTTGTTCCAGTAAAGGCAGCATTTTTTTCAAAATTTGACTCGAGTGTCGAAATAAGTGACACGATGCGCTATGAACTGTTTGATCCAAAATTGGTATTGCAAAAGAAAACGCTCGGGGTGGGGGGCGTCCTTACTCAAGGGGTGATACAAAGGCACGATCAAGTTTGCTTGGCTTTGAAAGTAGCGCTTTCAACCGTAGAGCTCTTGCAGTAGTGTTATTTTTGATTGCGGGAGATGTACATGAAAAACGACCTTACGGACATTAGAAATAGTGTTAAGAAAATAGAGCTTTTTTGCAAAAAAGAAAATCTCCCGTTCAAAAAACCACTGCTCATTTTAGGCATCTTTGAGCGTGTCGGCTCTAACTGGCTATTAGATACGCTCAATTCGTGCGTGCATACCCATAACGAACCTTTTAAACAACAGCTCGGAAAAGAAAGTGCTTATTCCACGCTGGCCACACACCTAGAGGATGTGCAAAGCCCGCTTTCTCTGCAAAAAAATCCTTTTATACGATATTGGCTCGAAACTTTTGTTGCTACAAAATATGGCACAGTCGACCATGCAATAAAAGAAACGAATTTATTTTTTGCGTTAAAAAACTTTACAATACTTTTTTCTGACGCACCTGTTTTAGTTTTAAAGCGAGAACCTCTGGGAATTTTTAGTTCACTGATGAGTCAAGATTTATTCAGCCAATGGCACTATGTGCAACGGTATGAACAGCTGCATGCCGTAGCGCTCTTGCCGGAGTGGAAAGCCTTTCAATTCATATTTGACAGTCCCAATGGAAGCGCCGTGTCGCCTATGCAGATACTCACCCGATTACTCTTTTTGAATACGCTGCTTATCGCAGAAGCGCTTGATGCTAGGCCCTATGTGGAAGTGTCGTATGAAGCGTCTGTAAAAAACCATTCGGAAATACTAGCGTTTTTGTCTGTAGAGGTTTTTCCAGGAAAGGATTTCCCAAGTGCTCAAGAGGAGGCTCTTGATGTTTCAAACACAAGGCAAGGTACTTTTAGTCCGGGGCGTACAAAAAATACGCTTAAAGCCTTTTTGGATACGCAGGACGAAAAAGTTGTGTATGCCGAACTGGATCGGTTGCTTGCAGCGGCAGAAATGCATTTCTCAGCTCGCAGTATTGAGCGAACTAAAAATTTTTTACATTACCATACGAGATCATACGACCTTGTTGGTAGAAAGCCTGCCTCGGTGTTTCCAAGTCTGGCAGAACACAAGACTGCTGCAGCTCCTATTGCATTTGTCCCGGATGAAACCAATCCTATTGCATGGCGGAATATCCTAGTCACAAATAGAGAGTATGCTGAGTTTTTAAATGCACTAAGAAGTAAAAATATTTTCAACGTCTTGGATGGTGGGCAGATGTTTTTTAATGAAAACATGATAGAGGCTCGGGGTGGTCGAATCCATTTCAATACAATACGTAACGCATATGAAGTCAGTGCGGGTTACGAAGAGCACCCCGTGTATTGGGTCACTTGGATTGGGGCTCTTGCATTTGCGCACTATAGAGGGCTGCGCCTCCCAACACGAGCAGAATTACACTCTTTGATTGAACATACGCCCGTTGTATTTGATGCCATTAACGCCGGGCATGTGCACGACGATGTGCAGCCTGTTTCGCTAGAGCGGTATGTCCATGGGGCCATATGTGATGTTGTGGGGAATTTGTCTGTTTGGTGTTCGGATGGGCCAGACCAGAAAGCAGGAGATCCTCAGTCGGTAACCAAATATATATACGGTACCGCTTGGAACAGGCCTGCAACGACACAGGAGATGACCAAAGGTAACTCGAGGCCGATTGTAGGGAACTCTCGTTCAGTCGGGATTCGTCTTGTGCAGGACGCGTCTATACAGCCTATGTCGTTCGAAAAATTAGTTGCGCAGATACAAAAAATCCCAAATATTTTGAAGGAACATACGGACAAGTCACTACGCTTCAAAGATCAGGCGATTATCGACCTGCTTCAAGTGTAATGGAGGAGTTGTGCGCGTGACCTACATTCTCTGGTTTTTAAAAAAGAACGGTTTTATTCACTGGAGTATAACTTGAACATATTTTGAATGGTATGATAATTGCATGAAGTTTTTTGGTATCTGGATGGCCGGATTAGCCGCTGTACTGTTGTTTTTTGTTTCTCTGCAGCCTACCATGGCGCAGACGCGCCCACCCACGTGCGCGCTTACCGTTACCCCAGGTGTGATTTATATTGGCGAGAGTGTTACCCTGCGCTGGCAAAGCAGTAACGCGACAGTAGGCACTATTACCAACGTGGGGAGTGTAAGTGCAAATGGCTCTATCAACCTGCTACCATCTTCTGCTGCAGTGACGCGCTATGTCGGCACCTTTACTGGCCCGGGCGGCAAAGTGGAGTGTGCTGCGAGCGTTGTGGTGTCGCCGGGCGGGGGTGGGGCAAGCGGTGGGAGCAACATACCAACCCCGTATGCTCCTCCGACACCCTATAGCCCAACTCCGTATACCACCGGCGACCAAGGAGTGCCTACCACATACAGCGGCGGAAGTACGTACAGCCCAACACCCTACGGGCCTTCGGCGGGTGTACAAACAATTTTCCCCTCTGCACCAAACACCAACGAGTCAAACGCGCCATCTCCCACCGCGCAGTCAAGGCTAAGTAGTGGTGGAGGTCTGGTGTCGTGCGGCAACAGCAGCGACCCTCGTGCGGCGACTGCCTGCAACTTGTGCGACATAGGGCAGTTGATACAAAACATCATCAACTTCCTTATTCTGCTCTCCATACCATTGTCTGCGGCGCTCTTTGCGTGGGCGGGCATTTTGTACTTCACTGCAGGAGGCGACCATCATAAAATTGACCATGCCCACAAAATATTTAAAGCAGTATTTGTTGGCTTTGTGCTGGTGGTGACTGCCTATTTGATCGTGCAAACGCTTTTGACTGCAATTGTAAATCAACAAAATTTCTTCGTGAATGGAAGTTGGTCGAGCTTGGAGTGCGCTGACCGAGAGCATAACTTAATCGTCAATTCGCAATACTCACCACTAAACCCCGATGGTCGTCCGCGCTGGTCATCTATCGCACAGCTCTTTCCAAGTATTATTACCGGCTCTTTGCTTACAAACACCGGTGGGCGCCCCGTCGGCGCTGAGGCAGGGAATCCAGTTAACCAAGCAATCGGGGTCGCTAACCTAAAAAATTACACAGACACCTTTACCCAAGCATGCTCCCAGTATGGTGTCTCTCAAGACGACTGTGCAACGGCGATGGCTATCTGCGTAGTTGAGTCTGGATGTGGCGCAAATACCGGGGCAAACAATGGATGCAATAGTTCAAACGCATGCGGAATTATGCAGATGCTCCCAAGTACTGCTCATACCCTTAGTAAAGAGGGTACCAGTTGTGATACTCGTCTTGATGGAGCAGCGATGCTGCAAAATCCAACGTGCAGTATTCAACTTGGCGTTCTCTATTATTCAGGACTAGTCAAAAGCTGGGGAGAAGGGAGTAAAGATAGTATTGCCGCCTACAATGGCGGCCCAGGGGCAAATCGCACCAGTGTAGACTGTGGCCCTGGGACTCGGATGTGGGCGTGTCCTATCAACGCTGGCGGTTATGTCCAAACACAAAAATACGTTCCAGCGGTCGAGGCTGCTCGCAACCTTATCCGCGCCCAAAATGCCCCCTATTCTCCATAAAACCCCCTATTGTGCAGGGGCACTATTGCACTAAAGCCTCTTTTACCGTATAGTGCCCCGTATGTCACAAGACCGCCTTATCAAGCTCGCCTGCAACAAATGCAAGCGCATTAACTATTGGTCATCTAAAAATAAGAAGCTCGTTGAGCGCAAAATCGAGCTGAAAAAGTACTGCAAATGGTGCCGTGCCAGCTTGGTGCACAAAGAGGCTCGAAAATAGTACAATCAAGGGGTTCTCCATCCCACGTGTTAGGGGCGATTGGTGAAATGGTATCACAACGGTCTCCAAAACCGTTAGCGAAGGTTCGATTCCTTCATCGCCCGCTACAGGTTTTTATGAGCGTACTCCAGCGTGATGCTGGAGGTGGCGCAGTTTGAGCCCAAAGATCAGAAGTAAAAAATAGCGTGCAATACCTGCAAAAAACCACGGCCACGCATACCGCTCGATAAAAAACGGATGATCTTTTTGGTATTCTGCTTGGTACGGCATGCAGCGTATGCTGATGGTGGTATTGGGGAAGATGCGTCGCCATATCCAACGGACGCTGCGGGCGTGGATTTCGCCGCAAATAACCAGTATATGTTTTGGTTCATACCCGAGCGCTGCGTGTATCGCCTCGGCTTCGGTTATTGAATTTGTCTGCGCCCCTGCACGGATGTGCGGTATGCTCCCGAAGAGCTCTTTTTTAAAACGGTACTCAACATCTGCACAGTGGGGGAACCCTGTATGTGCCGAGTCGCTTGCCACCACTGTGGCATCAGGAAATAGGTGTGCATAGTGCGCTGCCAAAAGCACACTTTCTTTTGTGCCTCGGGTAAGCGTGTGCGGCAGTGTTGTGTAAGACAAAGGTACAATGCAGTCGACGGCATCCACCTCGGCATCTTCGTCCTTCCAGAGCTTCACAAGCAGAGACAGGGGGTTCGCGCGTGTGTGAGACATTTTTCTTATAGTAGCAAGGATTGCTGGTAGGGTACACTGGTAAGGTGACTCAAGATGACGCACTCGCGATACTGAAAACCGGCGCCAATGTATTTTTAACGGGAGAGCCGGGGAGCGGTAAGACCTATACTATTAACCGCTATGTCGACTACCTGCGCTCTCGTGGGGTTGAGCCGGCAATTACCGCGTCAACCGGCATCGCTGCAACGCACATTGGTGGGATGACCATCCACGCATGGAGCGGTATTGGGATAAAAAGCGAGCTGACTGAATATGATTTGGACGCAATTGCCCAAAAGGAGCGTGTGGTGCGGCGCGTGCTCGATGCGCGCGTGCTCATTATTGATGAGATCTCAATGCTGTCTGCACAGACACTTTCCTCGGTCGAGCTGGTGCTGCGCACACTGCGGCATAACGAGCGTGCCTTTGGCGGCCTGCAGATCATTTTTGTCGGAGATTTTTTTCAGCTCCCGCCGGTGCAGCCCAGGACGCTGCAAGGGAGTCTAGGGCTTATGGATATGCGGGCGCAGTTTGCCTTCCGCTCTCCTGCATGGGAAAAGGCAAACCCAGTGCCCTGCTACTTGCTTGAACAGTACCGGCAAGAGGACAGTGTCTTTGTGAGCGCGCTAGGTGCGTTGCGCGCCGGCGAGGTGACCGACGAAGTCCGCGAATGTTTTGCCGAGCGTTGTGTGGCAGCGCCTGCCACTGCAGGTATCCCAAAACTCTATCCACATAATGCTGATGTTGACCGGCTCAACAGCGACGCACTTGCAAAAATATCAGGGACAGCCCGCACGTTCGCAATGCAATCTCGAGGGATGCCTGCATTGATTGAAGGGTTAAAGCGAAGTTGCCTATCTCCCGAAGCACTGTTGCTTAAAGTGGGCGCAAAAGTGATGTTTACCAAAAACAATCCCGAAGGTAAATATGTAAACGGTACAACCGGCGAAGTGGTCAGTTTTTCTTCGCTCACGACATATCCAGTGGTGCGGACGCGTGATGGACGCACGCTCGAGGTAGAGCCCGTTGACTGGAGCGTGCAAGATGGCAGTAAAATACTTGCAACGATAACTCAGCTGCCACTGCGGCTTGCGTGGGCGATGACGGTGCACAAAAGTCAGGGTATGTCGCTGGATGCCGCGGTTATAGATCTGCGGCAGGCGTTTGAATATGGGCAAGGATATGTTGCTTTGTCCCGGGTGCGCAGTTTGGCGGGATTATACTTGCTCGGGTTTAACGAGCGGGCGCTCGAGGTGCATCCTGAAGTATCGCTCGAGGACGAAGTATTTCGCCGGCGCTCGCTCAAAGCCCTAAGCGCCTTTGCAGTGATGAGCGACGGTGAACTTGCGGCCCTGCATGATAATTTTATTCGTGCATCGGGTGGGTCTGAGCGGGGTGATGCCCCTGCTGCGCGCAAACGTCCAAAAAAAACTAAGCGATAAATGCTCGTACTTTTTCTGCTGCCTCCTCTTTAGTTTGTACCCAGTGGATATTTTTGTTTCGCTTAAACCAGCGCATCTGGCGTTTTGCATAGTGTTGTATCGCGCGCTCAAGTTCAGAGACAAAGTCCTCTTTGGATATTGCATGTTGGAGCAATTGCGAGAGAAAGCGGTACTCAAGCCCCAACTCATCCATGCGTTTGTAGGATAGTCCCTGTGCGTGCAACTGCTGTGCCTCTTGGACCATGCCCTCTTGTATGCGAGCCAGCAGACGGGTGCGAATGTTTGCGTACAATGTTTCTTGTGTGGGGGCAAGGCCGAGCCATAAAACATCGTAGTGTTGGGTTGGGGTGGGGAGCGGGCTTGCTCCTATGGCCTTAGCGATTTCTATAGCGCGGATGAGTCGTCGAGGGTTCTCTTTTTCTATAGTTGCGGCGCGTCTTGGGTCGATTTTTTGAAGCTGGGCAAACAACTCAGGTGCCGGCTTTTTTTCGAGCTCGGCGCGGAGTGCGGGGTTGGGCGGCACTTCTGCGTAGGTCATGCGGCCCAAAAAGGTGTCTGTGTATAAACCGGTGCCGCCAACCACAAAAGGGAGATGATTGGCTTGCCGTATCGCATCAACAGCCTCAGACGCATGCTGTACAAAATCGCTCACGGTAAATTGTTTTTTTGGAGATATGACGTCAAGGAGATAATGGGGCACGCCAGCCATTTCTTTTTTTGTTACTTTGCCTGTGCCGATATCCAGGCCACAGTAGACTTGCCTTGAGTCGGCCGAAATAATCTCTCCATGAAACTTTTTGGCGAGATAAATTCCCAACGCTGTTTTGCCTGACGCGGTCGGGCCGACAAGTGCAATGATGCGAGGTTTTTTTGTAGTAGTAGATTGGGTCATAGATGATACAATACGCGACCTCTACGAAGAGGTCGCAATGGGCAGGGATTCGAGTTTTTTTGTAACTTGCTGTTGTAAGGTGAGCCACTCCTTGTGTGACAAGAGCACCCTTGGGCCGCCGTCGCTGCGGCCAAAAGAAACATGTGTTTCAGTCACTTGGACTTCAAATCCACTGGTTTGCATACGCAGCCTCCCTAAAGAACTATACGGCAGACTGTACTACGCTGTATCTTTGGATGCAAACAAGAGTCCTTGTCCTTATGCGAGCTTTGTATATGATGGGTTTGGTCATCGTTCCGTGTGACACCTTTAGGAGGCTTTACGTATGGACAGACTCATCCCGGCTAACCGCAGCCTTATTGTGGCGGCGGATGTACGACCGTGCCGCTGCGCGGGCCTCATGCGCTCGCTCATTAGTGCTGCGACGCATATCGGTGCCGTGAAGCTCGGTTTTTCTGGAGCATACAACGGTTTGGCCGATGGGGTCGACCGCACCCGCTTTGGTTTGGAAGATTGGCACGATGGGCAGAAGGTGCCCATCATCTTTGATCCGCAAAAGGGCGCGACTGATATCCCGGACATGGGCCAGCGTTTTGC
>CAYGHD010000013.1:0-16072 GCA_964349675.1 uncultured Candidatus Saccharibacteria bacterium
GTTAAAACTTTTGTCGTCTTTAAGGTCGGTATTGTGTTTGGGTTTGTGGGTACGGATTAGGTTTGCTTCTAAAATAAGCGCCTCGAGCACCGAGTCGGTCTGCCGCCAATCAATAGACGCCGCTTTAGACAGCATGTTCACTAAAATTGGCCCGCGCGTTGCGCTTAAGTCTGATGCAAAGTAACTCCGCACACGGCTTTTGAGCGAAGTGGCTTTGCCGATGTAGAGTACTTCCTTATTTTTTGCCAAAAAGAAGTACACCCCCGGCGCATCGGGAATCTTTTTTGCCTGTTTTTTAAACTCCTCGAGCGTCATGTTGACAATTGTAGCTATTTTGTGTCTTTTTTCAACTAAAAAAGAAAGGCCCTCCCGAAGGAGGGTCAGTCTGCAGCCAAGCGTTCCATAGGCGCAGTACCGAACTGTGATTTGAGGTACACACGATGGAGCGCCCTGACCTGTCTCAGCACAGGCGCCAAAGGCGGCAGTCGGTCTGCGTAACAATCATCCGGGATGATTTCTGGACGGTCTTGCAGCAGCGTAAGCATCAGGTTGTCCACCGGCACACATCCGCCGTCGCGCACCACCAAGCGCCGATACCCAAAGACCGTACACACATAGAGTGAATAGTACGCATCACCAGCATACCCATCTAGCAGTCTCAGTGCTGAGATGAAAATCTGTATGCGCTTCTCCAGCGGAGGCTCGACCAGCGAGACCTTATGTTGCGCGTCAGTAACTGGGGCAGCGAGGAGCTGCTCGCAGCGGCTGCGGATGGGTCCTGGCAGCATGTCTGCACCTACCAAAAAATGAGGACTTCTAGATTCTCAGAGTAGCGTGGGTGCTCCCCTGTGTCCAGTGGATATCTTTTACCGCCCTTTCAAAACCTTCTTTAAATATTTACCCGTATGTGAATGTTTGTTGTTTGCCACCTCTTCCGGTGTGCCTTTTGCCACCAATGTGCCGCCGCCAACACCGCCCTCTGGGCCAAAGTCGAGCAGATAGTCAGCGCTTTTTATAACATCCATATTGTGCTCAATGAGCACCACCGAGTTTCCTGCAGCAACAAGGCGGTTTAAAATATCTATCAATTTTTGCACATCCTCATAGTGCAGCCCCAC
The DNA here is from genome assembly GCA_964349675.1 of uncultured Candidatus Saccharibacteria bacterium. Lineage (GTDB taxonomy): Bacteria > Patescibacteriota > Minisyncoccia > Phycocordibacterales > SBAW01 > GWA1-54-10. The sequence goes on from CAYGHD010000013.1 coordinate 1,119, forward strand.
CGTAGGCTCGTCGAGCAGGTAGATTGTTTTTTGCAAATGTGGGCGATACAGTTCGGCAGATATTTTGACACGCTGCGCCTCGCCACCCGAGAGCGTTGTAGCCGACTGCCCCAGCGTCAGGTAGCCCAAGCCCACTTCGCCCAGCGTTTTAAGCCGGTCATGAATGGCCGGGATGTCACTCCAAAATTCAAGCGCCTCTTCCACGGTCATAGACAACACTTCGTAGATATTTTTCTTTTTATATTTAACCTCGAGCGTCTCCTTCATAAATCGTTTGCCGTTGCAGATGTCGCAAGTGACATACACGGTCGGTAAAAAGTGCATCTCCACCGCTATAGTGCCGTTGCCCTCGCACGCCTCGCAGCGGCCGCCGCCACGCGCCTGCGGTACGTTAAAAGAAAATCGGCTCGCCTTCCATCCGCGGGCACGCGCCTCGGTAGTGGTGGCAAACATGTCGCGGATAAAGGTAAAGGCGCCAGTATAGGTTGCAGGGTTTGAGCGCGGCGTGCGGCCAATCGGGCTTTGGTCTATCAAAATAGCGCGCGACAAGTGTTCTGTGCCGGTAAACGACGCAGCGTTATAGACTTTGTTGGTGCGATAGCGTTTATCAAACCGCGCACGCAAGTTTTCGTACACAATTTCATACAAAAAGGTTGATTTACCAGACCCCGAGACACCTGTCACCGCAACCAGCCGCCCCAGCGGTATCTCTGCAGACAAATTATGGATGTTAAATGCGCGCCCGCCTTTAATCACCAAAGAACCTTTATCTTTTTCTCTGCGCTCCTCTGGCACTGGCACCTCTTTTTCACCGCGCAAGTATGCCAGTGTTATAGAGCCACTATCATTCTTTTTTGCAGTCAGTAGTTTGTCCAAGTCGCCTGCAACCACCACATGCCCGCCATGCACCCCAGCACCCGGCCCAATGTCGACCAAAAAGTCACCAGAATATATGGTGTCTTCGTCGTGCTCGACTACGATAATGGTGTTGCCTAAATTGCGCAGATTAACCAGCGTTTTAATTAGTCGCTCATTGTCGCGCTGATGCAAGCCAATGGTTGGCTCGTCGAGCACATACAAGGCACCCACCAAACCGCTCCCCAACTGGCTCGCCAGACGGATGCGTTGCGCCTCGCCGCCCGAAAGCGTGTTGGCGCGGCGCTCCAGTGTTAGATAGTCGAGCCCCACATCAAGCATAAACTTGAGCCGCGCAGTAATCTCTTTGATGACTGTTTTAGAAATCTCTTGGTCTTTTTTCGACAAATCGAGCAGCGTAAAAAACTCGTATGCATCTTTTATTGATTTTTTTGTTATAGAAACAATATCTACTTTGTCACCCAAAAACACATTGAGCGCCTCTGGCCGCAGGCGCGCGCCGTGGCACACGGGGCAGGGCTCGTCGCTGAACATGTGCTTGGTACCAAGCCCATTGCAGGCTGGGCACGCACCGTAGGGCGAGTTGAAGGAAAAAAGGCGCGGCTCTACCTCGGGGAAGGAAAAACCGTCGTATGCACACATAAACTTTGCCGACACGAGCCGCTCGCCAGATGCATCTTCAACCATCACCAGACCATCAGACTCGGCCAAAGCGCGCTCCACAGCCTCAGACAAGCGCTCGAGCGCCGCTGGTTTTGAACGCACAAATTCGACGCTCAAAATCTCATCCACGAGCGCGTAAATGTCGTGTTTTTTATTTTTTGAAAGGAGGATCTGCTCGCGTAAGCTTTTCATCTCTCCATCGACTTTTACTTTCTCAAACCCTTTACCCAACAAATCATACAGCAGCTGGTAATACTCGCCTTTGCGGCCAACCACCACCGGTGCAAAAATTTTGACCGTCTCTTCAGACAGCTCGACCCCCATCACTTTGCGCGACTTTGCTTGACCTGAAGCGAGGCGCTTCGTAACACCGTCGGCAATACTGTGGATTATCTCTTCGTTTGAATGCTTGCGGATCTCGCGGCCACACTCCAAACAGTGCGGCTTGCCAACGCGAGCAAACAAAATACGCAGGTAGTCATAAATCTCGGTAATAGTTGCAACTGTAGAGCGTGGGTTGTTAGAGCGTGACTTTTGGTCGATGGATATGGCGGGTGAGAGGCCCGTAATCTCTTCAACATCTGGTTTTTGCATTTGGCGGAGGAATTGCCGCGCATAGGCAGACAAGCTTTCTATGTAGCGGCGCTGCCCTTCAGCAAAAATAGTATCAAACGCAAGCGACGACTTGCCCGACCCAGAGAGGCCAGTAAATACGACCATCTTCCCTCGTGGGATCTTGAGGTCGATGTTCTTTAAATTGTGGGTCTTTGCCCCTTTGATGTGTATAAATTCTTCCATAGATTCCTAATCTACCCTGAGCTTGTCGAAAGGGTGTTTATTAGCCTACCTTGTATGCCCCATGTCCGGTACACAAATTTATGTGGACAAACACAACGCCCCAAGGATTGCTCCTAGGGTGCGTATGTGTCCGGTTATTATACCACACTTTCCTACTTTTTGCGCGGTTTTTTAGGAGCCTCTTTCCCTACCAGCACCGCAATTTCATCGCGCAAAATTGCCGCTGTCTCAAAATCTAACTCTTGCACTGCTTGCGCCATCTGCTCGCGCTTGTTTGCGATAAACTTCTTTGGATCTTTTGCATACAACTCTTTGTCGATGTCGAGCAGCACGTTGACCGCCTTGCCATGCTCGGTACGCAACTCTTCAGTAATATCTTTAATCGCTTTAATGATTGTCGTAGGCGTGATGCCGTGCTTTTTGTTGTAGGCCAGCTGCAACGTGCGGCGGCGGTTTGTCTCGCCCATCGCCTTCTCGAGCGATCCGGTAATATGGTCGGCATAGACAATCACGCGCCCGTGCACATTGCGTGCCGCACGGCCAATGGTTTGTATAAGCGACGTTTCGGAGCGGAGGAAGCCCTCTTTGTCGGCATCCAAAATCGCCACCAACTCTACCTCGGGCAAGTCCAAGCCTTCGCGCAACAGGTTAACCCCCACAAGCACATCGTACACACCCCGGCGAAACTCAGTCAGTGTGGTAATGCGGTCGAGCGTCAAAATGTCGCTGTGTATGTAGGCAGCTTTAAATTGCCTGTCTTTTAAATATTCCGACAAGTCCTCTGCCATTTTTTTGGTAAGCGTAGTAACCAAAATACGCCCGCCATGTTTGATTACCTTCTCTGCCTCATCTAAGAAATCTTGCACCTGGCCTTTTTGCACAGGAGGAGCGGAGGAGCGTTTTGCAGGGGGTTTGCGGAGCGACGGCGACGCAACTTCAGGTGATTTTTCAGCAGGAAAATCACCGTACCCGGAGAAATGCTCCTCCGCGGATTTGCCAGTCACTGGTCGCACAATAATCTCGGGGTCTACAAGGCCTGTGGGGCGGATGATCTGCTCGACCACCTGGTCGCCACTCTTCTCTTTTTCATACGGCCCCGGTGTAGCAGAGGTGTATATCACCTGCCCTACACGCTCTTCAAACTCTTCAAACTGCAGCGGGCGGTTGTCTATAGCCGACGGCAGACGGAAGCCGTACTCTATTAAGTTTTCTTTGCGCGCCCTGTCCCCTGCATACATACCCGCAATCTGCGGCACCGTTACATGGCTTTCGTCGATAATGGTCAAAAAGTCGGGTTTGCCGTCTTTGGTGTGAGGGAAGTATTCCAAAAGCGAAAACGGCGGCTGTCCCGGTTTGCGACCATCAAAATGTCGCGAGTAGTTTTCTATCCCTGGGCACACGCCCACCTCGCGGATAAGCGCCAAGTCGTGGTTGGTGCGGCGCTTCAAACGCTCTGCCTCAAGCACTTTGCCCGCACGCTCCAGCTTGGCGAGTTGGTTTTTAAGCTCGAGTTTAATATCAGCAATGGCACGCGCACGTTCATCTGCCGGGGTAACATAGTGTTTTGCAGGAAATAGAAAGAGTGAGTTGAGCGACTCTTTTTCAGCACGAGAAATCGCATCAATAACACGCACTTTCTCTATACTGTCTCCAGAAAATTCGACGCGATATAAAATGCGCTCACCAGTGGGCATAATTTCTATACTGTTACCAAGAGCGCGGAATTTACCAGGGGCAAGGTCCGCCGGGGTGCGCTCAAAGTAAATGTTTATAAGGTCGCGGATAAGCTCGGCGCGGTTTTTCTTGACGCCTGGGCCAATTTCCAAATGCACTTTGCGATATTCCTCGGGGCTACCAAGTGCGTAAATACACGAGACAGAGGCCACAATAATCACGTCGCTGCGCGTAAGCAGCGCTTGGGTCGATGCATGGCGCAGACGGTCAATCTCTTCGTTTATTTGCGCCTCTTTCTCTATATAGGTGTCAGAGTGCGGGATGTATGCCTCGGGCTGGTAGTAGTCGTAGTACGACACAAAATATTGCACCGACGCGTCGGGGAAAAATGCCCGGTATTCCTGCGCCAGCTGTGCCGCAAGGGTTTTGTTGTGCGCAATAACCAGCGTTGGTTTTTGCACCTGTGCAATAACATTTGCTGCCGTAAAAGTCTTGCCCGAGCCAGTTACGCCCAAAAGTGTTTGGTGCCGCTCGCCTTTTTTGAGCCCCTTCACCAACGACTCTATAGCCTTGGGTTGGTCCCCGGCTGGAGCATGCTCTGATTTGAGTGTAAACTTTGCCACTCGCCCACTCTACCATATCAAGCTGCGATATATAAAAAAATAAAACTCGCACCAACCTCCTACGGTTGCTGCGAGTTTTTGACAGACGACGTTGCGCCTCCTGTCCTAGTTATTTGTGTGGTGGTAGCGTACCGTGATCCCGCCTGGGGGGAAGGTTCGCTCGCTTATGCAAGATCCCTTCGTCTTGAAGTCCCACCCCGGAGTGCACTCGAGATTCCCGAGATTCTTCGCACTCATCGTCGACCCGAGCATCCAGATGAGGAGAACCGCCACCGCAAACAAACCGAGTGCGGCTATTACGGGGGTTGCCCGACCGGAGAAAGACGACGACTTAATGCTGCCACCGAACATGGTTACTCTCCTGTTTCATTACCATTCGTGAAATGGTTCTAGTTTTAGATTTTACACATTTTATTGAATATGTCAATATCTTAGGCTTTTTTATATGTTGCCAAAAACGCGTCCCTAAACTGTTCAAACCGATTATCCAAAATAGCTTCGCGGATTTTGGAAGTAAGGTGCGTCAAAAAGTAGAGGTTGTGCATCGATGCCAGTATGGGTCCGAGCATTTCGTGCGTACGAAAAAGGTGATGCACATAGCGCCGGTCATGGCGCACGCACACCGGGCACTCACAACCGGGGTCGAGCGGTTGCGTATCCTCTTTATACTCAGCATTAGGGAGCTGAATCTTGCCCATTTTTGTATAAACCCCACCCGTGCGGCCGTTGCGTGTTGGCACCACACAGTCAAAAGTGTCGACACCGTTCTCTGCACCCAGCAAAATATCCTCTGGCTCACCCACCCCGAGTCCATGCACCGGCATACCCTCTGGCAATTCTTTGAGCATCTGTAGTGCCGACTGCAACGAATTGTCGCCATATTTTTTGCTAAACGACCCACCAAGTCCAAACCCATCAAACCCCATCTCGCCTATCGTCCGCGCACTTTCACGACGAAGGTCATCAAACTGCCCACCCTGCGCAATACCGTATATTGCCTGCTTATTATTTGCCTCAATATTTTGCCGGTGCGCTGCAAGACTCCGCTTAGCCCACGCATGCGTGCGTTCCATCGCCTCTTTTTGAAATTCGTATGTAGCGGTAGGTGCCGTGCACTGATCAAACGCAAAAAATATGTCACCGCCCAGTTGGTGCTGTATTTCGACCGAACGCTCGGGGGTAAATCGGTGGAGCGAGCCGTCGATATGTGAAGTAAAAGTGACTCCATCATCATCCACTATCGCCAGCTTGCCATGACTTGTAGCCAAGTCTTCGTCATATACAGTAGGCGAAACAGGAGAATTCTGAAGAAAATGGTCTGGCCGACCGGAGGGAGGAGATCCGAGGACCTTTTCTGAAGAATTCTCCTGTGTAGTGTCAGGGGTAAACTTTGACACTTTCTTTCCAAACCCTTCTCCGAGCGAAAATACTTGAAAGCCTCCCGAGTCGGTCATAATAGGGCCGTCAAACCCCATAAATTTGTGTAGTCCCCCTGCGCGTTCAATCAACTCTGACCCTGGCGATAAATATAGATGGTAGGTATTTGCGATTAAGGTTTGTACCCCCAGTTCACTAAACTGCGCGGTTTGAATTCCTTTTACATCAGCTTTAGTGCCAACGGCCACAAATGCAGGCGTCTGTATGTCGCCATGCAAGGTGCGCAAAACACCGGCCCTCGCAAGAGAGCCGGTGTCTTTTTTTTCAATCGTAAAGGAAATTGGTCGCACGTTTTAGTGTGCCGCTGCTGGCAATGGTTCGACTTTGAGCAAGTCGACTTCAAACACGAGTGTTGAGTTTGGTGGTATCGGCCCTACCTGCTGTGCGCCATACCCTAAGCTGGGTGGGATGATGAGCAAGCGCTTACCGCCCACTTTCATGCCCTGCAACCCTTGGTCCCACCCGGCAATCACTTGCCCGCCTCCCAAAACAAATTGGAACGGCTGCTTGCCAACAGATGAGTCAAAAACACCTCCATCTTGGAATTTGCCTGTGTAGTGGACCGTGACAAGCATACCCGCCTGCGCAACTTCACCCGTGCCAATTTTTTCATCCTGTGCAACAAGCTGCGACGGATTTGTTTGCTGCAGTGGCGCTGCAGCTGGAGTATTTTGTACATCTCCCCCAAGCGCTGCGCTTTGATCATTTGTCTCCATAGATGATGTTTGTGCCATGAACGGGTTAAAAATAAAAAATAGGAGCACTACGGCAATACCCACCGCAACTGCAACCCCCTGTATGATTTGTTCGCGTGACATGCACACACCATACCCCTTCTTTGCAAGGAGAGCAACTCTATTTATCCCCTTGGGACTACCACGCAAGAAATAGTGCGGCGGTTTCTGTACCGGCTGGCACGCCAACCAAGTGTGTGTTCAACAAAAGCAGCATAAACGCAAAACCAGCAACAGCCGTTCCTCCCAACAACAAGTCACCTGACTGTATTTGGACGTGTAGAAAAAAAGAAAAGAGTACCAATACTAAAACCAGAAAGGCCACACTCGCCAACAGTGCAGTGGTAATATCTTGCGGCTCAAGAGACAAGCGCATCAGTTGACGTTCCAACCCTTCAAACCCAGCCTTAAGCGAGCTTGTCACCACACTACCCACAGACGCCACCTGCGGCGTAGTATCCTCTTGAGTAATAAACACCGTACTTCCTGACTGCTCTACAATAATCGCACTCACTAAAAAACCTTCAGCGGCAAGCGTCAGCGCAAGAAAAAAAAGCAGCCACGGTCGACGGAGCAAATGAGGCCGATATACATTTTCTTTCGTCGGGAAAATATATTGCCGTATGACGCGCACTACCCTGTGCATATACGTGGCAGTATAGCACGCGAGGCGCGGTATACTAATAAGCGTTATGCGCTGCCTTCGTATTCTTTTTATACTCGCTCTCGTATGCATCCCTGCAACAGGCTTTGCTGCTGGGTTTGCCACACAGTCACTTTTTTTATCAAAAGACAGCGTCACTGAAGGCGAGTCTGTACTCATCTATGCCGTTGTTTCAAACAATACCGCGACCACCTTTACCGGGAAGCTCCAAGTACATGAAGGGTCGACTCTTGTTGGCACGGTGCCTGTGTCGCTTGCAGCGGGATCTGCAAACACGGTCTCTGTGTCATGGAAGCCAGCTGCCGGCAGACACACTCTTACCGCACAACTTCTTGACAGCGCTGCCGCAATAGCCGGAGAAGAATCTGCGACCTTCTCTGTTGCCGCAAAAAAAGAAGCCCTCTCTGAAAACACGCCGCTTATCATCCCACCCAAAACAGACATTGAGTCGTCCAGTAAAATCCAAGACACTATTGAAAACCTCTCCCCTGCACTCGCCGCAGGCACAGGGCCAATATTTTCTGCCATTGATGCAGGGCGCACCAGTGCTGCAAAAGCCCTCGACAACGGTGTCTCGTGGTCAAAAAAACAACTTGCCACCAGCAAAACCGTCGGTAAAGCTTTGGGCAACGAAGAGGTTACTGACACAAACAAATCTGCAGGGGATCGATTTTTCTCAACGATTTGGCTTATCGTCGCAACCCTTGCGCTCTATCTTTTTTCAGTGCTTCGCTATGTCACCGGCAGCGCGGGCGCATTTTACCCCCTATTTGCAGTGCTCTTTTTCTTTATACTGTGGAAATTCTATCGCCGTTATCGCAGACGATACTAGAGCTAAAAACGCTTTCGGTAGTTTATCGAGCGTAAAAAGTCGCACGCGTGGTAACCATCACTTGTTTTTGGATCGTGGTAGTGTCGTATGAGCCGTAGTCTTCAACATTGGTAGAGTTTGGCGCCAACACCTGCACCACGCCACTTGAGGCACTCTTTAGTGCACCCACGGCAGTGTCACCGTTTTTTGCAAGCTGCACAGCCCGAGCTTTTGCGTCTGCAATGGCTTTGCCAAGCAGTGTGATGCGGAGCTCCGGTAATGTCGATACATAATACTCTGGTTGCTGCGGAGACACCTGGACCCCTTTTGCCAGCAGTACCCCGATGCGGTGCGACAATTCTTCTACCTTATCAACATCATTTGACTCTATCGTCATTTCTGCGTGCACGTTAAACAGCTGCGGCGCGTTAGAATCGTTGTTGTATATTTGGTCAGACACTGTTGCTCCAACAATTATTTTTTCAGCAGCAATAGTATTTGCAGTAAAGTGCGCTTTTACCACGTCGATATCTTTTGCAATTTGTGCATACGCGCCGGGGATGCCGCTTTGGGGTGCCGAACGGTAGATGCTGATACGCCACTTTGCAGTATCTGCTTTCACCAATTCGGTTGCAGAGCCCGTGGTCGACAGCGTGCTGTCAAAACCGCGGATAGCATACACCGCGTATGCGGCAATGCTAGCCGCTAAAACAAAAGAACAGGCGAGGATGAGCGCCGGAAACACGAACGGCCGATCAAACAATTTTTCTTTAGGCATGTAGTGTTTTTTTAGTGCTTATAAAATGCCACACAGAAGTACCAAAAAGCACCGTGGTTATTAGTGCAGATATCACGCAATACAAGCAGAGCGCACCGATAAGGCCGAGTTGTATATAGAATATAAATATTGCCGATAACACAAACCCAACTGCACTGTACCCAAGCGCGGCCATGCGCAGTGCTTGTGAGCGAGGCTCGGCAGCAAGTAAAATCCATAGACACAGCGCGTATATGTAATAGACAAGCCCAAAATACGAAAGTGGGATTCCAAAAAATTTCGAGTACTCACTTGACAGCACCACTTCACAACCAGCCAATGCACATGACGGAATAAGATTGAGATACTGATAGTACGATAAATAGAGCACATCCCCCAAGCCAATAAGCGTCGCGGCAATAAGCACAAAAGGGGTAAGTAAAACTTGCGGCGTCATAGATAGTAAGTATAGCTTATTTGCGTAAATGTTTAAATTTCTCTCCCACCGCTTCCACCTTCGGCGCAATCACGAGCTGGCAGTACCCAGCTGATTTATTTTTGGCGTAATAATTTTTATGATAGTCCTCGGCTGGATAAAAAGCCTCAAGCCTCTCGACCCTAGTTACAATTGGAGCCTTTGCCCCGACGCTCTGGTCGGGGCGGCTTACGCCGTTGAGCACGTCGACGTAATGCTGCGCTTTTTGTGCTTGCCGCTGTGTTGTGCAAAAAATGACTGATGCATATTGCGGTCCAACATCAGCCCCTTGTTGGTTGAGTGTTGTCGGGTCGTGGCTGGCAAAAAAGACGCGCAAAATTTCTTCAAAAGCAAGTTGCTCTGGATTGAAAATTATTTTTACTGACTCCACATAGGCAGTAGTCCCTGTCGACACTTCCTCATACGTAGGGGCTTTAGCGCGCATAGGCCCCGCATATCCCGGCTCTACTGACATCACACCATTAAGCATAGTGAATACGGCTTCAGTACACCAAAAACATCCACCGCCCAACACCACTTCTTCAGTCTCCATGGCGCGATTGTAGCATGGCTTTACAACATGGTATCGTTGCAGTATGCGGACTCCAAAAATAATACTACTGACGTCCGGCGCAGTGTTGTGCACAATATTCCTCAGCATTTGGCTTCTCTATGGCGCGCCATATCCGACTAAAACATATGTGGTGGACACAGAAGTAGCGCGACTATGCAGCCTCATTGAAAAAGGAGAATATATCACTGAAAACATACCCCTACCTATCACCTGCTCGATGCGTATCTACAACAACGAAGCCGCCGACTTTACCTTCCAAGCAGATGGTGGACTTTTGATACAACGCGACGGAGAAATAGTACTCAAACTCACCTCTGACGATGAGGGTCACGAGGGTGGACACTTCTCGGAACTTTCTTATTTTGATGAACCCCGGCTACGGGCCGACGGATTTATACTGAAAGATGTCACTTTCGACGGCTATGCCGACATCCAAGTGATGACCTTTGCAGGAGCGTACAATTTTGGTCACGACTTCTACGCATACAATCCCCAGACCCACACCTTCGGCCCGGAGCCAATACTCAAAGATCTGGTGAACGTGAGCGTCGACCTCGAGCACAAAGAAATAGTCTACTTCCACAAAGGCCGTGGACTCGCTGATACATTTTCCTCGGGCACCTACCGATTCATAGATGGTGTGTACGTACTCGTTGAAACGGTAACGCAAGACATGATGACAGGATATGACGACCCAAACCCGCTCTACGAACGCATAACGTCAAAACTGCAGAACGGCATAATGGTTGTCACAAAAAAAGAAACACTCACGTACACAGATGTGTGGGGAGATGAATAGTATGGCAGCGCTACGGTAAGTACTTCTTCCCTTTTAGCTCTTCGGGCAGATACGACTCAGCATCGTACTTTGTATAGTTCTTTCCGTATCCCAAATCTTTCATGAGTTTTGTCGGAGCATTACGGATGTGGAGCGGGATTGGTAGATTGCCAAATTTTTGCACGTCGCCAAGCGCCTCAAAGTATGCGTCGTGTGATTTGCGGCTTTTTTTGCACTCGGCCAAATATGCTGCGCCGTGCGCTAAGTTTATCTGCGCCTCCGGATATCCGACAGTCTCGCATGCACGAAATACTGCGTTTGCCACAACTAGCGCCGTGGGTTGAGCCAACCCCACGTCTTCGCTCGCAAAAATCACCATGCGCCGGGCAATAAACAACGGGTCCTCGCCGGCGGCAACCATCCGCGCCAAATAATAGAGCGTCGCATCTACCTGGCTGGCGCGCATGCTTTTTATAAAAGCCGAAACCGTATTGTAGTGCTCATCTCCTTTTTTATCGTATCGAAGATGCTTTGACTGCACCGTCTCTTTGAGCGTCTCGAGCGTCACTGTGCCATAGAGCCGTTTTGTGTTGTCGAGGACGGTAATCGCTTGCCGCGCATCGCCCCCCGCCAACTGTATCAACCACTCTTTTGCATTTTCTGGCAATTTAATTTTAGTGCGTTTAAGAATTTGTTCCATATCCTCTGCAGCAAATTCATTGAGCACAAATACTCGACACCGTGAAAGCAGCGCAGGAATAACTTCAAACGACGGATTTTCGGTCGTGGCACCAATGAGCACTATGTCCCCTCGCTCTACAAAGGGGAGCAAGAAATCCTGCTGCGCTTTGTTGAAGCGATGTATTTCGTCAATAAAAAGGACTTTGGGACGAGGCTCCGAATTTGGTTCGCGATCAGAAACTTCGAAGAGTGCGCTCCGGTCGCAAGCCCCAAGTCCTACTCTCTTCGAAGCTCCCGCTCGCTCCCCTAAGATTGCTTTAATATCGTCTTTTCCCGAGTCAACTGCTGAAATTTCATGAAATTCTGCATCAAGTGCTTGTGCGTACAGCCGTGCAAGCGTGGTCTTGCCGCTGCCAGGCGGGCCCCACAAAATAAATGAAAAAAGATGTTTGCCTTCTATTGCCTCGCGCAGTGGCCCCGCCCTGAGTTTTTTTGAAGGGTTGCCCGGCCCCACCAAATGCTCCTGGCCCACAAACTCCTCGAGCGTCTTAGGGCGGATTTTTGATGCAAGCGGCTCCATGCCGACTATCCTACCACCCTCTACTCTTTTGCGTTACACATATTCGCACATAATGCTATTTTTTGAATTTTAACTTCGGCAAATCAAGCTTAGCCAGCGCATCACTGTAGTTTGTGCCTACTTTTTTACCCGGGTTAAATATGTCATGCGGGTCAAATATATGTTTTATCTGCAAAAAAAGCGCATACATCTCGCGGCCAAACATTTTTTCTACATACGGGGTACGCACCAAGCCGTCGTTATGCTCGCCAGAAATTGAGCCTCCGTACGAAAGCACGAGGTCGTAGACTTGGTGCGATAGATCGTCGATCATTTTACGCATCGCTGGGTCGCGCGGGTTAATGAGTGGGATGATGTGAAAGTTCCCATCCCCCACATGCCCCGCAACCGTGTAGGTAAGGGTGTAGCCTCCTAAAATTTTTTCTAACTTCGGCAAAAACTCCGGCAGTTTTTTTGGCGGCACCACGAAGTCGTCTATGAATGGCGCTGTGCGCATGCCGCGCACTTTTTGCCGCAAGAGGTTGAAGCTTTCTCTGCGCACTGCCCAATATTTTTTTGCTGCACGCTCGCTTTTGGCAACACGAACGCGAACATGCGGCTGAGTCTCTTTAATCTCTGCCATCAGGTCAGTCGCTTTTTGAAGCGCAGCGGCTTGCGTCTCTGCCCGAAACTCAACCAGCAAGACGAGCTTTGGGACTCCGCCAGTCATCAGCATCCATAACTCCGGTAAAAAAGAAATTCCGAGCGAAAAGAGGTTGGTCTTCATGCGCGCAGCAAATTCGGGAAAATACTTCAACCCAAGCTTAAACGTGTGGTCGTCGTAGGACTCAAAACTGTCAGGCCGGGAAAGCAGCACTTGGGGCACCAAATCCCCGAGCTCTGCCAAATTTGAAAGAAACAATACCGTCATTGCAGCATATTGTTTTGGTTGAACAAGTTTGAAGCGGATGTTCGTAATAATCCCAAGTGTCCCTTGTGCACCAACCATCAGCCGAGCCAAATTGAGCGACTGTACTCCGTCACCTATGTCCCACAACGCATATCCTGAAGAATTTTTTTCAACCTGTGGGGTATTTTTTTTAATCGTCTGTGCATTACGCACCAACAATGCAGACACGCGACGATACAAGTCGCCCTCAAAGGACTGCTCTTTGAGTTTTGTCTGCAATGCGTCTCCAGACAAATTTTCAAGTGTATGCACTTGCCCGTCAGACAACACGACGTCAAGAGATGTTACATACCTGGCAGTTTTGCCGTAGGTGAGATTTTTTTCTCCGCCAGAATTATTTGCCACCATGCCGCCCACCGTGTTTAGCTCGCGTGATGCGGTATAGCTTGGCAGCTCTAACCCGTGTTTTTTGGTCTCGCGGTCAAAGTCGCGGAAATACATCCCCGGCTGCACCACCGCAAAATCTTCTCCCACCTCGGTGAGTGCATTTAAACCGAGCATGTCTACAATAATTGAGTCGTTGAGCGGCCCGCCCGACATGTCGGTACCCGCCGAGCGCGGCGTAATGGAGATGTGTGTTTTTGGCGTCTCTTTTTTAAGGTTTGCAAACTGCACAACAGCGCACACATCTTGCGCATCTTTTGGGTGCACTATTACCTCCGGCACCACGCGAAAGAGCGACGCATCGGTCGCGTACGCATTTCGTGCTTTTTGAGAATCTTCGACTTTGCCGTGTACTATTTTTTGCAACTCACCTGCAAGGGACATATACAAAATTGTAACACGGCTCTGCCGCTGCCGAACGGACGATGGTGTAAACATAAAAGTGCTCGTTGACAATAAACATTAATTCTGTTATTTAAAACACAGCTGCAGCATATCCCGCACTGGGATATGCAAAACAAGAGGGCAAGGATATGGGTATCCAAATTCGCCAACCTTGGAACCACAAGAATACGCGGATCGAGGGCGCCTTCGGCGACGACAACTTCGTCCAACTGGGCGACGGGCGCAACATCATCAAACTGACCGGTCTCAATTCGACCGTTTGGTTGGGAAACGGAGAGGAAAACCGTATCTGGTTCATCAACCCCCCCGAGGGTGGTGGTGGTATCAACCGCGGCACCGTCGGCAATGGCGGGCACAGTCTGCTCATCGGTGCCGACAATTCGCGAAACATCCTGATCGCGAGCGGCGAATGGGATCGCCTCTACGGCGGTAACCAAGCCGACGTCCTGATGGCGATGGGCCCCGGCGCCCAAGCCTTTGGCCGCAATGGCAACGACACACTCGTCGTCGGTCGTGGATACGGCAATGGCGGTCTGGGCAACGATACGCTTCAAGGATACAACGGCTCAACCTTGCACGGTGGAGGTGGTAAGGACACCTTTACTCCAATGATTATCGGTACCAATACCCAGGTGACTATCGACGACTTCAACCCTCTTCTGGGCGACAGGGTAAATCTGGCGTTCTTGGGGTTCCATGCATCGGGGGTGCAGGTTGCCCAGAGCGGCAACAACACTGTGTTCTCCTACGTCGACCCAGACGCAGGGGCAGCAACCCTGACCCTGCAAGGCACCGGTGCGGCATTCGCGGACTTTACCGCGGCAGTCAACCAGGGCTGGGTCATCAACGCACCAACCCAGTTGTAGCCGCAGGGCCGCTAGAGAAATCTGGCGGCCCTATTTTTATTACCAAAATTTAACGCAGTGCAGGAAGTATATTCCAAATACCTGGATCTTGGCCACCGTCAAATTTAAACAAAGCAACACCACGTATGCCCATTTTTTTAGCTAGTGCAATTTTGTCGGCAACAGCTTGCGCATCGCTCCACCATAAAATATTAAACGGTGGCTGTATGCTGCCCGCAATTGCCT
>CAYGHD010000014.1:0-14126 GCA_964349675.1 uncultured Candidatus Saccharibacteria bacterium
CGACATCACGAATGCGGGCGGCATCGAAAAGGTCGTCGCCGCCGGCCGGATCATCGTGGAGGATCCGTACGGCGGCAAAGGCTAACACCTCTCCCACTCTCAGACCCTAGGTCTGCAATAAAAAAGTTCTTCGAGTTCTATCCGCGATATGCGGAAAGGGCCCACCAACACTGTTTGGTGGGCCTAATTTTTTTGTATACATGCTATTATTTTTCTATGCCGGGGTTTGTTGATCTTCTTTTATATGCAACCCAACAAGTAGGGGTCACACTTGCGGTGGGCGCACAAACAATTGTGCTTGTGGCATACCTCCTGTCCATTCGTGATGGTATTTTTGACTCACAAGAAGAGCGGTTTGCTCATGCGGTTAAAAAAGTTCTCTTTGTTGGTATTATCTGCATTTTAGTGTCTGGCGCAGCCATTACTGCACTGGAGTTTTTAGCCGGGCATGAGGCTTTGGTGTTTGCCCCGGCGTATCTCTTTAAAATAGGCCTCATTGGGGTGCTGGTGTTTTTTTCTTTAGTGCTGCGCGGCAACTCACTGCCCGAAGGGGTGCTTGAGGGGTTGGTGGGCGGCACGTGGTACGCGCTGTTTGTGGTGCACATTTTGGCGCCGGTAGCCGGGTGGAATCAGCTTATTATTTTGTACCTTATTTGGATTGTCGGGTTTATGACGTGCTGGAGCTTTTTGCTGTTTATGATGCGGGATAAAGCCGCAACGTTTTCTGACGTAGTAAAAACTCCACAAGCAGCTCCGCCCACGCTTCAGCCAAAACCACAACCGTATACGCCGCCTGCTCCGTTTGTGCCTGCACGACAAAAAATACAAGCAAGCCCCTTGCCAAAAACGCAGCCAGCGTTTGTTGGAGTGCCGCCAAAAATGGCTCCGCAAACAAAAGTTTTGCCTGTAGCGCAGCCGCCGATACTTCCGCATATGTCTAACCCTGCACCAGCGCGCACCGCGCAACCGCCTATCAACCTGCCTACCATTCGAGTGATGCCACAATCACCCGAAGCGCTTGGTCGCCGCTAGGGCAGGGCTATGTTGCGGTGTATGATGAATTGATATGGGTTTTTTTACGGATCATTCAAAACGGAATATCGTGCTGCTTGTCGGGCACCCAAACACCGATGATACGTTGAGCGCCCAGCTTGCACTTTTGTACGAAACAGCAGCAAAAAAAGCGGGGCATGAGGTTAAACGATTTAATCTTGGCGCATTGCACTTCGACCCGATTTTACATAAAGGATATAAAGCGATACAGCCGCTTGAGCCGGACCTAGTCGCTCTGCAAGAAGCGCTCAAGTGGTGTGATCATTTTGTGCTGATATACCCAAGCTGGTGGAGCACGATGCCTGCGCTGCTGAAAGGACTGTTCGACCGGATGTGGCTGCCGGGGTTTGCTTTCAGTTTTTACAAGGAAGGATGGCGCGGGCATTTGCATCTGTGGAAAAAGCTGCTGCGCAATAAAACCGCGCGGGTGATTGTCTTGTCTGCGACGCAACCGCCGCTCATCTGGCTCTTTTTTGGCGACTACACTAACGAAATCAAAAAGGCTATCCTTGGATTTGCGGGTTTTCGCGTGCACATGACTCGTCTTGGTCCGTCTGAAGTGGCTCCAGAGTGGAAGCGCAATGAGTGGCGCAAAAAAATCATCCGTTTCGGCACGCTTGGGGAATAATAAGTTATCAACAGGTTGATGCTTGCGAAGCTAGAAAAATTTAAGATGGTGGTACTATTGGGGGCAAGACTGGCATGAAATTTGATCAAGACTTTCGCTCCAATATTTTTCTTGGGTTTGCCGCAATAGGGGTTGCATTTTTTTCATACTCACTGTTCCTCTATATGGGGGTGTACCCATTTACGGACAATCGCGGACAGCTTGCTGCGACGGGTGCTGCTGGTAGTTGCGCAAATTGGTCTGCAGCAACACCTGCTTCTGCGCTCTACTTCCCAGCTCGCGGGGTATTCTATTTGCCAGACTCAGACAAGTCGGGGTACGTCACAGAGGTATTTTTTGGACCACAAAAAAGCACGCTGACAGGGCTTGCAGGGGATTGGAATAAAAGCGGTTTTTCATCAATTGGCTACTATGACCCAAGTACCGCAACATTCGCCCTTAAATACAGGGCAGTCTCTGGTCCTGCTGATGTGTCATTTGTGTTTGGGAGGGTAGACCCAGCGGCGATGGTTGCATTTTCAGGTGACTGGGATGGTGACGGGGTCTTTACGGTTGGTTTGTATGACAAAAAAGAGGGGAAATTTTATATAAAAAACGCCAATACTGCTCAAAGCAACCCAATAATACTAACTATTCCCGGGGTACCTGCAGGGGCAACGCCGATTGTGGGGGATTGGATGGGTGACGGCATTACTCGCGTTGGGCTCCATAACAAAACAAACAACACCTTTTACTTGCGGGATACTAATGATCCAGAAAATACCCGGAGAATCACTTCTTTTATATACATGATGCCTAATCCAAACTGGAAGTTGGTAGTGGGGAGATGGGACGCAAACACGAAAGCCGATGGTATTGGATTTCAAACAGGTACCATCATCATTCCCCGCAGAGGAGAAACGCAATATCTCACCCCACAAGGATTCCAGGGTGCTGAGCCTGTAGTCTTGTCAGGTAAGTGGATGCCGTCTCGTTGTTTGCAAGGGGCAGAAAATACAACACCGAGGTCACCAAGTTGGGCAAAGGATATGATCTTCTATCATGTCCGTATAGAAACCTTCACCCCAGAGCGGACATTTAAAGCAGCTACTGAGCGTCTGACGTATGTGCGTGATTTGGGCGTAACCGGCGTGGTGCTGACACCAATTGCAACGTTGGACTCAACACATGTAGATCTGCGCCAGCAGGTGTTTTATGGGCCAAGCCGACCAGACATACTCGACCCCCGCCTCGGCACAGACGCAGACTTTAAAGCTTTTGTGGCAGAGGCGCATCGCTTAGGGATGAAAGTCTTTGTAGATAATGTGGTGCATGGTATCAAACCAGAAAGTCCCTACGTTCCAAAAGCTGTTGAGGGAATTGACTACAAAACCGCTTTTGTAAAAAGCCCCGCAGCGCTCCCAGAAGACTTTTTTAACCGTACCGCAGCAGGCCTGATCCGGAAATCAAATTGGGGCACAGCGCAGTGGGACTGGTCGTCTTCAGCGCTGCGTGCATGGTGGTCAAATAACATTGCAGTGGCGTGGGTACAAAAATACAATGTAGACGGTTTCCGCATCGACCTTGAACCAAACATTGCGGGGTCTGCATTGTGGTACAAAGTGCGCGCCGATGTTTTGGCAAAAACAGGTAAAGAAATAGCGTTGATGTCCGAGCTACGCGCCAACACCAGAGGATACACTTTTGACTTTACTCAAACAGGCTTTGGCCCGAAAGAGTTTTATGATGGTGGCAAAAATCTGGTTGATTTTGTAAAAAGCAGCAAAGAAACGTTTGAGACGGCATTTATTTCCAACCACGACAAAGCTGACTATACGATTAAAGGTCGGTTAGGAGCCTTTGCTTATGCGGCAATCTTGAGTCCGCTGGTGCCGTACTGGATGGTTGGAGAGGAGTTTAACGCAACACGCAGTTTCGTCCCTACGCCAGGTGGCTATGGAAACAATCTCTATTTCGCACAACAAAATTGGGCTGAAGCAGAGAATGCAGAAAATAAGGCCTTCTTAGAAAAAGTTAAAAAATTAGTACAAATCCGCAAGCAGTACAAAGACATTATCGCTCCACTTGATAGGCCTCTTAATCAAGTTAATATCGCGAAGGTCACTCAATACAGCGGTACTGACCTCGAGCCCTACATCATGTGGAATGGCACTGCGGCTATCCTCGTTGCAGCAAAACGCGGCGCTGCTGGTGACATAGCCTTAAGTATTCCAACTACAGAGATCGGCATGTCTCGGGCTAATAACTTTAAAATCACCAACCTCATGACTGGGGAAGAGATGTCAAAGACGCTCCAAGAAGTCCTGCAAAAGATCTCCTTCCCTGTTGAGAAAGATGGTGTCTTGGTGCTTAAAATCGAAGGTCAGACTTTTGCCGCAAAACCTGCAGATGTACTCACCGGTGTGCTGGATAACATCCCAGGTCTTACGCCAAATGTGCACGGGTATGTAGATGGCGTCATTGAGCGAGATGGCTCACGCAAACTAAATGGATGGGCATGTATGCTTGGTAAAAATACTTCGATCAGTGTGCATGTATATCTGAACAGTCCAACGGGGGAAAAGGTATTTTTTACCGGGGTTAAAGCTGATATGCAGAGCGAAGATGGCGTGGCACGAGCATGTAGCGCCTCTGGTACAAACTACCGGTTTTCTATACCTATTACGGAAGATACGATGAAAAAATTTGGCGGGTACGGGATAGATGTGCACGGGATATCTACGCTCGGTTTGGCAAACTGGAAGTTGACAGACCCTAAAAAGACAACAATACCTGCGGTTGCGGTTCCGGTGCTGCCTCCAAACAGGAATGCAGGCCATGGATACTTGGATGGTGCGAATTGCAGAAATTTCACTGGTTGGGCAATAGATATGGATGTCCCATCTGAGTCTGTCTCTGTTGAAGTAAAAGAGGGAATCCGGTCTATCGGTATTTACACAGCAAATGCTGAATCAGCTGACGTAAACAGGGTTATTAGTGTCACAGGGGCTCACCGATTTGTCATACCAGTGCCGCAAGATCTAAAAGACGGTCAAGAACACTCCATAAATGTGTATGCGCTCGACTCGGTTACCAAAACACGAACCGAATTGCGCTTTAGTCCAAAAACAATTACCTGTACGCAGTAATCCTGGCGGCAGCAGGGAATCCTTGCTATAGTGCATGAGTTATGGCGTTGTCTATAGGTATTTTAGGTGGCATGGGGGCGGCGGCAAGCGCCGATTTTTATACTCGCCTGGTTAGTTTGGCGCAGCATCGCTATGGGGCAGAGCAAGATTACGACTTTCCAGCAATGTTTTTGTATAATTTGCCGCTCGTGGGTTTTGATGAAACGGGTTTTGTTGACGTTGAGCAGGTTAAAAAGCAGCTAGTTGCTGGGGTTCAAAAATTAGAGCAAGCTGGCAGCGATTTTATCGTTATCCCGTGCAACACGGTACATTATTTATATGCAGACATGCAGCAGGCGGTTTCTGTCCCGATACTCAGTATCGTTGAGGTTGTTGCGCAAGCAGTTGAAAAAGCAGGTTTGCGCACCGTAGGGCTTCTTGGTTCAGAGAGTACCAAAAAATACCACTTGTATGAATCAGTGTTTACCAAAAAAGAAGTAGCTACCATAACTACTACAGATGCAGAGCAGGTAGAAATAAATAAGATTATTTTAAAAATCATATCAAACTCACAAACAGCAAAGGAGACGCAGGCGCTCCTTTCAATTATTTCTCGATATGCGACAGAGGATGTGGAGGGGGTAGTTGTGGGATGTACGGAATTGCCCATTGCTATTACGCAAAAAGACACTGTGCTGTCGTTGTTTGACTCGACGCAGCTATTGGCTGAAGAAACTCTACGATTTGCCTACGGTAAATAAAAGGCTTCACGTATGGCGATGCCGGCAAATTGTTGCTATAGTGCATGAGTTATGGCGTTATCGATAGGTATTGTAGGGTTGCCCAATGTTGGCAAATCAACCCTTTTTCAGGCACTCACTAAAAAGAGTGTGCTTATCGCTAATTACCCTTTTGCTACGATAGATCCATCAGTGGGTGTGGTGTCTGTACCTGATGAGCGGCTCGACAAACTGGCCGCGTTTTCACAAACAGCAAAAGTGGTGCCCGCTGCAGTTGAATTTGTTGATATTGCCGGACTGGTTAAGGGAGCTTCAGAAGGTGAGGGGCTGGGAAATAAATTCCTTTCACACATCCGCGAAGTTGATGCAATCGCCCATGTAGTGCGCGTGTTCGACAATAGCAATATCCTCCATGTTGATGGAGACATTTCACCGGTGCGCGACATTGAGGTGATAAACCTTGAACTTATTTTGGCCGACATGGAGACGGTGGGTAAGCGGCTTGAGGCGCTCGAGCGTGAGCTCAAAAGAGGAAATAAAGAGGCTGTGCTCGAGCATGCGGCCTTGGTGCGTGCAAACCAAGCACTCCACGCAAGCAAACTTGCGTCGACCGCAGACTACACACCAGAAGAGCGACAAGCGCTCAAAGGGATGCATCTGTTAACCATGAAGCCGATGCTCTATGTGTTTAACCAAGAGGCAGGAGGGCACAACCTCAGTGAACTTAATGACGGACGGTGGGAGCGTTTGCTTGAGTACATTACAGTGCAAAATGCGCAGTATGTGCAGGTTGATGCGAATATTGAAAATGAGCTCAAAGAGCTGCATACCGAAGACAAACAATCGTTCCGTCAGGAGTACGGGGTGTTTGATGATGGGGTCAATGACCTCATAAAAGCTGGGTATAAACTGCTTGGGCTCATGAGTTACTTTACCACTGGCAAAGAGGAGACTCGAGCGTGGACTATCCCGCAAGGCTCAACGGCGCCTGAGGCCGGTGCCGCAATACATACCGACTTTTTTACTAAATTTATTCGCGCTGAAGTAATCCCGTGGAATACGCTTCTTGAGGCTGGTTCATATGCAAAAGCGCGCGAACAAGGGCTTGTCCGCACTGAAGGGAAGGAGTATGTCGTGAAAGATGGGGATGTTATGGAGTTTCTGCACTCTTAAAGACATCTTTGACAAAAAGACAAATGTGCTATACTTGTGCTAATCGAGGGCGCTTTATTTGTTAATAATTTGTATGGATACACCAAAAACGACTCCAAAGGACTTCTTTTTATGGGCAGGGGCAATGGTTGCGTTGTATGCAAGCGTATTTGCATTTATTGCACTCATATTTAGCTACATCAATTACGCGTTTCCAGACCCACTCAATTTTTCTTCATATATAAGCGACCCGTACAGCGGCGGCATCGCCTATTACATGGCGATGTTTATCGTGTTGCTCCCAACGTGCGTAGTTTTGTTGTGGCTCATACGCCGAGACATCGTACGCGACGCGACGCGGGCGGATGTTTGGGTGCGTCGCTGGATGCTCTACCTCGTGCTGTTTGTGGCAGGGGTAACGGTGGTGGGCGATCTTATCACATTACTGTACACCTTTTTGTCTGGAAATGAGCTCACGTTGCCTTTCTTGCTCAAAGTGTTGCTGGTGCTTGCGGTGTCGGGGGCTGGGTTTCTGCACTTTTTAGCAGACATGCGAGGGTACTGGAATACAAATCCAGGTAAATCAAAAATAGTTGGCATCGCTGTGCTGGCGCTCGGTGCTGTGGCGGTGGTGTCAGGCTTCTTTATCGTTGGTACGCCAGGGCAAGCAAGGGAATACCGTTACGACCAAAATCGCATTTCTGATTTGCAAACCATACAGTACCAATTGGTGTACTTCTGGCAGCGCAAGCAAGTGCTCCCTGCAACTCTATCTGAACTCAATGATCCTATTCAAAACTTTACGACCCCGGTAGACCCAAAGACTGGAACTGCATACGAGTACACAAAATCTGGGCAAACCAGCTTCTCTTTATGTGCTGTATTTAGCGAAGATGCGCCAGCAAACACACAAACTCGGGCAAGTTATGAGCAAAAGCAAGTCAGCCCAAGCGATGTGTGGACGTACTCAAAAGGACGCACCTGCTTTACGCGTACCATTGATCCCGCACTCTATCCTCCTCTAAACAAAACAATTCCACGGTAAGGTTTGGTTTGTGTTAGCGGTATGGAAAAATACGATCATAAAAAAATAGAAAAAAAATGGCAGCAGCGCTGGGCAGAGGCGCAGCTCTATCGCGCCGCGGATGACACGTCCAAACCAAAAGCATTTATCCTCGACATGTTCCCGTACCCCTCCGGCGAAGGGCTGCATGTGGGCCACCCAAAAGGCTATATAGCAACCGATATCTACAGCCGCTTTAAGCGCATGCAAGGCTACAGTGTGTTGCACCCCATGGGGTGGGATGCGTTTGGTTTGCCCGCCGAAAATTATGCAATCAAGAATAAAGTGCATCCACGTGCTGCCGTCGAGAAAAACATCGCCACATTTAAAGAGCAGTTAGCGGGGGTTGGGTTTGACTATGATTGGGAACGCGAAATAAACACTACAGACCCTTCGTACTACAGGTGGACGCAGTGGATCTTTTTGCAATTGTTTAAAAAAGGGTTGGCATACCAAAGCAACGAGCCTATTAACTGGTGCCCGTCGTGCATGACCGGCCTTGCCAACGAAGACTTAGATGGAACGGTGTGCGAGCGCTGTGGCACCGAGGTGGTAAAAAAAGCGCTCCCACAGTGGGTGCTTAAAATCACTGCGTATGCAGACCGTATGCTTGCCGATTTAGACGCGCTAGAGTGGCCCGAGCACATCAAAATGGCGCAGCGCAACTGGATAGGTCGCTCAGAAGGCGCTGAAATTGACTTTGCCCTTGCCGGCCTTGAGCAAAAAATTACTGTTTTCACTACACGGCCCGACACATTGTTTGGCGCGACGTACATGGTGGTTGCGCCGGAACATCCACTCTTGGTTGAGCTTAAGGCACAGATACAAAACTGGGACGAGGTTGCTATCTACACAGCGACTGCTGCACAAAAAACCGAGATTGACCGCACTGCCGAAGGGAAGGAAAAGACAGGGGTCAAACTTCAGGATATACAAGCAATAAACCCTGCCACAAAGGAAGAGATCCCCGTGTTTGTTGCAGACTATGTGTTGGCGCACTATGGCACGGGAGCGATTATGGCCGTGCCTGCGCATGACGAGCGCGACTTTGCATTTGCACAGAAGTTTGGCCTGCCGCTTAAAAAAGTTATTTCATCAAACGATGAGCTATCCACAGGCTATGGCGTGCTCGAGAACTCTGGCGAGTTTTCCGGTCTCCAAAGTGACGAAGCAAAGAAAAAAATCACCGAATCTGTAGGAGGCAAGCTTGCTACGACATACAAAATAAAAGATTGGGTCTTTAGCCGCCAGCGCTACTGGGGTGAACCGATACCTATTATTCACTGCAGCGAGCACGGCGCCGTTGCTGTGCCAGAGGAACAGTTGCCCGTACTTTTGCCGGAAGTTACTTCCTACGAACCTTCGGGCACTGGTGAATCGCCGCTTGCAACTATTGCAGAGTGGGTCAATACCACCTGTCCCACCTGTGGGGGGCCGGCCAAACGTGAAACAAACACTATGCCGCAATGGGCAGGCTCCAGCTGGTACTACTTGCGCTTTATGGACCCGCACAACAACGCGGCGCTTGTAGACCCGGCAAAAGAAAAGTACTGGGCGCCTGTGGATGTATACGTTGGCGGCGACCACGCCGTACGACATCTTATTTATGCGCGGTTTTGGCATAAATTCCTTTTTGATATTGGTGCGGTTAGCACCATAGAGCCGTTTGCACGTCTGGAGTTTTTGGGATTTATCTTGGCCGAAGATGGTCGCAAGATGAGCAAACGCTACGGCAACGTCATCAACCCCACCGACGTGGTGGCAACCTACGGCGCAGACGCCTTCCGCGTATATGAGATGTTCATGGGTCCGTTTGAGAACACGGTTGCTTGGAGCACTAACTCTATTGCAGGCACTACGCGCTTTGTTGAACGTGTTTGGCGTATGGGCGAAAAGGTGCAAGCAGAGCCAGTGGCGACGCTCGATGCCACCCTTAACCAAACAATCAAGAAAGTGGGGGACGATATTGAGGCGTTTAAATTTAACACCGCGGTAAGTCAAATGATGATCTTTTTAAATGCTGCAGAGAAAGAAGGTGCTCTGGGCAAAGCACAGTGGGAGTCCTTTCTTGCTATTCTTGCTCCTTTTGCACCCCACACAACAGACGAGTTGTGGGAAATGTTAGGACATACAGAATCTATACACGCCACAACATGGCCATCTTTCGATCTTTCAAAACTGCAAGAGAGCCGCGTACAAATAGCGATACAAGTTAATAGTAAAGTGCGGGGCACCATAGCTTTGGCGCCCGATACACCAAAAGAAGAAGCGCTGAAGGCAGCACGGGCAGAAGAAGGGGTTTCAAAGTGGCTGCGGCAGGGCAAAGAGGCAAAAGCGGTCTATGTGCCGGGCAAAATTATCAACTTCGTCACCGTCGAGACAGGCGGACAGGAGGGATAGGTTGACCTTTCTTATAAGGTATGATACAACTTAAGTACTAAAAATATGGCCCAAACAATAGATAAAACAGCAGACAAGACCGGCTTTAAACCAAAAGCGATAGTTCGCAAGCTCCTGAGCGCCCTCCCAGAGCGCTCTAAAGTAATCCTCGAAGCTCGTTTTGGACTCGGCGCAAGCGCCGAGCGCGTCACTTTGGAATCAATAGGTAAACGCTACAACATTACCCGCGAGCGTGTCCGCCAGATTGAAAATCACGCCCTTGCAAGCCTTAAAAAATCTCCAATATTCATTGAAGCCGACGCGGCGTTCAAAGAGCTTGAGCGCATTATTGATTCGCTTGGCGGTATTGTTTGCGAAGACGATTTGCTTAGTTTTATCACCAAAGACAAGAGCATGCAGAATCATATCTACTTCTTGCTTGTTTTGGGCGACCCGTTTAAATACCGCAAAGAAGACGATGAGACTGAGCGCTGCTGGTACGTTGACCAAGAGCTTGCAAACAAAATAGAAGGCGCGCTCAAAAGCCTGTACAAAAATATTTCTGATGAAGATTTGATCCCAGAAGGGGAGATGATCGATCGATTCCTCAAAGAGCTGCAAACCATAAACGACAAGCATCGCAACGATGAGGTGCTGAAGCGCTGGCTCTCTATTTCAAAAAATATTGGCAAAAATCCGCTCGGCGAGTGGGGTCAGGCTGCATCGCCGAATGTTAAAACCAAAGGAGTGCGCGACTACGCGTATTTGGCAGTAAAGCGTCATGGCAGCCCGCTGCATTTCCGTGAAGTGTCGAAGCTGATTGAAAAGATGTTTAATCGCGCAGCTCACGTTGCCACAACACATAACGAACTTATTAAAGATGACCGGTTTGTCTTGGTTGGCCGCGGTATGTATGCACTTAAAGAGTGGGGATATACTTCGGGGGTGGTGCGCGACGTGGTACGCGAGATTTTGCGCCAAAGTGGCCCGCTTACTAAAGATGAGATTATTGAAAAAGTCTTAAAAGAGCGTCACGTCAAACCGGGCACTATCGTGGTTAACTTACAAAATCAAAAATACTTCAAGCGAGATAAAGATGGTCGGTTTATTGTCGTAAAATAAGGGATACTTCAGACGGACGAGAGAGGGGTGGTCATCTAGTGACCACCTTTTTTCTTTTTTTGCAAAAAAGCCTGCACCAATATCCACAAGAGCGCCAGCGATGTGACGGTTAGCCCCAACGAGGTGCTCACTTCAGCATAACCAAACCAACTCCCGACCCAGCGGATAATCTCCCATGTTAAAAATGCTGCCCAAAGCATGAGCGTACCCCAGACAACGCGCACCTGAGCCTCTTCTTGATGTTCTGCATGGCCGCTATTGCCCAACACGTGCCCGATGCCAGCGATGATGCCGCGCAAAAAAGTCAAAAAACCAAATACTGCAAATATGCTGATAACCAGCCCGATGTAAAAAAGCGGATCCGTGAAAAAGTTGTGCAGAAGAGATTCCATAGAGAAGCGTGCAAACTCATTGTATACTATACCATGTATGTTTCTGCATCATACAGCGGAAAAAATAGTATCCGGTTCCAAGTTCGGCCTAAACGGCTGGATGATCGAGTCGCTCGTCGTGGCACCGCCTTTTTTGGTTATACTCTTTTTTGCAGCAGGCATCACCGACCCGAGTGCCGTATGGAATTTTTTTGTAGCGCTCATTACGCTTGCGCCTTTTTGGATGCCCCCGTTTCTCGCGGTCATTTTTTGGGTTATCTGGATGCACTATATTCGCTATTTGTTTTGGTTTAGTCACGAGTACATTGTGCTTGAAATACAGCTGCCGCAGGAAGTAGAGAAGTCGCCGCTCGCGATGGAAACTTTTTTCACCGCACTGTGGAACACTGGCGGCGAGACAACATTTATCGCCCGCATCTGGAACGGCTCCTTCCGCGTCGTGTGGTCGCTTGAAATCGCCAGCAACGAAGGGCGGGTAGGTTTTTATATCCATACTCGAAAAAGCTGGCGCAATATCGTGGAGGCAAGGCTGTACGGACTCTTTCCTGATGCAAAGGTGATCGAGGTAGACGATTATGTTTCAAAAATCAACTTCAATCTGCAGGAGTACGATCTATTTGGTGCAGAGTTTACAAAACCAAAAGCAAACCCTCAAGCGCTGCCCATAAAGACCTACGTGGACTTTAAGATGGATAAAGACCCTAAAGAGGAGTTTAAGGTCGACCCAATTGCAAACATAGTAGAGTTGCTCGGCCAGGTCGGCAAGGATGAGCATTATTGGTTCCAGATTGTCTTGAAGCCTCGTAAAAGAGATGAGTGGTATGGGTTTTACCTAGGCCACGATGCGTACAAAGATGCAGGTGCGGCAGAAATTAAAAAGATCATGGCTGGGGCAGCGCAGCGGGCAAAGGCAGTCATTGCTGAAAATGAGATCACCGAAGGAAAAACGTCATTACTGACAGACGGGGAAAAACGCCGTATTGATGCCATAGAGCGCAGTATGTCGAAACTCATTTTTGAGTGCGGTTTCCGTGTGCTCTATTTTGCAAAAAAAGATAGGTTTACGGGCATTAATATCCCACAGTTGATCCAATTTTTCTCTGTATTCAACGGCGATGGGTATGAGCATAATCGTTTAGGGGTAAACCGGGGAACTGCCTTTTTTGACTTTCCTTGGCAAGACTTTCGTCAAATCCGCAAAACAAAAATAAAAGAACTCCTCTTTTTCTTTTATAAATATCGAGCATACTTCTATGTACCCTACGACCAAGAGCCAGTATTCTTGACCACAGAAGAGTTGGCGACACTATGGCACTTCCCAGGTTCAAGTATTAAAACACCAGGCCTTAATCGCGTTGCGGCGCGACGGGCAGAGGCTCCGCCTAACTTACCAACCCTCCCATCTTGAGTATGAAAGAGCATATTACCCATATTGGCAGTGTGTGCAATGCGTGGTGCCAGGAGTGGCGCATGTATGATCGCGTCCTTCCGGCAGCTTTTCTTTCGGGTGTTTTGGTATTTTTAATCTACTTTATATCGTTTGCACCGCCACTCACATTCCCTGCAGCGTCATTTGTTAAAATCAAAAAAGGCCAATCGATTACAGAGACGGCGGTACAGTTGCAAGAGGGGCACATTATCCGCTCGCAGCTTTTATTTAAAGTACTTACCCGTGTATACGGGCAAGAGGCGCGGATAACCAGCGGCGAATATTTTTTTGCTGCACCACAGCCACTCTATACCGTGGTGCATCGCATGATGCGCGGCGATTTTGAGCTGACCCCCGTGCGCGTCACTATCCCTGAGGGAACCAGTGTCGCTGAGCTGACCTCGATTTTGAAAAAGAAAATACCAGACTTTGACGCTGAAGCGTTTCTTGCAAAAGCAGAGAAGAAAGAAGGATACTTGTTTCCCGATACCTACTTCTTTTTGCCTGGCGTAGAGCCAGAGACAGTTGTTGCGGCGCTGGAAGACAACTTTAACGAAAAGATCCAGAAACAAGAAGTGCTTACCGCGCTTGCGAAATTTGGCAGACCATTGCACGACGTGCTCATTATGGCATCTTTGCTTGAAAAGGAGGCTGCAGATATGGAAAACCGCCGCATCGTTGCGGGGATTTTGTGGCGACGCATTTCGCTCGGGATGCCACTGCAAGTGGATGCCGTGTTTCCGTATATTTTAGGAAAAAATACATTCCAAGTGACTAGGGAAGATCTTAAAGTAGACTCACCGTACAATACATATAAATACAAAGGACTGCCCGCTGGGCCCATTGCAAACCCAGGACTCGGGTCTATCTTGGCGGCAGTCACTCCGGTCAAAACAAACTACTTGTTTTATCTGACCGATATGGACAGCCAATTTCACTACAGCGTAACCTACACGCAACATCTTTCAAACAAGCGAAAGTATTTGCCCTGAAGGGTTCTATTTATGGCTAAAAAATGCTACGCTCCAGACATGTTTGGGCTCTGGCATCAGCGCAAAAAA
>CAYGHD010000015.1:0-14061 GCA_964349675.1 uncultured Candidatus Saccharibacteria bacterium
CGTCAGCAAAAACCCTGCAGCTGCCGAGCGAACCGTCTCTTCATACGGCCTATCCATAGCATCCCAAAGCACCTCATATACGGTTTTTTCAAAATCGAGGTTTGAAAAATCTTGCCGATAGTAGCCCACCCGCACCCCAGGTGCTACGGTAGCCCCTTTTGCAGTAGCGTTTGCAATATTCTCCAACAACGTCGTCTTGCCAATACCGTTTGGCCCGCGCAGCTGCACGTGCATGTTTTTTCGCAACGAGAGCTCTGCCTTTCTTGTGGTGGGCTTGTGCGTCCCCGGCTTCAGCGTAGTAAAAGAACTGATCCCTAAAATATCACCAATTAATTCTGGCTGCGAGGGGATGCGGAATGAACGTATGGTGCGGTCTTCTCGCCGAACATCCACCTTTTCCTCTTCAAGCTCTGCCGCTTTTTCGCGCATCCGCTTTGCGACCATGCGCATTTGCCCGCCCTTATTTGCAAAGAAGTTTGCTTTGTCTTTATTTTCTTGTATCTCTTTAGCCAAGAGTGCATTTTTCCTGTTTTCTTTTTCTATCCGGGCGGTTATCTGCTCGACCACGTCAAAATAGTTGCCCATGTACTGCTCAAGTTTGTGCGTGTGCACATCTAAATACCACACCCCTTGGGTAAAAGCGTTCAAAAATTCTGCATCGTGCGAAATGACGATGCACGTTTTTTTGTACTCAACCAAAAATTTTGTCAGATGCTCGATGCCTGCATGGTCCAGATTGTTTGTGGGCTCGTCAAGCAAGAGCAAATCTGGGTCTTGGATAAGCGCCGACGCAAGCAATAGTCGCGCCTGCTGCCCACCTGAAAAGGTGCCGATCTTTTTGTCATGGTCGGCAACCAAGTTGACCACCTGGAGCACCCGGTCAATGCGCGGGTCAATGTCGTACATTTTTTTAGGGAACATTTTTTCAAAAAACTCGCGTACCGTCAGCGGCAAGTCGTCTCGCGGTATCGTCTGGCGAGAGAGCGCGATAGACACGCCGTTTACAATATTGACCACTCCGGACTCCAATTGATGGGCGCCGGTGATAATCCCAAAAATAGTACTTTTGCCTGCACCGTTTTGCCCCATGAGCGTGACCTTGCTCCCCCGCCGGAGCGTGGCGTCTACCTCATCTAAAATTGGTTTTTTAATCCCAAAAGAAAAGGAGGCCTTTTCAAGACGTAAAATAGTATCTCCCCGTTGTGACATCCAACCACCGTACCGCATTTACCGCAAAATAGAAAGCCGCTGCGTCGCATGGTACACTGCATCCACACATGGAAAGTCTGCTACATATCGACCTCCCAACACTCATTACTACTGCTGGATACATCGGCCTTGGGGTGATTATTTTATGCGAGACTGGTTTGCTGTTTGGATTTTTCTTGCCGGGCGACTCGCTGCTTTTTACAGCGGGCTTGCTCGCCTCGCAGGGACTTTTTTCTATCTGGCTGCTGGTGCCCCTACTTGCCGCAGCAGCCATTGTGGGCGACAGCATCGGATATGCGATCGGCGCAAAAGTAGGGCCGGCACTCTATAAACGAGAAGATTCGTTCTTTTTTCGCAAACGATATATAGAAGAGACTAAGGCTTTTTATGCAAAACACGGACCCTATACCATCGTGCTGGCGCGGTTTGTACCAATCGTCCGCACCTTTGCACCGACGCTTGCCGGGGTTGGCCACATGCCCTACACCTTGTTTGTCCGCTACAATGTTTTAGGAGGACTTTTGTGGACAGTGGGACTGACCTTGGCTGGATATTTTTTGGGCGCATTGGTACCCGGCGTGGCCGACTATTTGGACGCAATTGTGATTGGGATTATTTTACTTTCGCTTACTCCACTTCTGCACCGGTGGTGGCAAAGCCGCCGGACGTAAGTGTTTTATTTTTGCCTCGTCTGCCGCGCGCCACAAATACCATGAGGCAATGGTCGCGTGTGTGCGCCAGGGTTTTGCCAATTGTTCCATTTTTTTATGCGTCGGCAATGAGCGCAGTTTGTATACTATTTGAAATCCCTTTTGAATACCAAGGTCTCCTGTTGGCAAAATGTCAGGACGCTTGAGCGTGGTCATCAAAAACATGTGCGCAGTCCACACCCCCACCCCCTTTACCCGCACCACATGCTCAATGATCTCGTCGTTGGTCATCTTTGGAAATTGCGATGGATCAATCGTTCCGTCTAAAAACTTTTCTGCCAAGTCGCGCACATAGGCAACTTTTTGCCCCGACAGCCCCGCGCTGCGCAAATCTTCAACCGGCTTTTCAAGCACTTGTGTTGGGGTTGGAAACTCTGGCACATCAAACAGGGCGACAAACTTCGCTAAAATACTCGCCGCAGCTTTGCCCGTTACTTGTTGATATACGATAGAGCGCACCAAAGAGCGAAAGGGGTCTCCTCGCTCTTCCCACTTTGGGGCGCCGTGCTTCTTTACCCATGGCGCCAAGTGTGGATCATTTTTTAGTATCTGTACTGCTTGTTTTGACATACCACTACTTCAATTCATTCCGTATAAATGCCGACAGCAAACCTTTTACTGCATATGTCTTA
Organism: uncultured Candidatus Saccharibacteria bacterium; assembly: GCA_964349675.1. Lineage (GTDB taxonomy): Bacteria > Patescibacteriota > Minisyncoccia > Phycocordibacterales > SBAW01 > GWA1-54-10. Next base: position 2,552 of record CAYGHD010000015.1, read on the forward strand.
CGCACCAAGGGTGGGATAGTGAGTACGTTGCCTATTTTTTTACGACACACCGCACTTCCACATTTGCAGCGCATCACCCACGAGCTGTGGGTGCACACGGTTGCAGAATAGTCGTAGCAAATTTCCTCACCGGGCAAAATTGGCCGCAGTGCCACCAATTCTCTTTTTTTAGTAATCCCAGCATTTGGATCGCACGAGTGATTAAAGAGCAGTGGCAACCTGTCGAGCAGTAAAAAGTCATCCTCACCGATTTGAAAGGGGTCGTCCAGACGCACTTTTCCTTTTTTGATTAATTGCTCTACCTCATCCCACACACACTCCTTACCCTGCATCTGCGCAATAGTCGCGCCTTTTGCAATCGCTTCTCCAGCAAAGACTCCCCGACCGGTATTTGTTTTTTTGATATTCAAGCGCATAAAAAAAGACACTCTGCGGATATTGCAGAGTGTATACGAACAGCGACGCTGATGAAAGAGGGGCCGATCTGGGTTCCTACGCACGATTGGGGCATTCCAACAGACATGCTGATCCTGTTGTACTAACCGCTTCTCATACATAGGCCGCCTATGACGTTGCAGCCTCGCCACCATTGTGGTGCCGCCTTGTCACGGTGCGTTTTACCCAGACCGGTAGGCGCTTGGCGGAGGAAGTACGCAGACACCAATCAGACGGGTAGCTCTGTGGCATAACCGCCCACGACGTTGGCCTCTGGCCTCAAACTGCGGCCTGTAACGCAGCTTTTGCATCCAAGCGAGCAGCACTGCCCCGCGGGGAAACTCCGCAGAAGCCCTGCAGAGAGAACTGCCGCGACCACTATACATACTTATGCCGACAAATACTAGACGTGTGTTCCCGCAATAAAACCGGTAGTCCAGCACAGCTGGAGTGAGTAGCCGCCAGACGGACGGTCGATATTAAGTAAATCTCCCACAATAAAAAGGTTTGGCACCAGGCGTGACTGCATTGTCTTAAAATCTACTTCCTCTGGCACCACCCCACCCGACGACACCACTGCTTTGTCTGCGCCAAGCAGCCCCTGCACTTGCAGTGGTATTTTTTTAAGCAGCGACACCAGCACCGCGCGCTCTTTGCTGCGCACGCTGTGGCACGGTGTCTCGCCGTCTATATGGGCCAACTCAAGCAGTGCGGGCACCAACGCTTTTGGCACCAAACTCCCGAGTGTGTTTTTTATTTTTTTATTACTCTCTGCAACAAGGAGTGTTTGCACTTGTGTTTTAAGCCCGCCCGGGTCAGTCGTCGGAAAGAGGTCGAGCAGTAGCGTCACGTCGCCATACCCCAAAAACTCGCCAATCGTGCGGCTGAGGTTAAGCACTGCTGGGCCGCTGATACCAAAATGAGTAAAGAGCAACTTCCCTTTTTGTACGGCTTGTTTTTTACCATCCTGCATTAGGGTCAGCTTACTGTCCGGGAGCGCCACGCCACCTAACCTTTTTGCCCATGCGTCATGGAGCGCGACTGGCACCAGCGCAAAATCATTTTCTATTACTTTATGACCAAGTGCGCGCGCCCATGCATATCCATCACCAGTTGAGCCGGTTTCGGGCCGCGATGTGCCACCCACTGCAACCACACACGCGCTGGCGGCTATCTCTGTGCCGTTTTGTAACACAACACTAAAAATATTCTCTTTTTGTGCAATGTGTTTGACTACTGCTCCTGTACGCACTACAACACCATGTTTTTGCATCTCGCGCACCAATACATCCCACACCGACTGTGCGCTGTTAGAAAGCGGGAACATCCGCCCCTCGTTTTCCTCTTTTGTTTGCATCCCGCGATCATGAAAAAACTGGAGTGCCTCAGCAACTCCAAATTGTGAAAAAGCAGAAAACAAAAACTTGTCGCTCTTTTTGTATTTTGCCAGCATCTCACGAATGTCTGGCTTGTTGTTAGTGACGTTGCATCGCCCGCCGCCAGTAATGAGTAGTTTTTTTCCGAGTGTTTTGCTTTTCTCCAGCAACAGCACTTTTTTACCGCGCGCTGCGGCCACCCCTGCAGCCATCATCCCCGCTGGGCCGCCGCCAACCACCACAACATCCCATAGCGTATCCTCTCTTTGTTGCATATGATTACGCAAATACTTTTTGCACCAAAGCATCGGTGCTCCGCGGCGTCACCGCTGAGGTGGGGATAACTTCAGCGCCACCGGCTGCTGCGGCAATGTTGGCAAGCTGCACCGCAAGCTCTTTTTGACTCAGTTTATCTATCTTGTTTGCAACTATGCAAAACGGATGTTTTTGGTCCTGCAAAATCTGGAGCATTTGCATATCAAACTCGGTAAGCCCGACCCGCACATCAAGCACCACCACCACCCACTTGGGGCGGATTGCCGGGTCGGTTAAATACCAGATAATAAGCTTTTGGAGCTTCTCTTTTTCTGTCGGGTTAACCCGCGCATAGCCGTAGCCAGGCAAATCTACTAGATACGTTTTGTGATTGATGCGAAAAAAATTTATCTCCCGCGTTTTGCCGGGCGTATTGCTTATTTTTACCAAACCCCTGTTATGCACCATGGCGGCAATCAAACTTGATTTGCCTACATTAGAGCGACCAACAAAGGCAACCTGGGGCACGCCGTCAAGCGCCACCTCATTGGTGCCACGGATTCCTTTTACAAATTCTGCAGATACGATTTTCATAACAATGGTTGGCGGTATGCAAAACACTGGCAGTGCGCCAGTGTTTTTTTACCTTACGCTACCTCCTCGGTAGTCTCTTCTGTTGGCTCTGCTGCTGGCATCTCTTCTGGAGCGCCTTCAGTTGGTTTTACTTCTTCATCCATACAATTACATTGTTATCACCCGCCAATAAAAAACACCTGAAGCGCAACTGTAACACATATTACAGAAAAAAGAACTCGGGCAGCACTTATTTGCCGGGTATACTAAAGACATGCGATACGCGGTAGCTGTTTTTGCTTTGCTTTGTACACCCCTTGCGGCGGCCGCAGCGGGGCCGACCTACGCTTCCATACTCGAACTCCAGGCGCCAGACATGGTGTTAAAAGTGCAAACACTCGGGACAGAGCAGCGCATGCACTGCAATACAGACACACTCGCCTGCCAGAGCGTCGACTTGGCCTTTGCCCTAGAGACACCTCCTGTCGTTAACCAAAACTTGTCACTGCCACCCGGGGCATCTTGGGTCACCAGGAGTCCCGACGGACGCTATGCTGCCTACTACATCCCCGCAACACAAAAACGCTCCATCCGGACTTTTGGCATCTTGGATACCCAAACAGGCAAAACATATACATCGACTGAAAAAAATATTTCGTATTGGGATTTGCTCTCTGAAGGAGTGCGCATCTTCTCATTTTCGCCCGACTCAAAAAAATTGCTTTATGTATCAGACAAAGCTGGCCCTCCCACGCTCTACCAAGTAAATCTTGCATCATTGAAGTCAAAGGAATTTACTTCGACTCGACTCATCTCGCGCAGCTACTCTGTCAGCGACTTTGGGTGGATCGACGCTGAGACACTCTACTTCAGCGCCAACCGCGAAAACCCCTACGCGTGGAATCTCTATCGCTATCAGCCAAAAAATGGAAAGCTCTCAACCATCGCCGAACAGGTGTCATACGGGTCGACAGTGCGGCGCGTTGGCGACTCGCTTGTTTTTATCACACTTGAGGGGAATGTCGCAGTGCCTAAAAAATATTCGATAGAAAAAAACACACTCGACACTTTTAGGGTGCCGGGCATGGCTGCGACCCAAGCCCCGCAAGCAAAAATAGTTGTACATGCTGGACTCACCGGCGCATATTGGCCAAGCGTTGCAACCACTACATTAGTGGTATGGCTGCACGGTGGGCCGTATCGGCAAACCAGCAGCGGCTATCATTCATATTTTAGTTACGCTGGATACGACTGGATGCTTGGCGAGCTTGTGGCCGCAGGGGTACCGGTGCTCAAACTCGACTACCCTGGCAGCTTTGGCTATGGACGACCGTTCGCAGAGTCTATCCGAAATAAAGTGGGTACCAAAGATGTAACAGACACTACGCTGGCAGTCACACAGTTTGCAAAGGCTCGCGGATTTAAAAACATATACGTTGTGGGCAACAGCTATGGTGGATATTTGGCTGGCAAACTTTTGGTTGAAAAGCCAAACACCTTCCGCGGCGCCTTTGCCATAGCCGGGGTGTGGGACTGGAGCGTGCTCACCCAGCAGCTGCATACCTCCATCTTTAATGTGCATTTTAACGGCGTTGAGGATGCAAAAAACGGCAAGCTCTACGCAGCAGCATCTATCTATGATCGGCTCGAAAAAATCTCAACACAAAACATCATCATCGCCCATGGCACCAGCGATATGACCATACCTTTTGCACAGTCTCAGTCTGCCTATGACATCCTTACTTTTTTGGGCAAACGCGTCACACTCTTGCCGTTTCAAGATGAAGACCATGTATTAAAAAAGAAAGAAAGTTTTATCACACTGTGCCGCTCGGTGCTTGTTTTTGCAGGCGCATCACCTGATGGACGCTGCGCCCTGTAGTTCTTTTTTGCACGCGGCATAGTGCGGCACTGTCTCGCCCACCAGCCGCCAAAACTTTGACGAGTGGTTAAACTCCTTCAGGTGACACAATTCGTGCACCACCACATAGTCTTGCAAATGCGGCGGCAACAATGCGATGCGGTAATTAAAATTTAAATTCCCCGCCTTGGAGCAGCTGCCCCAGCGCGACTTTTGGTTGCGCACCGCCACACTACCCCATGCAAGTTTGTAGTGTGTATTAAAATGAGCGAGCCGACTTTGCACCAACGCGCGGGCTGCCTCTTTGTGCAAAAGATACGCGGCGCGCGAGCCACCCAAAGCCCCCACCCGTCTGCGCACCACCCTGCGCCGCACTACGCGTCTGACTATCCGTATCCTCATTCGATACCCGAGCAAGTTCATTATCAAATATCTACTGTGGTAGCCGAGCCAAATCGGCAACAACTTGAGCATGTGGCAGCGCCGCAAGCACTTTGCCCGGCAGCGCCAACTTTGAGTTGCGGACGCCACTGCCAATAATCACCGCATCGGCCGCCACAACAGCAGCGTCTACCAAAACCACCCAATCATCCGGCAATCCAATGGGAGTAATCGCGCCAAACTCCATCCCCGACAGCGCCACGGCAGTCTCCATCGGCGCAAATGACGCCTTGCGTGCATCAACCACTTTGCGGACAACTCCATTTACGTCAGCTCGAGTGGTGGCTAAAACAACGCAGGCCACAAATTGCCGCACCTCACCGCGCTTGGCTTCAATAATTACACAGTTGGCCGCTTGTGCAGGTACAACCTCATATGTTGCGCAAAATGCAGCAGTATCAGACATCGCTCCATCTATCTCTGCCACATACACCTCACTGGCCTCGGGCAACCGCTGCAGCGCATCTGCCACCGGCGCCGCGACCATATCGAGATGCTCTACTGCAGGTTCAAGATCTAGTGTGCCGAGTTTTATCATGCTGGGCATTATACTAGCATCTTTAGGAAAGCAAAAATTATTACTCCTCTATATATTTACTAAATTCCTCTACGGCCTCGCCCACCAAAGCCGAATCTTTGTCTTGCACCAGCGCGCGCTCGAGTTTTTGCAGTACCTCATAAATCTCGTGCACGCTGTATCCTTTTTTGCGCAAAGCCTCAGCCTCCTCTAGCACCAAATTATCCTCTGGCGTGCTCTTTTTGAGCGCCTTTTCAAATAGAGTTGAGAATGGGTGTGTCATGGCGGTATCGTACACTATTTCGCGAGCATGCGGCGATATATACATTTACGCACCTCTTCGACCACCACGATAGATGCGGCAACAGGGATAATCAACAACCATTCGTTAAACGACAGTGGCACCGTGCGCAAAATATGCTGGAAGAATGGAGTGTACACCGCAAGGATTTGGAGCACCACCACCAACGCTGTTGCTGCAATAAGATACCAGTTGGAAAAGAAGTTCATTTTGAAAATTGACTTGGTTTCTGAGCGGCAGTTCCATGCATTAAACCACTGGAAGACCGCCATAGCGGTGAGGGCAATGGTTGATGCTTTTGCCAAATCGGCTTCGAAGTAAAAATGGAAGAGCACGATCGACCCCACCATCATCGGTAGCGCCATGGTCACCATCATCACCCCCATCAAGCGGTCAACGAGATATTTTTGCTGCTTTTGGAATTTGCCCGAGAGCAACCCATCTTCTTTTGGCTCCATAGCAAGCGCTATGGTCAAAAATCCATCAGTCACAAAGTTGAGCCAGATAATTTGCGATGCGAGCAATGGCAATGGATACCCAAGCACTAACGCCGCAGTGATGACCAACACTTCGCCCAAGCTTGTAGAAAAAAGATAGAGAATAACTTTTTTAATCGTCTTATAAATACTCCTCCCCTCCTCCACCGCTGCGACAATACTTTCAAAATTATCGTCCAACAGCACAATATCCGCCGCCTCTTTTGCCACCTCTGTGCCGATTTTACCCATGGCAATTCCTAAGTCGGCAGCAACCAAAGGAGGGGCGTCATTGACCCCGTCGCCAGTCATAGCCACAACCTCGCCACGTTTTTTGTACGCCACAATTATGCGGAGCTTATGTTCGGGTGTAACCCGCGCAAACACCGAAACTTTTGCCAGTTGTGCTGCCAACTGCGCGTCGGAAAACTCATCCATCTCGGCACCTGTCAAAACCTCGTCGCCTTGCTGCCAAATGCCTGCCTCGGCAGCAATGGAGCGTGCGGTCAACTTATGGTCGCCAGTTATCATCACCACCTTAATACCCGCTGCTGTGGCACGCGCTATAGAGTCAGCCACTTCAGCCCGCAGCACGTCTTGCATGCCAAAAAAACTTACAAACGTCAGACCTTGGACAGACTCTTCGCCCAAATTACCGGGCATTTGTTTGCGCAGAGCGCCGGCTACGACACGCAAGCCTCGATGTGACATATGTCCAAGCACTTGCTCAAGCTCTGCCTTGTCCTTGGCGCGCATAGGTTGCGCTTTGCCGCCGCGCTGGATATGCGTACACAGTGCCAACACCACCTCGGGCGCACCCTCGACCACAAGAAAATTTTTGCCACTAACTTTGTGCACCGTGGCATGATATTTGCGTTTGTAGTCAAACGGGATCTCCGACACAAACGGTGACTCGCGCAAAAGCTCCTCTTTGACAAACCCGGCCTTTTCGCCCCAGACGCGCATCGCTGCCTCTGTTGGGTCGCCGGTAACGCGCCACGTATTGTTTTTTTCAAGAAACACCACTCTTGCATTGGCACAAAATGCCGCCATTTTGCCAGTGAGCAAAAGCTCCGGATGATTGGCCACATCCACTACCCTGTCATCCAAGCGCACCTCGCCCTTTGGCTCGTAGCCAACGCCGCCCACAGCAAAGGTCTGGCCGCCTGTCCACACCTCGCGGATAACCAGCTCATTTTTTGTTATGGTACCGGTTTTGTCGACCGCAATAATACTTGCCTGCCCCAACGCCTCGACTGCCTGCAGTTTTTTAACCAAAGCGTTGCGGCGCGACATACGCCACACTCCCGTGGCCAACACCAGCGTGATGACGATGGGCAACCCCTCGGGGATGACCGACACTGCCAGCGACACCACGGTCGCAAAAATAGTCACGAGCTCTTGCCCTCGCAACAACCCGAGCAAAAAAAGCAGCACGCTCACCACCGCAACCACGATAATAATCGCGCGAGACAAATGCCGAATGTTTGCTTTGAGCGGAATTTCTGAATCTATAGTCGATATCTCTCTTGCAATAGTGCCAATAACGGTGTGCACACCCGTGCCCACCACCACAGCCCTGCCACTGCCTGAAGTGACATGACTGCCCTTAAACACCATATTGCGCTGCTCGGGCGCAGACATGTTGTCGCCCGCTATTGCTGCAATTGTTTTTGTGGCCGGCTCAGACTCGCCGGTGAGTGATGCCTCGTCGACCTTAAGCCCACTCACGGAAATGAGGCGCGCGTCAGCGGGCACCTTTTCTCCCTCTTGCAACAGCATAATATCGCCCGCCACCACCTCGCGGTCGGGCACCACCACCTCTTCCCTGTCACGCAAGACAGTGGCAGTAGTGGCGACAAATTTTTTGAGCGCGCGCAGTGTGTTTTGTGCACGGCCTTCTTGCACGGCGCCTACCACCGCGTTAAACACTAATACAAATAAAATAATCAGCGCATCAACCGCCTCGCCCAGCAAAAGCAAAATGCCACCCGCGCCAAACAATACGTAGATGAGCGGGCTCTTAAACTGCTGCAAAAAAATAATCAACACACTGTCTACCTTGGCCTCGGGCAATATGTTTGCGCCTTGCGCTTTAAGCCGACGCACCGCCTCGTTGACACTCAAACCGGCATCGCTTGTTTTGAGCGCATCAAAAATGTCTTCCGGCTCTTGTGTATGCCATGCGTGCACTATCACCCAATCATAATATGAAAATAGATTTTACAGTCTTGTGGTATGAGGACAAGCTACACACCCAACACCAACCCGGCTGCAACACCCACCAACACCGCTGCACCGCCGATGATAAGCATGCGCATGCCACGGCCAAAAATATTGCCGCCAGAAAGTGATCCACTTACCCCACCCAGCACAAACAGCGCCACAAGCGAAACGCCGACCGAAACATACAACGCCATGATGCCGTCTATAAACAAGTACGGCGCCAAAGGGAAGAGCCCCGACACAACGTATGACACAAACATCACGACACCGCCCAAAATGGGGCCGCGCGGCTCTTTGGCTTGCCCATCAAACTCGCGCACTGACGACTCGGTCAAAAAGCTCCCTGTCGCCATCGAAAACGCTTCAACCAAAATCAACACAACACCACTCAGTAAGATAACCTCGCGGGAAACGCCGCCTATCGCCACACCCGACAAAAGCCCCACAGTAGAGACAAGCGAGTCTTCAACACCAAATATAAAGTTTCTAAAATAGAGGGACGACCTTTGTGCCATAGGTAGATGGTAGTATCTTTTTACGCAAACGGATTTTCGCCGCGTATTACCCGCACTAATACCATAATAACGGCAATCACCAACAATACATGGATAAACCCACCAACGGTATAAGCAGTGACCAACCCGAGTAACCACAAAGCAATGAGCACGACGGCAATAGTTACTAACATAGTGTATTTTCGTAATGAATAATTGAGTCTCGCTAGTCCCTTGCAGTATACACTACAATGGAGGCGAGCGCGCTTGTATCTAAACACACGGGTCAGCGCAGATATTCAGGAGCAACACTACTCAACACTGCGCAGCGTCATACTTTGGACATCTACATTCAGCCACACACTTTTACCCATAGAAGGTCTTGCGGTCATGGGCTCGCCAGGGCCGCGGTCGGCGTAATTAACGACGACAGTGTTTTTATGCGCGGGATTTTTGCTTAACTCAGTTGTTTGCGGCGCGATACGGTCACCCAAGAAAAATGCGTGCGAACCGAGGTATCCACCTTGCATTTTAAGTGCGGCAACCGCGTAAAAAAATGTACCACTTCCGCCAACCTCTTGCGTGAGCAGAAAGACAACATCCTCTGTCCCATTACCATCAAGATCTGTAAAGACTGGGTTGCCAAAGTAACGGGTAATCACTTTTGCAGCAGAGTTTGGCGCCACGGGACTCTCGGCCACACCATCAAATAAGTGCACCGACTTACCATCTATGACATAAGTGGCGTCTTTGTATGTTGCTGCTTGCGTGTTTTCTTTTACCACAGACTGATATGAGCGCAGCGCAAATACACCTCCAACAACAAGGATGACTGCTATGATTGGAACGATTATTTTACTCATACATGATTTATTACACGGCAGCTGCTCGGACAATAGTAGTTTGCATTATACGAGGTACCCAAGCCAAGTAAGGTACACACCCACGATAAGCGAGATGCTGCCTACAACAGGGATAAGGTCTTTTTTTGCCCAAAAGTCTCCCACACGGTCAACCAAGCTTGGCATCACCACAAAAACTGCGCCTTTGATAAAGAGCCCCCACCCAAGCAGGCTCACCACAATTTGCGGCAACGTGCCCCAAGTGTTGTGGAACATGATATGCGCAGCGCCCGCAACCATCCCCATCATGCCAAACACCAACACCGCAAGAACATCTTTTTCAAGATCTTTGTAAATTTTAATGTAGTATCGGCGGCTTACAAAAATGCCAACACCTACAGCAAGAATGGCCGGACCCCAAAGCTGTGCAAGAAATACTGTTGTATCCATAGTGTATGGTTATGTTAATTAAATGACCGCACTGAATGTAAACACAATATAAATATAGCACAAAGAACCATCGCACCCCCGCACCAGTAAAGAAAAAGCCGCTTGTGTTTCAAAGCGGCTGCAAACATCGAATTCAACTACTCTATAAAAGATTTTATTTCAACAGCGTCCTAATGGCGGCCACCTGCTCTTGCTCGTCCTCAGAAAGGAGGTGGCCTTCCGCAACCACCCGGTCGATGACGTTGAGCAAGGTCTCAATCGGGTTTGCGATAGACTGCTGCAGATACACGTAGATGATTTCCAGCTCTGCGCGGACTTCGCTGTGAAGCACGAGGAGCGACCGTCGAAAAATTTTCTGCCGGCCACGGCTCACTCCGGCCGCTGTGGTGCGCCTCATGAATTCCGTGTCAAATGTATTCAGCGCTGCAGAAATGCTTCTCAAGACACTCTTCCGCCGTACTGCAGCCTGGTAGTCATGAGGAAGATTTTGTGACGAGTAGACCGCACTGTAGAGTTGACGCACGCGCACAACCTCAGCATCCACCTCAGCAGCAAGCGCGTCCGCAGCCTCTGGTGAAAACGGCACCAACGGGGTCAGCCGGGGCTGACCATCGCCTCCCATGGCACTGCGGATCCAATTGGACACAAACGTGTACTCTGTTTCCGCATGTCCCAACGCAGCCGTGGCTCTATTTTTCCAATCGTGAAAGTCCCGAAGGGAGTTGTAATTTTCTGGACCATCTGTCTGCAGCCGCGCTTGGATCCTTGCCTTTTTTGACACGAGGTCACCGAGCCGAGCGTGGGCGGCATCAACTGACTGCGGAGGATTATTGCGGTCGTAAGGGTTCGAGGCTCGCGCAGCATTGCCCACGATACCCTGGTCGACAACGATGGTATACACCGCGTCTCTCAACAGCCCGTTAAACACGTAGTCTACGCGGTCCCTGATGATCGAAATCTCTCCTTCGTCCGTCACCCGAAGTGTCAGAAGACGAAATTGTTTACGCACAGGATTTACGGAAAAATCAACGGTGAGCCCGACACGGTATTCGCGCTCGCAGTGCTCCCTATCGTAGGTTCCGCTGAAAACCCCGACACCCTTTGGGATGTCTGCCCTGCCTGTCAGCCACGCACGAACGAGATTGATACCATCTTGTACTGCGAGCACCATCGGAGTTCTCCATACTAGCGTGTGGACAGGCTGAAAAAACAGCCTGTAGCTCTGTTTGAACAGCCGTCAAAAACATACCAGCGTTTTAGACA
>CAYGHD010000016.1:0-11915 GCA_964349675.1 uncultured Candidatus Saccharibacteria bacterium
GTTTTATACTTATCTATTTTTATATTGATGTTTTTCTGTAAATCTTTCATTGTTTCAGTAAAAAAAATATCTATACCGAAATTGCCGTCGAGAGAATAGATGTAAAAATCAATTCGATTTTTTGAATCGTCAAATATTCTTTCTGTATGCACAAACACTTCACCAAATTTTTCTCTTAGTATTTTTTCAAGCGCCAACTCTGCGTCTCTTCCCCTAACACCTGTACGAGTTGCGATTTTACTTCGAAACGAACCTTTACCAAAATGAGTGTCTTCATATCCCAACACCTTTCTCAATTGCTCAAGACCTCCAAATTTTCTCTGAATTTGTCGCGAAGAGGGTAAATAGTCGAGTTTATCTATTTCTGGTGCAAGCGGCAGACGACCATGTTCATTTCGAAACGTTTCAAACCCTTTCTTTATTTGTTCTACAGACCATTGAAGTTTCATATACTCAATTATATCGCCAGACAAAGAAAAAGGGGGTCAGCCACCATTTACCTTGAGTAGGACACTACCGATTGAACTCGTAGCTTTGATTCACGAGACGCATGACGTCATCAACATCACTTGCATTTTCAAAACGCATTTCATAGTCACCGTTTCCCCAGTGACCGATCTTCTTTGGCTTCGTAAGATCGCGGGCAATTCCTTTTAGATCTTCAAGTTTCCCACTTGGAACATTGAGAAATATCTTTAGGGAATCTTTCATGATGACGACATCGACAAAGTTTGTGGTGAGTTTGTAGGCGATGTATTTGGCCTTTGGCTCTTCAATAATCTCTTCATCGAGAGCTGTAATTCTTTCTTTTAATAGTTCAAATAGCTCTTTAGACTTCTTCGTGGCCGATGATAGGTGATCTTCAATGGAGTATTGGATTTTCTCTCTAAATGGCTTTGTCTCAGCTTGCCCATTCTTTTCAAAAATCTCAGAAGTTGAAATCTTCACCTTTGGCTGTGAAGCACGTTCCAACAACAGGACATCATTGTCATACATTTGGTAGCGGTATAGCTCAACATTGATCGGTAACAAATCAACGGTGTCGAGATCGAATTTGTTATAACTTTCCGCGATGCATACCACTCGTGGTGATTTCCAATCAATCTCTGTCTCGCCATCCTCTTGATGAACAAGTGCCTCAAACTTTTCTTTGTGGTCTAAGAGCCAACGGAGATATGAAAGACCTTGATTAATGACACTGTCATTTTGCCCCCGTTTATATTCGATTATCACGGGTGATCCATTATTATCAATCCCTAGGGTATCGATCCTTCCGCCAAAACTGGTTGAGTATTCTGAAGCTAAGAATTTGATATCCAAAATGGCATCAAGATTCTTCTCGAACAACTTTTGGATGTCGCGTTCAAGACCAACCTTCACAGGAAGTATCTTCTGGGCGGCCTGACTTTTTACGGAGAAAAGCATATCGGTTACTTCAAGAATATCACCGCGACAAACAAAAAACCACCCAAGGTCGGATGGTTTTTTGTTCTGGATACTGCACTCAGCAGGTATGCAATGACGGAATAGGGAAAATGGGGTCAGCCAACATAATTTACCAATCTGGGATACAGGGATATTCGATCAGGCGTTCCGGCTTTCGAATCTCTCACTAGTCCTTCTGGAAGAATTTGCTTGCATTCTTTGCTGAAATAGTTTCTTTCACCACTGAGTCGACATAGAGTCGTATCGCGGGGCGGTCCTCCTTTTTGTACTGTATTTTTGTACCAATAATTCTCTCGCATGCAGGGCACGACGCTGATACTCTTTGTTGTATCTTCGATACATGCAGACGGTCTATATACATGCGCCGTAAATGACCCGGCCCGTCTTTCTGATACACACCGAGAAATCCTCCGCAACCTTCACATGTAATTTTCAGCAGTCGAGAGTGCCCTCCACGCGCCGCCTGATATTTGTCTTTTTTAAAAGTGATTGTTTTTCTGGTTGCCATATACGGAGCTCATTTTTAAACCCCAAGGCGGCGTCAAAAATTTGTTAGCTGGGATACAGGGATTGGTAATGATTCGGTCAGGCGTTCCTTTGCTGTCGTCACAGCAAAGGCCGCACGACCCTGCCTCACTCCCAAGCGTGCTCGCTTGGGGCCCGCACCACTACGAGTACTTCCATTTTCTAAAGAGCACTCTCTAAGAAAATTAGGTCGCTCCGTCCTTCGAATCCCTCAATACACGAAGCTAATTTTTAAACGCCAGAGTGGCGTCAAAAATTTGCTAGCTGGGATACAGGGATTCGAACCCCGATTAAAGGCTTCAAAGGCCTCTGTCCTACCATTAGACGATATCCCAATATTTGCCGAACCGCGCAATAACTCCTTGAGGATAGCAAAAAATACGGATTTTGCGAATACTCCACCAGCGCTGTAAAGTCCGCTATACTGCAATAGATGAAAGAGACTATCGCCATTGTCGCCGCGCTGCTGGCCATTGTGGGCAACCTCCCCTACCTTATCGACACTTTTCGCGGGCGCGTACAACCACACCCCTACACCTGGCTCGTGTGGTCGATTGTGTCGGGCATTGTCTTTTTTGGCCAAGTCGCTAAAGGTGCTGGGGTGGGCGCCATACCCACCGCTGCAGCCGAGATATTTACCATCATCATATTTTTGTACTCACTTAAATTTGGGTTTAAGCACATCACCAAAACCGACACTTATTTTCTTATTGCGGCACTGCTCGGGATCATCCCGTGGATTTTAACAAACGACCCCACCATATCCGTCATCATCGCGGTCAGCATCGACTTGGTTGCCTTCATCCCAACGCTACGCAAAACGTGGAAGAAGCCCGAGACCGAGGCGCCGTTGTTGTATGGGATGAACGTGCTGCGCCACATCCTGATGCTCTTTTCGCTCCAGGCATACAACATTGCCACCACCCTGCACTCAGTGGTGATGATTGTGGTCAACAGCGCCATGACGCTGATTATCCTCCTGCGGAGGCGGAAGTAGTTTTTATTTTTTGCCCAGCAACGCAAGCGCGAGTGTTGCAAACATGAGCCCTGCGTCGCGCACCCCGATGGCCGTCAGCCCGATGTCACAGACGATAATAAACAAGTGGAGCGCCAGCAGGTAGGCCACGGGTGTGGTGAGCACGCCAAACGCAAGGAGCCCGCCAAGCACCACTTCAAACAAACCGTTGCCCAGCACAATCATCGCAGGCGGCAAGTGAAAGAGCGTTACCGCCCACTCGGGCACCCACGCAACCCAACTGATTGAGTCGATGAGTTGCGAAAATCCAAACCACAAAAACATAGATGCGAGCCCAAGCCGCAGCACCAAGACACCTGTTTGTTCTTGATTCATAAATACTTATTGCACGAGCGTGCCAATTTTAAACCCAGCCAACACCGTTGCCTGTTTTGCCCCACCGCTATGTTTGCCGTTAAACAATGCTGAGCCATCGACGCCGCAGATTTTCAAAATAGCCTCTTCACCTCCTGGATGGTTAGGGACCCAACTGGTCAGGTCGTAGACCGAGCCGTTGATAGTAGACCAGCAGCTTGTGCGGGTGTTATGTGTTGCGACCGTGGCAAGAGTAATGCCTCCTGGTTGTGTGGTTGGTGCAGGAGTCTGTGCACTGGTTGTGGCAAGCGGAGCCGTAGCAACCGGGTCTTTGTCGATTATGGTACTTGCTGTTTCAGCATTTTTTTGCCAATAGACAAACCCACCAATGCCCACAACGAGTAATGCGCCGATACCAATGGTACGTATAGTGTTATGCATATCCCTCCAGTATACACCAGCGTCTATTTTGCAAAAATCCTGTACAGCGCAAGCTCGAGTGGCACTGCAGGGATGGGCGCGCGAGCAGTCTCAAGCAGTGCGGTGATGCACTCGGACAAAAACTGAGCATTAATTGCCGCTCCTTGTGTGCCAGCCAAAGCCAAGAGCGCAGTTGTCTCTTGCTCGCCCCATTGCGCTTCTATATTTTTTTTGAGCTCCGGCGCAAAGCGCAGCAACAGTATGCCGCGCACCTTTGCAAGGAGCAGCGTGACAAATACTTTGGGCTCCACCCCGCCCTGCAACGCTTTGTGGAATATCTCTATCGCTTTTGCCATATTTTTTTCGGCAACTGCTTCTAAAAACTGGTTGATGACAAGCGCTTGCGGCGCGCCCACCACCAGCGACACCTCTGCTTCAGACAACGTTTTGTCCGTTGATACAGTCAACACTTTTTGCAAAATACCCAGCGTGTCGCGGAAGGACCCATCCCCCATCAAGGCAATAAGCTCGGCACCACCCGGCGACAAGGTGCTGCCCTCTTTTTTTGCAACATCGAGGACTAATTTTTTAAGCGTCTCGTGAGATGGTTTTTTAAAACGGAAGGTCTGGCAGCGCGAGATGATAGTGTCGGGCACACGGTCAAGCTCGGTCGTTGCTAAAATAAACACTACATGTGATGGCGGCTCTTCAATTGTTTTCAGTAGCGCCTGCCACGCCTGCGGCGTAAGCGCGTGTGCTTCGTCTATTATGTAAAACTTGTAGGTTGACTCAAACGGCAGTGACGCGGTGCTGTCGCGCAACTCGCGCACCTCGTCGATGCCACGGTTACTTGCTGCATCCATCTCGTAAATGTCGCGCTCGGCGGTGCCAACCGCACGCGCCAAAGCACGTGCCATCGACGTTTTACCTGTCCCGCGGCCACCTGCAAACAAATAGGCGTGCGCTATTTTTTTCTGAGCAACAGCCGCTTCCAGCACTCTGACTATTTGGTCTTGGTCGCGGAAGTCGTCAAAATTGCCTGGGCGGTATTTGCGATACAGCGCCATAGGCGCCCGCTCGTGTGACTCTGTTTTTGCCATAGCATCAGTATACCCGGCTTCTACGGCAGGATACAGCGGCAACCCGTGGCAATGATTATGCTGCTTTTTTTGCCACCTTTTTAACTGTTTTTTTGACTTCTTTTTTTACGGTTTTGACTGTTTTGCTTTGCTGCATATGCTGCCATGCGCTTTTAAGATCTTTTGCCATCTGCAGCAACTCTGCCGATGTTGCACCCGAGACAGCTGAGTAGCGCTTTACCACCTTGTCGACGATGTCTAAGTATGTCTGCTTGTCGATGTCTCCCAACTTTTCAACCGCCTCCAGCACTTCAGCGCGCGCTTTAAACATCCAGCTGCGGGCAAGTTTGCGATGCTTTGCGGCATTTTTTGCGCCATAGAGCCAGTATGCCGCCGCCGCGGTTGCAGCAGCTGCGGCGACACCAACACCTACCCCGACACCCACTTGGTTTGTATTTTTTTTCTTTACCATATGATTTTAATTACAAAGCGATTATTATTCAGCGGTCTCTGATGGCTCTGGCTTTTTCTTTCTACTCTGTTTTGCTTTAAAACGATAGGTGACAAACCCGATAAGCAGGTCGACGATGCCACGCAATTTTACCCCTTCTGTTTTTACTTGCGCACGCAGCGTTTCAAAATCTTGCTCCAACTCGTCGCTTGCTTTGCGCACTTTTGCCGCCACCGCGCGCACGTCACGCGCAATGCCGATACAGTAGTATAGCAGCACGCCAACAAAACCGCTCAGCACCAACACTGAGACGGCGGTAATAAAAAAGAAAATATTTGCTTGGAGCACGTCACTCATACAGCATCAGTATACAACATTAAAAAATAAACCCGCCGGATGTCCGACGGGTTTTTGTGTTGCAGAGCCGCTAGGCGTAGTCGCGATTGTGCTTAGAGAGTGGTCCTCCCCTCCATCCTATCAGTCCACAACCAGGGGTCTTTGTGCCACTCTGCGAGGGCACTAGCGAGCTTAAGCCTATCCCGCTGGAGGTAGTGCTTCACGTCTGTGAAGCAGCAGAGAGACCGGTGCAGGACGCCGAAGTTCTTGAAGGCTTCCGCAGCCTCCGGAAACTCGTAGTTAAAGAATGAGATGCAGGCTCTGACATCCCCACCCGCGGCTTTGAGTGCCGCGACCGCAGGCGCCGAGGATGTGGCCATGGTCACCACATCTTCAAAAAGGATGACTTTCCTTCCAGAGACATCGGTGCCGACGACTGTTTCTGGAAGCCCATGCCCCTTCTCGTCCTTGGGGATATAGCAAAAGGGCACACCAAGCCTGTCGGCCAACATCGCCGGCACGGATATCCCACCCGTTGCTACCCCAGCAAAGATCACGTCCCGCACAGGCACATCGCATACCTTTGTGATGAAATCAGGCGAGGCGTTTTGCAGGAAGGTCACGACGGCGTTACGGAAAGCTACGTTGCCCAGCACCTTGCGCCAGTTAACGTACATTGGGGCCGACATTCCGCTTTTTAAGGGGATGGGTGGTGAGGGAAAGCCGATCATCCCCTCTCCCATCAAACGCTCCACAAGCCCAGGTGGGCGGCGCAGTTCGGGAGCTGTCTGCACGACGTGTAAGGGAGCAATGCTCATGAGAGTCTCCTCATCTTTCTAGTTTGGTAGTCCAAAAAAGAGTGTACGACTTACCAGGCTAGCACGCAACCACTAGTGTTGGGTGGTTTGTAAAAATGCTTCCACATGCTCCTCTATTTCTTTGCTGTTTTGCGTCTCCATCAGGCGCATGCGTAGCTCTTTGGCGCCGGGGAACCCTTCACAATACGCTTTAAAATGCTTTTTCATTATTGCAAAATTTTTTGTGCCCCCCAGCAGTTCTTCAAAAAGTTTTGCATGTTCGACGGCGATGCGTAGACGAGTCTCTACCGAATGAGAGTTTTCCGGAGCAGCGAACAACCACGGCTTACCAAAGATAGCGCGGCCAAGCATCGCTCCGTCGGCGCCACTTAAGGCAACGCGTTCACGGGCATCTGCCATATCAGCGCAGTCGCCGTTGCCAATGATTAGTGTTTTGCTTTGCATCTCGTTTCTAATTTCGACCGCACGGGCCACCCGCTCCCACCGCGCAGGCACTTTTGACATCTCTTTGCGGGTACGCGCATGCACCGTTACGGCCGCAGGCTCCTCTGCCAGAATTACCGGCAGCCACGTCTCGAGCGTGTCTTTGTTGTAGCCAAGCCGTGTTTTAACCGACACGGGCAAGTTTGGCGCACCCCGCTTTGCTGCGCGGATAACCTCGCGCGCCACATCCGGGTGCGTAATCAACTTTGCCCCCGCACCCTGCTTTTCAATACTTTTGTCGGGGCAGCCCATGTTGATGTCTATGCCGTCAAAGCCCAACTCTTGTGCCAGTGCAGCCGCCTTCTCCATCGTCTCTGGGTTGCTGGTAAAAAACTGCGCCACAATAGGCCGCTCTGCCTCGCTGTACAACAAGTCGAGCAGCAATTTTTGCCTCCCTGCCTCGTCTGCAAAACACAGGCCGTCGGCCGAGACAAACTCGGTCCACATCACATCAGGCCCGCCCGGTTTGCTGTATGTAGCTATCATGCGCCGAAAGGCCGCGTCAGTGACGTTTGCCAGCGGTGCCAAAACAAAAAATGGCTTAGGGAGCGTGTCCCAGAAACTCTGCATCTTTGGAGTCTACTACCACTCAAACCCTATTGGCTAGCCCCTTTGAGTTTGTAGTACAGCTTGTCGCCAAAACGCAAATCAAGATATTCTAACTCTCGCAGCGTATGTTTTTCAAATACGGGCGCGGTGAGCGCCAGCGTCAGTCGCTCGACCGTGGCAGCATTGTCCGCATCCAGCGGTATACGCAACGTAAACCCACCTGCAAACACCATCTGCACATCTTGGTTTTTTTCTATCGCACTATATAAGAGTGTCAGCGATATTTGTTTTTGTAGTGCGCCAACCAAAGCAGTGAAACTACGGAATGTCTCGCGCGGCAAAAATTGCCCCGAAGAGGCGCCACCGAGAGCAAGCGCTCCGTAATATTTTTGGTACGCATCACCTGAATATTCTGGAGCTTGCGCGTACGCAAAACCGTTTTGGTCGATAAAAAGACAAGGTGATGAGCTTGCTGCACTTTCACCACACCACAGCGCCGCTGGTTGCCGCTCGCCAATAGACACCACAAGGGTATTGCGATTGTGCGTTTTAACAGAAACTGTCTCTATTGCTGGAATGTCAGTCAACACTTTGCGGGCAAGGGTCTTTTTTGGATACAGCAACGCTGCTTGTTTTGAAAAAAGATAAAAATAGGAACCAGTGATTGTGTCCCACACCAGCTGCTCTACTGCAAATGGGTCAACTGCCCGAGCTCCCTCCACTTTAACCGCAGTGATGCGGAGCATCGGCAGCCTGCTCCCTAGTGCCAACAATATGAGCAACAGTACAATCCCAGCGACAGAAGCCGCCGCAACAACAAGGCGGCGCCTCCGGCGCCGCGCCCTGAGCTTTGAGTCCCCCAACGGTATCCGGGCCATCCTGCCTATTTTACACTATAGGAAAATCGACCCCTACAAAAAAGCGCGGGGAATCGATTGACAAACAGAAAATATTTAGTATAAAGTCTTTGGAGTAAACAGAAGGACTTAGAGCATGCCGAACATCGAGCTTTTCGGTTTCCACCCGGAACAGGCGAAACACTACATCGGTGAAATCAGGGGGGAGCTTGCCTATACACCCTACAAGGGTGACGTGGTCATTACCCGCTGCAACTCGACGGTGATCGACCTCGACGAAAAAAAGCAGCCCTATCTGCGCATCTGGACCACTGACGTGTCCACAGCCACAGACATCGCGCAGCGGCTTCGCTACCTGAACCTGAATATCGAAGTGGCGCAGCTTGCCGCCTTCATCCCGAAGGCAAGCGACACCGGCCTTGAAGCCGTCTGCCACTCTGCCACGTACTGCCGCAGTCCGGCAAAGCAGGACCTGCTGCTTGCCTGCCACCGCAAGACCGTCATCACCCTTGAGGATCTGGGGGAAGTGACGCGCTCTGAACTCGAACGCGTCGGCTGCTCTGAGGGAGGGATCACTCTGGCAAATCGCATTTTGGCGGATTACCGCCTGCCCGCACTCAAGGAGTAGCCCCCTCGCACCGCGACAACATTGTCGCGGTGTTTTTTTATCCTTGCTTCTCTATTTTTTCTTTACCGCCCATGTACGGACGCAAAACTTCTGGGATAGTGACGCTGCCGTCTTCGTTTTGATAGTTCTCGAGTATAGCGATAAGTGGCCGCTGCGACAGCGCTGTCGCGTCGTTCATATGTACTGGCTCTATTTCACCATTATCACGCTTGAGTCGTGTATTAAGACGGCGGGCCTGGAAGCCGCCAATATAATCTGAGGTATGCGTCTCTCGATAGGTGTCTTGGCCAGGCATCCATGTCTCAATGTCGATTTGTCGCTGGTCGGGAAAACCCATGTCCCCTGTGCACACCGCGATCACTTGGTATGGCAATTTAAGCTGCTGCATCAAATATTCTTGCACGGCAATCATGAGCTCCTGCTCTTTCAGACCATCTTCGGGTCGAGTAAAACTCTCCATCTCCATTTTATTAAACTGATGCAGACGCAAAATGCCGCGCGTATCTTTGCCTGCAGCGCCCGCTTCGCGCCGAAATGCCGGAGTCACCGCAACATAGCGCAGCGGCAAATCTGCCTCTTTAACAATTTCATCCATATGCAGCGGCCCAAGCGTATGCTCGGCACTGCCGATAAGCACAAGGTCATCTTTATCTAAATAAAAACGGTCGTCTATTGGGTCAAGGCGAGACATGCGGTTCATCACCTGCGAGCGCATCATCAGCGGCGGAATAACCGCAACAAACGGCTTGTCGCTTACGGCGAGACCTGCGTTTTTAATCACTTCTGCAAGATTCTCTTTTCTTGTAAGCACCTCGAGCGCAAAATTCATGAGCGCTTGCTCCATCAAAACCAAATCACCCTTCAGATACGTAAATCGTGGGCCAGCAACTTCTACTGCTTTTTCATTATCAATAATGCCCAACTCTTTACCAATATCCCAATGCGCTTTTGGCGTAAAAGTAAATTGCGGCTTTTCTCCCCATTGGCGGAGCACTTGGTTGCCCGACTCATCTGGCCCAATAGGGGTGTCGGCTGAAGGGATGTTTGGGATCTTCACCAACAGTGACACGAGCTCTTTTTCAAGCGTTTGATATTTCTCTTCTGCAATGCGCAAATCTTCTTTGAGTTGTTTGCCAGCTTCTGCATCGCGTGCAGCTGCTGCCTCATTGCGCTTGCGATTTATGTCGCTCACCAAGGTCGCCTGTTGCTTGCGCTCGTCTGCAAGCGCGACCACGCGGTCAACATCAACCCCTTCACGGTTTTTGTTTTTGAGCGCCGCGCGCACGATGTCTGGGTTTTCTCGGATAAAAGTGATATCAAGCATATATTTTGATTGTACAATATATACTACAATGCCTTTCCCTATGCGACAATTGGCTCGCAAGGACTTCCCCCCACTGCTGCGGGAGATACCCGACTGCCCCACGCGCCTCTACCTGCGGGGCACCATGCCACCGCCGGAGTACAAATTACTTTGTGTTGTGGGCTCACGGGCATGCACTCCCTATGGCCGCCGCATGACACAGACTCTTATTGCAGGGCTGGCAAAGTACCCTGTGGGTATTGTGTCGGGCATGGCACTGGGGATAGATGCCGAGGCACACAAAGCCGCGCTTGATGTGGGGCTCCCCACGGTTGCGGTGCTGCCATCGGGGCTTGATGACAAAATTATATATCCACGGATGAATCAGCCGCTTGCGCAGCGCATACTCAAACAAGGGGGCGCCCTGCTTTCCGAAAACGAGCACAATTTTGTGGCAATGCTCCACTCGTTCCCAGAGCGCAACCGCATAGAAGCAGGAATCTCCAAAGCAGCACTTATTATTGAAGCGAGTGAAAAATCGGGTACGCTCATCACGGCACGTCTTGCAATGGAGTACAACCGCGAGGTGCTGGCGATACCCCACGAGCTTGGCCGCGAGAGCGGTGCAGGCGTCAATGCACTTATCCGCGAAGGGGCGACACTGGTGCGCCACAGTGGAGATATTTTGGAAGCTCTGGGGTTGCGGCCGATTGAAAATCCAACACAAGCCACATTCCCCACTGATTTAACTCCTGCCGAAGTAAAAATACTCACTGCTTTAACACAGCCCATGGTGCGCGACGAGCTTATCGAGCAAACCGACCTCTCTGCCCAAGAGGCAAATATCGCGCTTTCGTCACTTCTTATCCGCGGGCTCATTGTGGAGCGGTTGGGGAAAATAAGCACCACTTGACTTTTTACATTAAAATGATATGATTTGTCTAGAACACCTTATGGGGATAGTTACGTGGAAAAAGCCTTGATCGCGCTGGTCGCAGTCTCTGAGGATGGAGCAACACGGTACACTGCCGCAGAGTGGGGAACCACCATCGATCAGCGGCGAAGCCTGCCGTTGAACGCCTTCATCCCCCACATAAGCGCATGGAGTCGCTTTGTGTGGGGAGAAAAAAAGACCAAGAAGCACCTCTGGTTCACTGGAGACGGGGCGTTCGATCGAGCCGTCAGACTCTCCGACCTTCTGATTGAGCAGAAGAGGTCGGAAGGTTGCGAAACTCACGTGGTCCAGTTCCATATCGGCGAGGAAAAACTATTCCCCTTGTCATCCACGGGCGAACCCGTGGATGATGGGTGGCGAGTATTTCCCTATGTCGATCCGGGGCCACACCAACAACCCAGTCAGATGACCCCAGCTGAAGCCCGAGCTGAGGAACTCAGACTGAATGGGATCCCGACTTCGTAAGCCGCAAGAGCACCGACAGAATCGGTGCTCTTTTTTTATAAAAACAAAGTTTTATCTATTCTTACTACAAGATATCTCCCCAGACACAACACTCAGTAGCTTGTCTAAGTTGGTTATTTATTGTATTAATAAAAGGCACAATGAAACTCGTTATTGTTGAGTCGCCCGCAAAGGCAAAGACTATAGAGAAGTACATGTCCAGTATGGGGGATGGTGATTTTGTGGTGCGCGCCTCTGTGGGCCACGTGCGTGACCTACCCAAGAGCAACA
>CAYGHD010000017.1:0-11652 GCA_964349675.1 uncultured Candidatus Saccharibacteria bacterium
GACTTGCGACACCGACCGCCATTATTGTCGGAGTCGGC
Organism: uncultured Candidatus Saccharibacteria bacterium; assembly: GCA_964349675.1. GTDB lineage: Bacteria > Patescibacteriota > Minisyncoccia > Phycocordibacterales > SBAW01 > GWA1-54-10. The sequence goes on from CAYGHD010000017.1 coordinate 39, forward strand.
AAGGGTGCCAAAGAAGGGATTCTCATTAAAGATGCCGCTACACTTGAGAAACTCCACAAGGTAAATACTGTGGTAGTTGATAAGACGGGAACTATCACCAAAGGGAAACCAACTCTGGTCGATATACAAAATCTTTCAAGTTTAAAAGATACTGAACTTGTATCAATTCTTGCTTCGCTCGAGAAAAAATCAGAGCATCCGATAGCTCACGCAATCGTACAGTACGCACAGGAGAAGCATATCCCTCTATCTGATATTTCGGACTTCGAAGGAATACAAGGCAAGGGACTCAAAGGAATAATCAAGGACGTTGAATATTTTGTGGGTAATGCAAAACTCATTAACGATCTCAAGATTTCGTTTGATGTTGACAGCTTGAGTGAGTTTACCTCCCAGGGCAAAACGCCCGTCATTCTTGCAACAAAGGGTAGTGTACTTGGTTTTGTGATGGTCGCCGACGAGATAAAACCAGAATCAAAACAGGCTGTCGCCGATCTTCACAAACTTGGTATAAAAGTCGTAATGCTCACCGGTGACGACGAGAAGGCTGCAAAACACATGGCTTCACTTGTCGGTATCGACGAGGTGCTGGCTCATGTGCTGCCACAAGACAAGCTCAATAAAATCAAGGAACTCCAGTCGCAAGGTCGAGTGGTCGCTATGGCGGGTGACGGCGTAAACGATGCACCTGCCCTTGCCCAAGCCGATGTGGGTATTGCTATGGGAACAGGAACGGATGTGGCTATCGAGTCAGCGGGCATCACACTACTCGGGGGCGATATTTCAAAGTTGGTGAAAGCAATCAAGCTTTCAAAGATAACCATGCGAGGCATTAAACAAAATCTCTTTTGGGCATTCATTTACAACATCGTAGGTATCCCCCTTGCGGCAGGTGCTCTATATCCGTTTTTTGGATGGCTGCTTTCGCCTGTGTTTGCGGGATTTGCAATGGCGATGTCGTCAGTGTCAGTTGTTTCAAACTCATTACGCATAAAGACTAAGAATCTATAAGTATGAAAACAATACTCTTACATGTCAGCGGAACACACTGCAATTCCTGCAAAATTCTTATTGAAGATATGCTTAACGAGCAGGCAGGCGTAGAAAACCCACGCGTTAATTTGAAGCAGGAGACGGTCTCGTTCGAAACAAGCCTTAACGATGGTCCGCAAAAACTTGCAGAAATACTCACTGAAAAATTAAAGCACAACGGCTACACGCTCTCAGTTGAAAAGAAAGTGGGGGAGAAAAAAAATAGTGGTGTCATTTTGCAAGCATTGCCGATTGGCTTAGCATTTCTGGCTCTTTTTTTTGTTGTGCAGAAATCAGGAATTCTAAATTTTGGTTTGGGAGGGACCGTAACACCACTCACGAGTTTTATTATTGGTCTCATCGCATCAGTTTCGAGTTGCCTTGCTGTTGTTGGGGGCCTTGTCCTCTCTCTTTCTGCAACAGTGTCTCAGGACAAAATAAGTGACGTAAAGCCCATGATGCTTTTCCACGGAGGACGTCTCATTAGTTTTGCTGTACTTGGCGGCGTGCTCGGTGCAATTGGAAGTGCAATTGGTATCAGTTTTACCGTGACCGCGATTCTTGGAGTCATTGCATCGGTTGTAATGATAATCCTCGGGCTTAACTTGGTAGGGATTTTTGAGAAAAATATGATCGCGCTGCCTTCTGGAGTTTTTAGCTTCTTCCGTAAAATGGAGCACAAGACCATGGCGCCATTTCTGGTCGGCGTTGGTACCTTTTTCCTACCATGTGGATTTACTCAGGCGATGCAAGTTGCCGCACTTTCAAGTGGCTCATTTCTCTCGGGACTCCTCATTATGGGCACATTCGCTCTCGGCACACTGCCAATGCTCGCGCTACTTTCGTTCGGCTCTGCTTCGATGTCACAATCAAAACATGCGCCGCTCTTCTTCAAATCAGCAGGCGTCCTGGTGATTGGCCTCGGAGCGTTCGCGCTTCTGGCAGGACTTGCGGGACTCGGTATTATTGATCCTTTATTTAACATATAATTTTAGTATTTACTCTATGCAAAAAAACACAATTCTTTCCATTATCATCAGTATTGCCCTCATTGGGGGTACTCTCTATTTTGTTTCTGATAGGTCGGCGTCTTCAGATAACGAAGTTACACAATCACAAAATGTCGAAGTTAAGGATGGCGTGCAGTACGTGACTGTCACCGCAAAGGGCGGTTATTCTCCGCGCATCACGGAAATCAAAGGAGGATTGCCCACCAAACTGATTATGAAAACAGATGGTACCTATGATTGTTCAGCATCGCTTGTGGTCCGTTCTGTTGGTTTCCAAAAAACATTGCAACCGACAGGCGAAGAGGTTATAGATCTAGGTACTCCAAAATCTGGAGACAAGGTGCAGGGCGTATGTGGAATGGGGATGTATAATTTTCAGATTAAGGTTAGTTAGTCGAGCATTACATTTTTTTCCTTCAGAAACAGCCCGACTTCGCAGACATCTGAGTAGTTCTTGCTTCTCCATCAACGTTTCTTCATTCAGTAAGTACTGTATTCTTGATGCATGTACTTCGTCTATATCATCGAGTGCGGCGACACATCCCTCTACACTGGCATTACAACCGATATTAAAAGGAGGTTTAAAGAGCATAAAGCAGGAGTAGGCGGACACTACACGAGCGCAAAAGAGGTAGTGAAAATTGTATATACAGAGGAGCATCCAAACAGATCGTCAGCACTTAAACGCGAAGCAGAGATCAAGGGTTGGACGAGACAAAAAAAGCTCGCTTTGATACAAACCAGACTTGCGGATTAATTTTTAGTCCCGTCCTAGTAAAATATTGACATCTGCTTGTTTTAATTATATAAACAACATCAGGCAATATGGAGGCTAGTTAGCAATGACCGCTTTAATCAGCGACGACGTCATCATTCCTGCGCAGCTGGGAGAGATGATCAAGAGGCTTTCGGGCGGCTCGCCGGCAGAGGACGAGCGGTACCAAGAGCATCTTGATTATGTTGCAGGATGGCTTGCCGGCAAAGCACACAAGGAGTACGCCAAGCTTGTTGCTCGAGACGGGCTCCCTCAAGATCCGCGCGTCATCGCCCTCCTCTGCGAGCTCGCCGTCATGCGCGCGTTGGTCAGCTGGCACGAGATCAGAGACCGCCAGCCGCCAATGCCTAGAATCTGCAATCTGTAGAAACTGGGCTCCGAGACCTGTCGCATGAGCGGCGGGTCTTTTTTATAACAAGCTTCATTTAAGTGACGTCTGCGGAGGCGCAACCTCCGCAGGGTTTACGCAAACTCGACAAATTTTAAATTTTATTGTAATTTGCCATTAGTTTTGAACCTGTGGGAGTAACGTTCGTGACCTTCAGCTACACTGGATCCACAACCCCGGCAGGCTATGTTTGCTCTGCCTGCAGCGCAGGCGGCTGCAAGCTCTGGCGAGAGTACCAGCGCAGCAACCCAGCACTCCTGTGCGCTCTTTGCGCAGGGAAAGACCAAAACAAAAGCGTGGCCAACATCGACTCTGCTGGAACGAGGCCGAGCGGAGAAAACCTGTTCGGCGACAGGACCAACCAAATAGGTTGGTACGTGCCGGCAGTGCCCCACACCGATGGGGCGAACTTCCATCCCTTCACATCTTTACCACCCGGCGCATACGGCTGGTGGGAAAGGCTCCCCAGTTTACCCAACCGAGCATAGCTGCCTGCAGGACCGTTCCCAACTCTGGGGGCGGTTTTTTTCTTTAGAGGTTAGAGAGCCTCTGACTCTTTCTTTTTTCTCTCAAGTCTTGTAGGTTTGTCCTAGTAGCAACGTCGCGCCAAAGGAGGCCCCGATGCGTAGGATCTTTCCCGCTCTGATTGTACTGGCTACCCTCTGTCTTGCGAGCGCTGCACCCCAAGCACAAAACCACCACAGCCCCGCCGCAACCAGCACCGACGTGGCGTGCACGCCCGAGACAACGGTCGGCAAGCAGCCAGGCGACTATGGCTACTGCCACACCCCTGCTATGCACAAAGTATATACAGAGGTGTTCAAGCGCTGTCCATGCCACGTCGGCGAATGCCGTGTTACTCGCACACGGCCAAGCGATGTCAGCCAAGTTGGCTACGAGGTGCTGGCAAACGGCAGGTGGGTGCCCGTCACCGAGGATATGATGGTATACGACGTCACCCACGAACAAGGGCTGCTGCTCGACCAGTTCCCCGCCCATATTTGCGTCTACAAAGGGGTAGACTGTGTGTATCTGCGCAGGCAAGTGTAGCCCCACTCCACCAACATATGATGTCGGTGGAGTTTTCTTTTACCTGCAAAATTCTTTTCATACAAAATAAAAAACCGTAGCGCAGGGTATCCCCCACACTACGGCGTACAACGTCTCAGCCCGTAGACTGCTCGTTGGTATAACTTTTCAACAAGTCGCTCCTCGCCCCAGTCAACTCGCTATGCACCTGGCGGTTTGCCGCGATGAAGTTGTGGTTGCTCAGGTCATACTGGCCAGACCCAATGTTGGTCACCATGCCGCCGGCCTCGGTCACCAAGAGTGAGCCCGGTCCATAGTCCCAGTCGTGGCCAAAGGGGTCAAAACAGATGCGCCCGTCGATTTTGCCCTGGGCGATGAGCCCATACTCATACCCGCAGCTGATAGTCGCCATGACGAGGGCGCGCTCTCGCAGGTTGATATAGGCGCCGACACTCCGCCAACTCTTCAGGTCTGTCTCGACCGATAGATACGCGTCGCTCAATGGGCGCTGACTCACCCGCAGTCGCACATTGTTGAGCCTGGCGCCTTTGTTGCGCTCTGCCACAAACAGCTCGCCGGTGACAAAGTTGTAGATGACGGAAAGTACGACGGCGCCTGCTTCAACCAACGCAACCATGGTGGTGCAGTATGGTATCCCCCGCACAAAGTGCGCAGTGCCGTCGATTGGGTCAACCAGCCAATACCGTTCAGTCGAGCCGGCATGGCCAGACTCTTCACCCTGAAAGCCGATGGTCGGGTCGTAGATGCCAAGTCGCTCAGCCAAAAACTGCTCTGCCAAGATGTCGTATTGTGTCACGCCGTCTGAGGCCAAACCGCTCTTTTGATGCAAAAGCGGTGCCCTACCATATCCGTCGCGGAGCGTTTGGCCAACATCCGTGACCGCGTCCATCACCATTTCCAATATCGCCACGAGCGTACTCCTTTTTTACAGCTCATCCGTTAAGGGATAGTAGACCACAAGCCCAAGCCCCTCGCCCGGCTTGTGGTAGTGCAGGTCAGCGAGTATACGTTCCCCCTTAAGCACTTGCGGCAGCCAAAGCGCATCCGCCTCGAACATGTGCTCGAGGGGCAGTTGGTGGACCGGCCACCAATGGGGCTTCATACTCTCTGTTTCGACAGGCTCGCCGGGGATGTCCCTGGCCAAAAACACGTGCACGCGCATGTATACCGCGCCATTCGCATAGCAGTTGAGCACTGCGCATTTGGTGAGCATGTGCGGGTCAACATCAAGCCCGATCTCTTCGCGCGTCTCTCGCACCATGCATTCGAGCAAAGATTCCCCCGGCTCTCGGTGGCCGCCTGGCCCGTTAAAGGTGCCCATGCCTAGTCTGCCCGTCTTCTTGCGCCCCAGCAGCACAGTGTTATTACTGCGCAGCGCCAGCAATAGCGTTACCTCCAGCATTTGGCAGTACTCCTTTGGTGCTTCTGCTCAGAGCCTACCAACACCACCGTGCTTGAGCAAGGTTATTTTTTAAGGCAGGTTTGTCCGTTGCGCTCCAATAGTGTCGGGATTTCCCGCACCAACAACACCCCCGTTTGTGCAAACAGCACTTCAATGAGCAGGCCGCGGCGTACATCAGCAGAGAAATATTGGTCAAACATAAAATTGCCGAGCGAGTAGTATATGTATTTACCTTTATACACTTCCGACTGCTCTACCACATGCGGGTGCGACCCAACAACCAACTCGGCGCCCGCGTCTACAAACTGCCGCGCAAGGGTTTGCAGCCGCAGCGGTGCGATTGTTTTGTATTCGTCGCCCCAATGAGTGTACACAATGGGCAAGCGCCCCTGAAGCCGGGCGTCGGCCACTTGCTGCAGCACCAATGCAACGCGCTCTTTTTGCGAGGCGGGCGCAAATTCATTGTAGTTAATAAACGCCAACGACACTCCGCGGAGGTCTTTGTATGCAACTGTTTGCACAGATGGGTCGCCAAAATACTGCAGCCCATTTTTTTGTAGATACGTGAGCGTCGACCGCACCCCTGCCGCGCCAAAATTTAAAATATGGTTGTTGCCCAAGTTTACAATATCTATCCCCTGTCTTTTAAGCAGCGGCGCTGTCGATGTGGGAAAGGTAAATTGAAAATTCTCTGGCGAGCCGACTTTTGACCCCAAACTCACGGAGGCATGTTCGGTTATAGGCCCCTCCAAGTTAACCACCGTCAAGTCAGGCGTATGCAGCACATCTCCCAAACACGCAAACAAAAAATCTTCGCTTTCTCTCATGGCCGCAGCGCGGATGTTGCGATCTAAAAACATATCCCCTGCAAACAGCACGCTCACGGGGGCAGGGGTAGCTTCTGCAACTGCTGCGGCTTGTGGTGTTTCCCGTACTGAAAGGGTGAGCGGCAGCAGCATCACTGCCAAAAGCAAAACCGCCCCGCCCAACGCGCGCAGCAGTATTAAAAGTCTGGGCGTTGTTGGTTCCACTTATGTTGTGTGTTTTTGCACCGCAGCGGCAATAAACGCTTTGAATATTGGATGCGGGCTCAGCGGCCGCGACAAAAACTCAGGATGGAATTGCACACCAAGGAAAAATGGGTGGACACTTTGTGGGAGCTCAACAATCTCCATCAACACCCCGCTTGGTGATTTGCCTGAAAATACGAGTCCTGTTTTTTCAATCGCCTCGATATATTTTGGGTTTACCTCAAACCGATGGCGATGGCGCTCCGAGATTTCTCCTTTGCCATATGCCTCACGTGCAATAGTGTCAGCGGTAAGTACGCAAGGGTACGCGCCGAGTCGCATGGTCCCGCCATAGGCTCCTTGCTCCATCACTTCCTTCTGGCTTTCCATAATATCGATAACTGGATATGGCGTATCTTTTTTGATTTCTGTTGTGTGCGCACCGGCAAGCCCAGCCATATTGCGCGCTGCTTCTATGACCGCAAGCTGCATACCGTAGCAAATCCCAAAGTATGGGATTTTATGCGTGCGCACATACTCGATTACTTTTATTTTTCCCTCCACCCCTGTCTCGCCAAACCCACCAGGGATGAGCACGCCGTCGTATTTGTCTAGCTCGGCAAGCGGCAAGGTGCCCGACTCAAAGTCTTGAGAGCTTAAATAGCTGATGGTTGGTTTTACCGCATGCGCATAGCCGGCAGTTTTAATGGCTTCCAACACTGAGATGTAGACATCTGACAGCACAAACTCGCCCGAGCTAAAGTATTTGCCCACCACCGCGATGTTGACCGCGCCTGCCGCGTTGCGTTTTGCATCAACAAATTTCTGCCACGGCCCCAAGTCGGTGGTACGTTTTGGTAAGCCTAAAATATTGGTCAAAATGTCTCCCAGCCCATCATGCTCATAATTGTTGGGTACATCGTAAATGCTTTCGACATCGGGGGCAGAAATGACGTTTTCTGCGGGAATATTGCAAAAGACTGCTATTTTTTCTTTCCGTTTTGCATCAAGCGGCATAGAGGAGCGCGCCAAAATAACATCTGCTTGCAACCCAACGCTGTTGAGCGAGCGGGCCGCATACTGCGTTGGTTTGGTCTTCATCTCGCCTACATTACTTGGAATGGGCACGTACGAAACCATCACCACCGCAACGTCGCGCGGATGCTGCTGTTTGAGCATGCGGGCTGCCTCCAAAAAGATAATGTTTTGATATTCGCCGATGGTGCCACCTATTTCTATAAGCGTCACCTCTGCTTTTGCTTTTTTTTGCGCTTCGGTGATGCGGCGGATAACCTCAAGCGGGATGTCCGGCACCACTTCTACATTTTTACCCTTGTATTCCAAATTGCGCTCGCGGCGGATAACCTCCAAGTACACCCGCCCCGTGGTCATGTAGTTTATTTCAGGAAATGACTCGTCCAAAAAACGCTCATAGTTGCCCATGTCTTGGTCAGTCTCGTATCCGTCATTGAGCACAAACACCTCACCGTGCTCGGTTGGGTTCATGGTGCCCGCGTCGACGTTGATGTAGGGGTCTATTTTTATCGCCGTGACCGAAAAATCTTTTGCTTTCAAAATCCGCCCAATAGAGGACGCTGCAACCCCTTTGCCGATACCCGACATTACCCCGCCCACTACAAAAATATACTTTGGAGCATCAGCCATACATCAATGTGATTAAATCTTTAAATACCGTCGCACCGCCAAAAAGTTTGCCACCGCACCAATGAGCGCACCGCTGCCGATGATGATCAGGAAGAATATAGGGAAGTGCGACAGGTAGTAGGAGAAGATATTGATGCCGCCGAAGAACTCTTCAGTAGCGCTCCCCAGCCAGTAGGTAACGGGGTAGAAAATAATCAACGTAATACTGCCGGCCACAAACCCCTGAATTAACCCTTCAACCATAAATGGCGCGCGGATGTAAAATTGCCCAGCACCCACCAGCCGCATCACTTGGATCTCCTCGCGAGAGGTAAAAATAGCCAAGCGGATCATATTAAACAGCGTCATTATGGTGGTCACCACAAAGATTGCGATTATCACAAAGCCAAGCTGCCCTGCAGCGTTGGTTATTTTTTCAAGCCGGTCGAGCGCTTGGCGGTGCTGCGCGTCAAAGTAGTTTACTTTGTCGATGATGCCCTGGCTGCCCGTTGAAAGCGCCTGCTGTTGTTTGAGAAAGTTTGCGATAGACGCGTACTGCGAAATGTCTTTTGCTTTAATGTTAAGCACGGCTCGCAGCGGGTTTTGCCCAAGCTCGTTGAGCGACTGCAGTATCAGCTGATCGTTTTGATGCCGCGCCCGAAAGGCCACAAGCGCATCCTCTGCCGACACATACGCGGCGCTCTCTACTTCGGGCAGTGCTTGGATAGATTTTTGCAGCTGCAAAATATCTTCTTCAGCAGCATTGGCCGTAAAATAGACGTTAACGTCAGCTTTGTCACGCAGCTGTGCCAGCGTGGTATTGAGCATAATGCCTACAAACAGCATCATGCCAAGGATGAACAGCGTCACCGTCATTATCATGACGGAAGAAAAGGAGATGAAACCGTTCCTCCAAAAATCGAGGAAGCCCGCCCGAAGTACTCGTTTTGTTGTTACCCAGTTCATCAATTGGTCTATAGTACCTCGCTTCTAGCCCACAAAGCAACCGCAATATCCTCTTTGTATTACAAAATATACTTCCCTTCCCGGTCATCCCGGATAACCTTACCTCTGTCCATGGTAATTACCCGCTTTTTAAGCGCGTCAATGACCCCTTTATTATGCGTCGTCAAAATCACTGTCGTACCTAGGTCGTTTATTTTTTTCAAAATTTGCACCACCTCAAAGGTGTTCACCGGGTCGAGGTTGCCTGTTGGCTCGTCGGCAATAATCACATCAGGCTGGTTAACTATCGCCCGGGCAATAGCCACCCGCTGCTGCTCGCCGCCCGACAGCTCGTCGGGAAAATTGTTCATCTTGTCGCCTAGGTCAACCAAATTGAGCACATGCGGTACGTCCGAGCGGATCTCCTCTTCATCCCGGCCAGCCGCCTCCATTGCAAAAGCAATATTCTCGTATGCAGTTTTGTTTGGCAGCAAACGAAAGTCCTGAAACACCGTGCCGATTTTGCGGCGCAGATGGTTGATGCGATGCAGCGGCACTTGATGCACGTTGATTGATTCAAAAAAAACTGAACCAGTGGTTGGATGTTCTTCAGCGAGGAGCATCTTAACCAAGGTGGTTTTGCCGGCACCAGAGTGGCCCACGATTGAGATAAACTCACCGGGCTCCACCGAAAAGCTAACGTCTTCCAACGCTACTGAGCTGTCGGCATATACTTTACTAACGCGATCGTAATATATCATAGAGAAACAACCTCCCTATTGTAGTACGCATAGCCCCGTTTGCAAAACATTATTCCTCCACAGGTAAAAAAGCGTGTATGTTGCCATCCAATACTCCTTCTGCATCATGCACCTCCACACCGCTGCGATGGTCTTTCACCAACTTGTAGGGATGCAGCACATATGAGCGAATTTGGCTTCCCCATTCTATCTTGCTTGCGTTGGTGGAAAGGTCGGCAACTTTTTCTTTATGCTCGGCCTCAAGCTGGCGCATGAGTTTTGCTTTGATAATCGCTAACGCTTTTTCTTTATTTGCCCCTTGAGTACGCTCGCCATCTACGTGCGCTGAAATCCCCGTCGGGATGTGCACAATGCGTACCGCAGTCTCGCGCTTGTTGACGTTTTGCCCACCCGGGCCGCTGGAGCGCGCAAAGGTAATATCTAAATCTTTTTCTGGAACATCTGCAGCCACTTTGGCGATTACTGGCAACACCTCGACCAGCACAAAAGAAGTTTGGCGTTTTTTAGACGCATTAAATGGAGAGATGCGTACTAGGCGATGCACCCCGTACTCTCCTTGCAAACGTCCGTATGCACCCCGACCTTCAACCTCGACCGACACATTGCGATACCCGCCGTGGTCATTTTGGTTTTCGTGGAGCGTGCGCATCCCCCACCCCTGGCCTTCAGTGAATTTACGATACATCTCGAGCAGCATGCGCGCAAAATCTTCAGCGTCGTCACCCCCCGCACCCGCCACAATCGAGAGCACCGCATTGCCTTTTTTGTATGCATCGCCACCCTCCGCCGCTGCTTTGAGGTCGTGCAACTCTTTGATCAGCGCCTGGGCTGTGTGTTTGTCAGCCCAAAAATCAGCAGCCTGCATTGCAGTCTCGATTTCCGCTATGCGATTTCCTTTCTGGTCCATGTGCGGGCTAGTATACCAATTGTTGACTTTTTTGTAAAAGAATTATAAAATATTTTCAGAAAAGGCATCGTGTGTAATGGATATACAAAAACGTCGCACCACCCGCGACATTAAAGCGACTGTTGTGGTATTGGTACAACTTGTTAATGCAGCAAAACTACTTGGGTACGTGCTGGTGCGAAACACGCTGAGCTACCCACGATCTCAGGCGTTTTATAAACTGCCAGGCGGAAGCCAGAAAGAGGGCGAAAGCCTTACTGAAGCGGCATATTGGGAGTGCTTTGAAGAGTCGGGCATCGACCTTGCACCATCACTCGACACTTTACAGTACCGGCAATATATTCCAGACGGCTATTACACAAAACATTTGTTTGTGGCACAGATTGATACCCGCCAAGCGATGGGTCTATATAACCCCAGCGCAAACCCGGGCGTGTTGAAGCCCCGCGGCAATCAAGGCGAGTGCGGGCATATCCTGAGCCCAGACGCGTTTCTTACACAGATAGTGTATGGCGGCATATTGAAGAGCCATCTTGGGATGCTCGAGGCGGCAAAAATAATTGAACATATCAGAACAGGAACCATTGTCGAATGACCACCACACCCATGGTGGTCATTATTTTTTTGGAGCCAGAGGCCGGGATTGAACCGGCGACCTTCTCGTTACGAGTGAGATGCTCTACCAACTGA
>CAYGHD010000018.1:0-11506 GCA_964349675.1 uncultured Candidatus Saccharibacteria bacterium
GCCCACGAGGGCTCCTTTTTTCTGTTAGGTGCCGCTTTAGTCGCAAGGCGCAGGTAAACCGACAGAATCGTAACTCCCAAGGGATGGGGAGTAACCATTCAATAATGGCAAAAAAATCCACAATAGCACGCTCAAACAAACCACCAAAGTTCGCTTCACGGGTGGTTAATCGTTGTTTCCGCTGCGGCCGCAAGCGCGCCTTTATGCGCGACTTCGGTATGTGCCGCGCTTGCTTCCGTGAGGCAGCAAACGAAGGTTTAGTCCCTGGTGTCCGCAAATCGTCTTGGTAAGACGCTTCATAATTTTATGGTTACAGACCCAATTTCAGATTTCATCATCCAACTCCAAAACGCATCACGCGTAGGTAAAGAACACGTGTCTTTGCCGTTTTCACAGATGAAGCTTACGATTGCTGAAATCTTGGTGCGCGAGGGGTATTTGGCAGAAGTCGACAAAAAATCAAAAAAAGGTAGTGCGCTCTCTGTTTCACTTGCGTACAAAAATGGCAAACCGGCAATCTCTGGTGTGAAGCGTGTCTCAAAACCATCACGCCGGCTCTACATGGGCGTGCGCGATGTTCGCCCGGTTAAACGCGGTCATGGTCTGCTCCTCCTCTCAACGCCAGCAGGTATCGTCACTGGCAAAGAAGCGCAGATAAAGCGCGTTGGTGGAGAAGCATTGTTTGAAATCTGGTAATTCTTATATTTTTATGTCACGTCTTGCAAAACGACCAATCGCGATACCAAAACAAGCTGAGATTACCATCTCGGGTGGCGATATCCGTGTCAAAGGTCCAAAAGGTACACTCGAGAAGCAGGGGCACCGCCTCATTGCGATTGAAGTTTTGCCGGAAGGGGTGCAGGTGACCCAGAAAGGTACTTCTATCGAGGCACGCGCCGCTGTTGGAACGTATGCATCCCATGTACGCAATATGCTTGAAGGGGTGACGACCGGTTTTACAAAAAAACTTCTTGTCGAAGGTGTTGGCTTTAAGTGGGACGTATCTGGCAAAACGCTCAACCTAGCGCTCGGGTTTTCTCATCCAGTTAAGATGGACATCCCTGAGGGTCTTACCGTAGTTGCCGAGAAAAATGCGCTCAATATCTCTGGATTTAACAAAGAGCTTGTTGGGCAGTTTGCTGCAAACGTACGTGCGCTCAAAAAACCAGAACCGTACAAAGGCAAGGGCATCCGCTATGAAGGAGAAGTTATCCGTCGCAAGCAAGGTAAGAAATCTGCATAACGTATGAATACCACAAGCCAAAAAAGAATAGGTCGAGAACGCCGGCACTCGCGCATCCGCAAAAGCGTTGTGGGGACTGCGTCGCGCCCACGTTTGGCGGTATACAAATCAAATCGATATCTGCACGCGCAGATTATCGACGATACGCTCGGCAAAACACTTGTATCCGGCAGCACCAAGGCACTTGCTGCAAAAGCAAAGGTTACCAAAACTGATGCTGCAAAGAAGCTTGGTGTTGATTTGGCTGCGCTTGCCAAAGCGGCGGGGATTACCAGCGTAGTGTTCGATCGTGGCGGTTTCCGGTATACTGGCCGAGTTGCCATTTTGGCAGAGGCGGCACGCGAGGGTGGGCTCAAATTTTAATATATGAATGATACAGAAACGATAGTTGCAGGAACAGAAGAAGCGCCAGTGGCGCCTGAGGTAGTTGCTGCGCCCGAAGCAGCCGCACCAGAAGAGCGTCGCCGCAACGACCGCCGCCGTGGCGGGGACCGTGCTCGTGGTGGCCGACAATCGTCGCGTCCGCCGCGTGCACGCAGCGAGTTTGATCAGCGCATGATCAACATCCGCCGCGTTGCCCGCGTGGTTGCCGGAGGTCGCCGATTTTCTTTCAGCGTCTCAATCATCATCGGAAACAAAAAAGGCAAAGTGGGGGTAGGTCTTGGCAAAGCAGGGGACACAACCTTGGCGATTGAAAAAGCAGTCCGTGATGCAAAGAAAAACTTGATCACGGTTGCGCTTACTAAAGACGCTTCTATTGCGCACGAGGTATCTGCTAAATACTGCGCTGCACGCATATCGCTGATGCCTGCGCATGGTCGCGGATTGGTCGCCGGTTCGTCAGTGCGTCCTGTGCTCGAACTTGCGGGGATTTCAAACATCGTGGCAAAAGTGCACTCTGGCAGCAAAAACGGCCTTAACAATGCGCGCGCTGCTATTGAAGCGCTTAAGAGCCTTAAAGCCTAACTTTCTAATTTTACATTATGCAACTTCACGAACTACAACGAGCGGTCGCGAACAAAACGGCAAAACGCGTTGGCCGTGGCGGTATCCGTGGTAAAACCTCTGGTCGTGGCACCAAAGGCCAAAAAGCACGTGCCGGGCACCGCATCCGTCCTGATGTCCGTGAGCAGCTCAAAAAACTTCCAAAGCGTCGTGGTCGCGGCATCCAGGGCCTCATCAGTATCCAAACTAAGGCGCTTGTGGTGAATGTTTCTTCTTTGGAAACTGCGTTTGCACAAGGCGACACCATTACGCCGGTATTGTTGCGAGAGCGCGGTTTGGTGCGTACTCGCAAAAACGTGACCACTCCGGTAGTGAAGATTCTTGGTACCGGCGATCTCAGCAAAAAATTCACCATATCTGGTTGTATCGTGTCGGCAAGCGCAAAAGAGAAAATAGAGAAAGCAGGCGGCTCAGTAGTCTAGTCTGTCGAGCGCGCTGCTGTTCCCGGTTTTTCTGACCCTGCAAAACTCATGAACACCTTCATTCAAAAAATAACCCTCCTTTTTAAAGACGCGTCGCTGCGCAATCGTCTGCTGTTCGTGCTTGGTGCTTTGGTGATATTCCGCGCGCTCGCAACTATTCCCATTCCGGGCATCAACGCGGCGCAGCTTGAACTCTTTTTTGCAAACAACCAATTCTTTGGTTTGCTCAACCTCTTTTCTGGTGGTGGGCTCTCAAACCTCTCCATTGTGATGCTTGGCGTCGGCCCCTACATTACCGCATCGATTATTCTGCAGTTGCTCACCATGATGGTGCCGCGCCTCAAGGCACTCTATCAAGAAGAGGGGGAGATTGGCCGCCAGCGGTTCAGCCAATACACACGCATGCTGACCTTCCCAATTGCGGTGGTGCAAGGGGTTAGTTTTTTGCTTATCTTGCAGCGCGAGGGGATTATGGTCGGGCTCACTCCTTTCCAATTCGCGGTCAACTTGCTTGTGGTAGTTGCCGGCTCAATGTTCTTGATGTGGCTGGGCGAGCTTATCTCTGAGTTTGGTTTGGGTAACGGTGTTTCGGTTATCATCTTTGCTGGTATCGTGGCCGGTTTGCCAAGCCAGATAAGCCAAGCGCTCTTTGCTTTTACACCAGCGCAGCTGCCGCTCTACATCGCCTTTACGGCCGCTACCGTGGCGATTATTACCGCAGTGGTGGTAGTAACCGAGGCAGAGCGTCCTATCCCCGTCACCTATGCAAAACGCGTCCGTGGTATGAAGTTTTTTGGCGGGGCATCAACCTACTTGCCGTTGCGCCTCAACCAAGCAGGAGTCATCCCGATCATCTTCGCTCTCTCATTGCTTCTTATCCCGCAAATGGTAGCAACCTTCTTTGCAACCTCTTCCTATACATGGCTGGCACAGGGCTCTGCTGCAGTGCTCGGGGGTTTGCAGCACTTGGGTGTGTACGGGACGCTCTACTTCTTCCTCGTGTTCCTCTTTACCTACTTCTACACAGCGGTGACGTTTGATCCGCACCAGATTGCAGAAAATTTGCAGAAAAACGGCGCGTTTATCCCTGGCGTGCGCCCTGGGGCATCAACGGTTGAGCACCTGGGTAACGTCATTACCCGCATCACGTTTGTGGGCGCACTCTTCCTCGGCATTATCGCGGTGCTTCCGATAATTATGCAGTCTATAACCGACATTCAATCGCTGACGCTTGGTGGTACCGCACTGCTCATCGTGGTGTCTGTGGTGCTGGACTTGGCGCGTCGCATCGACGCGCAGATCTCTATTCGGGAATACTAAAGGTATGTCTATTCCAACTGCTAAACCAAAACAAATCGCGGTTATAGCAGGGCCAACAGGTAGTGGTGAGAGCACCATCACAAAAGCCATTATCGATCGCTGCAAAAACACTGCTCGGTTGGTCACAGCAACTACGCGCTCTCCGCGAGCAGGAGAGCAGTACGGTCAGGACTACTTTTTTTTCAGTAAAGAAGACTTTTTACAAAAACAACAGGCGGGAGAGATACTCGAAGTAAGCTATATTGAAAATCGCGATACGTACTATGGAACGTATGCACCAGACTTAGCGGCCAAACTAGCCCAAGGACTTATTGTTCTTGTGAATCCAGATATTGTTGGGGCTAAATTTTACAAAGAACAATACAGCGCGACCACTATTTTTATTGTTCCGGGCAGTTTGGACGAGTTGCCAAACCGGCTTCGTGCTCGAAATCCAGAAATGTCAGAGGAAGAAATTACAAAACGCTACAACAACGCCGTGAGTGAAGTCCGCGACGAGGGACCGTTTTATGATTACCAAGTCGTCAACGCGAACGGTAAACTTGAAGATGCGGTACAAGCAACAATCTCTATTTTAGAGAAAGAAGGCTACAATATATAAACATGAATAAACACACGTTAATTTTTTTGGGGCCGCAAGGGTCAGGCAAGGGGACACAAATCCAGCTGCTGAAGGACTATATTACAGCGCATGATCCAGCACGCGCAATAGTGCATTTTGAGATGGGCAAGCAGCTCCGCGAGCGTGCCACAAAAGACGACTACACGGGGCGGCTTACCAATGAAATACTGCTTGCAGGCGGGCTCATTCCGTATGCTATTAGTGCGAGTCTGTTTGCACAGTATTTGATGGACAATATGCACACTGGTGAAGAGCATATGGTGATCGACGGCTTCCCGCGGACTGCCACCCAGGTGCCGACACTCGACTCGGCACTAACAGAGTTTTACAAACGCGAGATGCCCACGGTTGTGTGCATCAATATTTCAGATGACGAAGCTGTAACCCGCTTGCTGAAGCGAGGCCGCCATGACGATACTGAAGAGAGTATCCGCAAACGGCTCCAATGGTCGCGCAAAGATACAATGCCAAATATCGAATGGTTTCGGGCAAACCCGCTGTACCGCGTGATAGACATCGACGGTGAGCGAACTGTCGAAGAAATTCACGCAGATATTTTGGCCAAGCTGGGCCTCTCATAGACCATGATAGCAACTCAAGAATCTGACATCGCAAACCTCCGCATGTCCGGAAAGATTTTGGCTGAAGTGCTCACTGAAACAGCAAAGCTGACGGTGCCAGGCGTTACCGCTGCGGAGCTTGATTTAGCTGCAGAGCGCATGATCCGTGAGCGAGGGGGGGTGCCCGCATTTTTGAACTACCAGCCCGACGGTGCGGCATATCCTTTTCCTGCAGCGCTCTGCGTGTCTATCAACGACGAGGTGGTGCATGGCATCCCAACAGAGGATACGGTGATTAAAGACGGTGATTTGGTCATGCTCGACCTTGGGGTTTCATATAATGGATTTTTTTCAGATGCGGCGTTGACGGTGCCTGTTGGCAATGTAGACGCGGCAGGGATGAAACTACTCAACGCATCGCGTGAGGCGCTTGCTGAAGCGCTCAAAGTGGTCAAAGCTGGCGCCCATGTGGGCGACATTGGTGCTGCTATACAAGCAGTCGCTCGCAAATACAATTTTACGATTGCAAAAGACCTAGGTGGCCATGCGCTTGGCAAAGTCCCGCACGAAAAGCCGTACATTCCAAATGAGGGGGAGGTTGGTACGGGCGAGGTACTCAAAGAAGGGCTCGTGATAGCCATTGAGCCGATCTTTTGCGAGGGCAAACCGCATATCGTGCTGGGGGAAGATGATTGGACCTACCACACCAAAGACGGCTTGCGCAGTACCGAGTTTGAACAAACGCTGATGGTGACTAAAGATGGCTGTGAGGTGTTGACACCGTTTTGATATTGCAAAATCTTTTATACTATTGTATAGTACTCGCATGCAACATCCTAAGGAGGAAAAGACATTTGTGCTCATCAAGCCAGACGGTGTCCGCAAAGGGCTCACTGGAGAAATCATTAAGCGATTTGAGCAGCGCGACCTTAAAGTGGTCGCACTTGAGATGTTTCAGCCATCTAAGGCCGAGATGGACCAACATTATCCAAAAGATGAGGCGTGGCTGACCCGTATTGGAGAAAAAACGACCGGTACCTACCAAAAGTACGGCCACGACGTGAAGAAAGATTTCGGCACGACCGATTTGTTAAAAATCGGCAAAGTAGTGCGCGGTTGGCTTATAGAGTTTATGGTTTCGGCTCCTATGGTCAAAATGGTGGTGCAGGGCGTGCATGCGGTAGATATGGTGCGCAAGATTGTGGGGCCAACTATGCCGTATCTGGCAGAGATGGGCACTATCCGCGGCGACTACTCTGCAGACTCTGCGATTTCCGCCAATGTAGAAAAACGCGCAGTGTACAATTTGGTGCACGCATCTGAGACTCCAGAGGAAGCAAAACATGAAATAGAGCACTGGTTCGGCAAAAAAACTATTTTCAAATATAAACGCTTCGGTATCGACGAGTAAACTGCTCGTTTGGTATACTGAGCAGTAGGACAGCGGAGGCAAATGTCCTTAAGTGTTTTGCAGGGAGTTCGCTGTGGCGGGGCACCGTGGTGTACCGCTTAGAACACCCACGTATCTTATGTAAGACACTTGCTTCCGCTTTCCGCAAAAAATCCGCACTACTGGTGCGGATTTTTTGCGTCCTAGGCGTGGTCTTTAGACGGCAAAGCGCGGTATACTTACCCCTGTCATGCAATCAACCATACATTTTTACGGAGGCACAGGGACGGTCACTGGTTCAAACTTTTTGTTTACTCCCAACAGTGCTGGGGAGGATGCAAAAGTAAATATTTTAATCGACTGCGGCCTTTTTCAGGGCAAACATTCTTTTGAAGACGATAACTGGAACCCGTTTCCCTTTGATCCAAAAAATATTTCTACTCTTGTGGTGACACATGCGCATATCGACCATATTGGCCGCATCCCAAAGTTAGTGAAAGACGGATTTCGAGGAACTATTATTTCTACTGAGGCCACAAAAGCGCTCGCCGAACCGCTGCTACTTGACGCGATGGAGCTGTCGGGCCGCACGGCGCTCAAAATCGGCAAAGAGCCGCTCTATACCGAGAAAGACATCGCGCAAGCGATGCGTCAGTGGCGCACCGTGCCCTATCATACAGCGCATGATGTAGGAGAGGGGATATCGCTCGAGTTTTTAAACGCCGGGCATATTTTAGGTTCCGCAATGGCTCGTTTTACTCGCGGGGACAAGACGCTCGTGTTTACCGGGGACTTAGGAGGCGGCAACTCGCCCTTGTTGTCGGCAGTCGAGACCCCCGTTGGTACAAATTATCTTGTCATGGAGAGTGTCTATGGCAATCGTACCCGTCCTGACGACACTAAGCGCCGCGACATGCTTGAAAAGATATTGGAGGACGCTGTTGCGTTGGGGGGTACGCTGCTCATCCCCGCATTTTCAACTGAGCGCACCCAGGATTTATTATTTGAAATCCGCTCATTATATACAGAAAAACGCGTCACCTCGGTGCCGGTGTACATAGACTCGCCGCTTGCACAGCGAATCACTGATGCATATCTGGCGCATCCCGAATATTTTAGTGCGGACATTGAAGCACGCGTGCGGGGTGGTGAAAAAATCTTTTCTTTTCCAGAGCTGCAAATCGTTGAGGGCCGGGAAGAGTCGGAAAAAATCAGAGTCCAATCAGGGCCTAAAATTATTATTGCAGGCTCAGGCATGAGCAACGGCGGCAGGGTCGTGGGGCATGAGGCCCAAATACTCCCAGACGAAAAATCGACGCTACTTATTGTGGGGTACCAGTCTGCAGGCAGTTTGGGGCGGCAATTGCTGGAAGGTGCAAAAATAGTCACCATACACGGCGAAAAGATACCCGTGCGGTGTAAGGTTGTTGTGCTGTATGGATACTCGGCCCACATGGATGGTGAACAGTTGCTCGAGTTTGTAAATGCAATCGCCGACACTCCAGAACATAAGGACGTGCTCTCGAATGTTTTTGTTGTTATGGGCGAGCCTGCCGCATCAAGTTTTTTGGTGCAGCGCATCCGCGATTATTTGGGTGTGCGTGCTGTGGCGCCTGAGTCGGGGGATACGGCAGAAATCGATTTCTAGTGCTACTATTGTCTTTATGACATCTATACCAACCATCATTACCAACACGGCAGAGCCTACCATCCCACGCAACACCAGCGTCACGGTTGACCCAAAACATCAGCATCTGCAAATTAAAATCGGCGTGTCGGGCGCTGCAGAGACAGGGCATTGCGGCATCGACGCGTACGACCAAGGGCTTGAGCTTGGGCGCCAGATTGTCGCACATGATGCTGCGGTGGTGACGGGTGCTACCACCGGCTTTCCACTATGGGCTGCGATGGGGGCAAAACAAGCGGGTGGTACGTCGATAGGGATCTCCCCGGCAAACTCAGAAAAAGAGCATATCGAGATGTACAATCTCCCTGTTGAGTATATGGATCTCATTATGTACACAGGGTTTGGATTCCCTGGTCGTGATTTAATTTTTACCCGCTCGGTTGATGGGATGCTCTTTGGGTGCGGACGCATCGGCACCATCCATGAGTTCACTATCGCGTTTGAAGATAAAAAACCAATCGGTATTTTGGAAGGGGAGTGGGAGACTGATGAAGTGATCCGCGATATTCTTAAAAACGGCCATCGACCAAACGACCATATCATTTTCGACACTGACCCAAAAGCCCTGGTAGAAAAAGTGATTGAGCTGGTTAAAAAAGACAAAGCAAATCGTGCGTCATTTCGGTTCCAGTCTATTGAAGAATAAAAAAATACCCCCAGGTGGGGGTATTTTTTTTAGACGGCATGACTACTAGGAAACTTTTTTGATGATTCGGGAGAAGGTCTCTGGTTTCTTCTCTGCCAAGAGCGCAAGCATTTTTCGGTTTACGACGATATCTGCTTTTTTGAGTGCGTTAATAAGGCGGCTGTATGAAAGTGGTTTGCCGGTTGCAGCAATAGCGCCCATTGTGTCGAGGCCTGCATTGATGCGAACGTTCCACAGGCGGCGAAAATCGTTCTTTTTGTCTTTGCGGTGTGCAAATGCGTACTTTCCAGCGTGGAAAATCGCCTCCTTTGCCATACGCTCCTTCTTGCTGCGGCCAAAGCGATAGCCTTTGACCATTTTAAGGACATTGCGTCGGCGCTTTAGTGATGTAACTCCTCCTTTTACGCGTGCCATATATTAGTTCTTAGATGGGGAAGCGGTATTGATAAAACGCTGCATAACCTTTTTGGTCATCGTCAGGATCTGCGACCGGCGACCACTCATCTGATCAGAGCGTCCTTCTTTTGCATTGAAATGGTTTTGCCCTGGCTTACGCGCAACAATCTTACCGTTGCGGGTAATTTTGAGTCGTTTTGTAAATGATTTATTCGTTTTCATAATTCTGTGCTAAGTGAGTGAACAAAAGCTTGTTTTTGATTCTGAGCGAGCGACGATTATATGAGAGCGAAGCTGCTCATATAATTTACTTTTTAGCCGCCCGCTCAATGACTGTGCTTAAGCCTTTTGGGCTTTTGGCTATTGGGTCACCAATTTTATACTCTTCGGGGATGAGCTTCAAAAATCGCTCTAAACGCTCTTTAAGGAAGCCAAACTCCATGTACTTGTACCGCCCCCACAGAAAGAGGTCTATCTTGACCCGGTGCCCCTCGCGGAGCCACTCAGCAGCCCGTTTTGCTTTAAGATTAAGGTCGTTTTCGCCTGTACCGATCTTTACCTGAACGCTCTTGGTCTCTGTAGTGTGTGATTTAGCCTTTATTTCACGGCGTTTCTTCTCCTGCTCGTATTGGAATTTACCATATTCCATTATTTTTGCAACCGGTGGCACGGCATTGGGGGAGATCTCAATAAGGTCGAGTTCAAGCTCTCCGGCACGGGCCAAGGCGTCAGACAGGCTTAAAACCCCAAAATTCTCCCCCTCGGGGCCTATGACGCGGACTTCCGCCGCGCGGATCTGATTATTAATACGGGTGGTATCCAAAGCAGTGTTCAGGACACTATACCAGAAACATGCAGATTTGGGTAGGTGCTATACTGGCGGTATGGTGGACGATACACTCAGTCTCTATTCGCAAGCTAAAGAAGCGGTCGGGTATTTTGACCTCTTTTTTAAAAAGCATAATCTTACTGGTTTGGCGCTTGCCGACCACTTGTGCTACAAATGCTCCTCGGCAGAAGAGTTTGAGCGGGTGCGCGCGTCGCTCGAACACGCTTCAGACTATATACATCAAGCGATGATTTCAGACCGTCGCATCGCGTATATCAAGTTGAGCACCCCAGTACCAACCACGCTTGGAGAGGTGCATTTTTTAGAACTCTCCGACCAAAAACCAGACGGTAGTCAAAAAAGCGGGTTTGATCATATCGAACTCTACCCGACAGGCGACGCAACGTATGAATCGCTGCTTGAGCAACTGCGCAAAAAAGACGAACACATTATCCATGTGGAGCGTCCGCATCACACCACTGACGATGTTGTGCTGCCAAGCGGGCTGCTTGTGCGGTTTGAGCCGGAACCGCTTATTGAAAAAATAAAACGCACCGAACTCTAAACCCCACTATCCCCAGTTACAAAGGTCGCATCTCCGGAGTTGTGGATAAGTATTGTAAAAAGTGAATACAGTATTATCATTGCCTCATGGATATACTCGCGGTCAGGACTTTCTCGATTGTTGCGGTAATGCTCGTCATTACTGCATTTAGTACTAAGCTGAATAAGGCGTTTGAAAGTAAATGGGAATTCTGGGGTTTGTTTATTGGCAGCCTCGCGTTCCTTTTTATAATCCCGGGGTTCGACTTCCCGATAAATCTGACTCTAACCCTCGTGTTTGCGGTGATTATGGGGCTAATGATAGGCCCAGGCATTAGCAGCATGATGTTTTCGTTTGTGCTGAAAAAGCAGATGTTGGCACGAGGATACACCAAAGAGCGGCTTAAAACTATTTCCGCAGAAGAGCAAAAACAATTAGTCGCAACTCTTCAAAAAGATTTGGAAAAAAATGGAGTAGAGCACGCTTCTTTTGTGCAGGATTGGAATAACATTGTGGGTCTGGCTATCTATACTACTGCGGGCATAACCATAGCAACGGCACTCACTGTGTTTTTTACCGGAATTGATTTCTCATTTCTTGGACTCGGTTTGTTTATCGCGCTCCTTGGGCTCATTGTTGTTGGTTTGCTGAACATGTTTTTCTTTAAAAGCCCGCTCATGCGCCTTATATCTGCATATATTGGCGCAGTAGTATTCTCGCTGTATCTCTTATATGACTTCAATCGACTTAAAGAAGCTGCAGGTGATACGAGTTGGCAAACTGCCGTGCAGATCGCAGTAAGTCTCTATCTAGACATAATAAATCTCTTCGTAGATCTCTTG
>CAYGHD010000019.1:0-11482 GCA_964349675.1 uncultured Candidatus Saccharibacteria bacterium
AGTCTACAGCAAGCTCGACTTGTGACGACATTTGAAATTAAGAGTTGTGATGACAAATTATAGGAGGTACAATCCCTTCATGCCCTCGTGGCGGAATTGGTATACGCGCGTGGCTTAGGACCACGTTCCGCAAGGATTAGAGGTTCAAGTCCTCTCGGGGGCACCGGTCAATACGTAAAAAACCCTTACTCAGTAAGGGTTTTTTACTTGACAAAAGACTACATTTTATGCTATAATTAAAGATGGAAGTGGCAATCCTGCCACAAACGCACCCTGACAAGTGGAGAACGCAGATGTTGAATAAATTGACGGCGACTGAGATACTGCTGCTGGCAATGGTTGCTGGCGGCATCGGCGTGTGGGTGCTCTATAGCGCCCCGTTCTCTGGGATACTGGTGTTCGCGCTCGCTGCCATCTTGGCAAAGGTGTCATACCAACCCATACCCACAGACCCGCCCAACGTGGGCCTGCTGACACAATGGCAACGCAGGACCGACGTCCTTCGGGAAGCCGGATTCGCCTTCATCTTCAGATACTTCCCTTTCAATGAAGCTCTGGTGATGGATACCGTGACACCCATTACGGTGCGCTTCGCCTTCTACGAAGTGCGCTGCAGAGCAACACAACTCTCAGCGACGGGGAATCCGAGGGCTGGCGGGGCAGTGACGGTAAAAGGCGTCCTTACCTTTACACCTGATGCATCCGCGCCAGAGCGTTTCGGCAAGTTCATCAACAGCGGCCGGCGACCTGGAGTTCAACAGATCGTCATGCCGATGCTGGAGAAGGACATACGATTTGTCGCAACAGATGTTGATTGGCTGATGCTCGCCTTTTCAAAAGCATCGCTTACCGCAAGGTTGGTAACGCTTTTGACCGGCGAAGGGCCAAGGGAGCAAACCGAGTCCGGATGCAAAGCCTTCCTCGAAGCGATTTTTGAGGGGGCCTTGGCTGACATCAAAGGTCTCGGCATCAACATCAGACAGGTCGAGATTACCAGCGTCGAGCCCGAAGGAGCTCTGCGCAAGACGGCCGAAGGCCTGGCTATTGAAGAGCTGCAACGGCTCAGCGAGGCCGAGGATATCCAGACGGCGACCATGCTGGCTCGGTCGCTCATGACTGCCAGCGGCGGCACACTGACCTTCGACCAGGCGTGGGAACGCATCAGCATCCAGCGTGGGCGCACGCAAGCGACCCGCGTCACGGGCACAGGCTCCCGCGGCACCATTGTCGATGTCGACCATGGTGGTGGCCACCACTAACAAACGGAGGAGTCAATGTCAGAGGGACATCACCCTTCTCCTTCAAGCGGAGGAGGGTCGTCCAAGGGGTTTGGCAACTCGCTTGGTCTTTGGGTGGCTGGGGCGTTCCTTATAGCGTTGTTCTTGGGTTTGTGGTGGGTCAACAGGGATAGCGAAAGCGCCTCTGTTGGTCTGCCTCGAGGGCAAGTAACTTACTCGCCCACGGTGCCAAAAGTCGCTCCAGCTTGCCCCGGCATCTATCAAAGCTTCCCGCTTGGGGCAACTTTGGAGGTTATCGGCGGCGGCAGTGACTGCAACTTCAGCTTCGAGGTAAAGATGGGCAGAGTGAAGCTCATCGGACCCTCGGGGGAGTTGGTTGTCGGCACAGGCGAGAAAGCAAACATTCCCCAAGGCGCCCGCTACACTGTATGGCAAGCAATGGGGGGTGACCCTGCGGTCGTCCATGCAGCGTTTTGCAAGCAAGGCACTGCATGGGACAACGGGCGAAAGCAGTGTTTGTAGCAAACTTCAGCCACTCATACGGCAAACGGCGAGTCTTCATGACTCGCCGTTCTTTTTTTACATATACTTACAGCTTTAGAGAGAGTTTACGGTCTGTTTTATCAGCATCACAATCGCGTACGCCGACACCATCACAAACATACCCACCAGCCCATAGATCATGTGGCGCTTACCACTGTCTTTATTTTCTCCCCCGCTGCTCAAACTCCACAAAAACTCAACGATCCCAAAAGTAAACACCAGCAACCCTACGACAAAAAGGAGTATGAGGACTGGGTTAACAAGAGCGTTTACAATATTGTTGCTGAGCGTAGCGATTGCGTTTGGCATTGAGATAACCCAAAAAGGTTAGTTTGTTGGGTAGCGTGGCGCTTGGATTTGCTGCGTAGTACCGCTGATACCCAACGCGCTTTGCGCAAACTGCACAATACCCCAAACTGACACCATAACAAACAAGGCTGCAACACCAGCAATCATGACGTTGACACCCTCTTTGTGTCCCTCGCCAGACGACTTGATGTATTTAAACAAACCCCAGAAAAACGCGAGCATCGCCAAACCGATGACGATTGGGATGAGCATGCCGACTATCTGCCCCACCGAGCCGATGAGCTGTTGGATGTTGGTAAGCCGCCCCTGTGCAGCAGCGACAAACGGAAGTGCGAAAAGTGCTGCGATAAATGCTGTTTTTTTCATACAATTGTTATGGCTTATATGGTGTAAGTGTACCAAGCGTAGCTACAACCACAACCATTCCGGTACATGAACTGTGGATTACGCATTTAATGAGTCGCCCGGACCAGGAGGAAATGGGATGTTCCCGCCAGGCAAGTTTGGATCGCCAAAGTCGCTTTGAACGTTTGGAAATACTGCTTCGCGCATAAAGCGTAAAATCCCTCCAAGAGAAAAAAGGACAAACAGCGCAACCAAGCCCCAGATAATCATATCTTTGCCGCGGCCGTGCCCCTCGCTACTACTACTTTCAAAAATAAACTTTGTACAGCCCCACAAAAACACAAGCAGCGCGATACCTGACAGCAGCAAAATGACGCTGTTTGCCAAGTCTGCAAAGGTATTCACAAGCGAGGCAAACGTGAGGGTAGATGTTTGCATGGGTTAATTGCAGGAGTTAGTTGCGTCGACCGTACCTGGCTGTATGGTGTTTATTGTGTTGGCTATCACCTGCCCAAGCACCCAGGCGCCAAAAAAGATTCCAATACCAATGAGGACCCAAAGCAAATTTTGCTTTGCTTTAAGCAGCCCTTCAGTGCTGCCTCGTGCCACCACAAACAAAAAGCCCGAGTACACCAAAAAAAGAACGGCAATAGGGGTACCTATCGCCACCATGGCACTTAATAGTGATTGGATCAAACCGCAGATAGTGCTTACTTTGAGGGGATTCTGAAAACAGAATCGGCCAGCGGGGCATCCACTGTTAGCATTATTTTGGAGGTTACTTTGCGGAAACCCTGAGTTTGCGTTGTTTTGTATTGAGCCTTGCGGAAAACCCGAGTTTGCATTGTTTTGCAGTGTCTGTGCAGAAGCAAACACTGGCTGAAACAGCGCGACGCACATAAAAAGCGTTAGTGCGTATAAGTATATTTTCTGCATATTACTGACTTGCATATGGCCGCATAAGTACCCCAAACACCTGCACCGCCTCCCCGACAGCTTGGTCAGCCTGCGCCTTGCCGCTTATCACCGATTCTATCATGTTCTGAAACAAGGCGTTGGTGCTTGTTTTGTCTGGGTCGAGCCACCCGCGGGCAATAAGGGCTGATTCTGCAAACACGCTGGCCGGGGCGCTCGCGGTGGTGTCTGGCACAATATCGCGGCGCACGGGCGGCAGTTTAAATCCTTGCGCAAATGCGACAATCCCCGTTTGGTCGGTCAATTTTTGTACAATGGTCAGCGCACCCATTGGGTTTGGCGCCGCGCGAGATATGGCAACCCCCGTCATAACGCCGTAAGTGCTTCGAATGCTATTGCCCTCTATCTGCGGCAACGCCGCAACAGAAAAGTGGAGATTTGGGTTACGCGACTCAATAGTTGCATAGTCGCTCGCAAACCCAAAGTACAGTGCTAAGTCACCTGAAATAAATGCATCCCGAGAAAGCGGGAGTGAGTGGTTCCACGAGTATGTTGTTTTAGTTGGGTTGGTAAACTCTGTGTAAAATTTGAGCGCAGACACCGCCGGGTTTTCAGGCGCATTTGTTGGAGTCGTTCCAAACAAGGCGGTCAAAAATCCTGTTTCTTTATCCCGCCCAACAATAGGGTCACCCGCCTGCATAAACAGCGCGCTTAAAATAGCTTTTGCATGCGAAATATTTCTCCACTCACCGAGCGCAACCGCGCTTTTGCGCACCGTCGACGCGCCGTTTAACACGGTTACTTTTGGGGCAAACCCGAGCAGATCATTCCAATAAAGTGGCGGCTGCGCGATACCAGCGCTCGCCAGCATATCGCGGTTCCAATACATAACCATCGGGTCAACCAAAAGCGGCAAAGCGAGCGACCCTTGCGCTGTCAAAAAAAGCTGTGCTTCGTCTATATATGCTGAAGTAAAGGTCGCTTGGGAGACGGTGTTGTAGGGCACTGTTGCTATTTTGTTCATAAACGGCGTCAAACTTTCTTGCGTGATCAAGAAAATATCAGGGCCGGTGCCGCTTGCCATCGCATTAACCAGGTCTGCAGTGTAGGTGGATGGGTTTTTTTGCACATACTGCACGTCTTGAAAAGACTTGTCCTGCTGCCGCAGTGTCTGGAGCGCCTCATCAAAAGCAGTTTGGTCTGCCTCACCCCAAATCACCACACTCCCCACTCCTGCATTCCCACCTACACCCCCCATGCTTGCAAACACCGCAACACCGATAAGAATAAGGAGCACAAACACTCCCGTAAAAATAATTTGAAAGTTAGTCATCTTCATATAAAGCAATTCAATTGTGCAGTGATTTATACTTTTTTGCGAACAACAAATCCCCAATGATATTCTCCAGCGGGAATAGTCGCGAGGTAGGAAAACCCATGTTTGCTAAACAATTCATGTGCGAACGCCTCTGTACACACATGAGATGGATGCGGCCCCAAGCCCCCAAACGAGTCCTTCCAGTCAATAATAAGCGCTCTCCCTCCAAACTGGAGCACCCGGTGTATCTCTGCAACTAACGGTTCCTTATCTTCAAGCGTGAAGAGAATATTTGCCGCAATTACAAAGTCGACCTGTTTGTCGGGCAATTTACTGCCGCCCAGGCGTGCAACGTCACCGTGCACTACCTCAACATTTTGCAGCCCTTCAACTAAAGCCAGATTTTTAATATGCGAAAGCATGTCGCGTTGGATGTCGACTGCCCACACACGCCCGCTGGGGCCAATTTCGCGCGCAGCTGCGCGCGTAAAAAATCCAGACCCCGCGCCAAAGTCGGCAACGTGCACCCCTTCGTCCAGATGTGCCGCACGTATAACTTTTGCAGGATGTAAAAACGTACTTTCCACCCCTGTATTGTACAACTAAAAGTATAGAACCTATACTCACCTACCTGCTTCAACGCCCAAGTACGCTGGTTTTTTGCACCGTACATAAAAATAGACTTTCTAGCGTATGTATTGTAAAGTTCTGCAGGCTTGAACGATGACAACAGGAGCGGAGCAATGGCGCGAGTTGAGTTTATCGTGCACTCAGCAGACCTTGAGCGTATTTTGAACACGCTCAGGCCAAGCACCTTTGGAGAGGCGGAAATTTCTCTGGTCACTGGCGTGCCGACCTCTCGGTCGGTTGTCTTCACCACCAACGACCCGACCACTCTGAAAGCGCTGGCTGCCCACAACTTTGGGCTGGTCGGATACGAGGTCCAATAACGGAGTACGTGCAATGCATGCAATACTAGCGACGATCTCGAGAGTTCGGCTCGAGCAGCAAGCGCGAATCACCTTCTGCCCAAACAAAGGCGGCGAAGCCGGGCTGGCCAGGCTGCATACAATGCATACAACGGGCAAGGTATTTTTGCCCGACATGGACATCTTCGTGCTCGCAATGGTGCTGGGTAATATGCGGGAGTATTTTGCTGAAAACCGCACATATACCATCGCGTTTTCAGATGAGGCGGCTCGAGAGGAGTTCCTTCGGACAATCGGCGGCGACCTTGAAAGCGCCGAGGTTGAAAGCGGCGAATAGCGCGTTATACTCGACAAAGCTGTAACCCGAAACATTGGAGGCTATACATGCCGTGCCCCGCATGTCTAAGCGAGCTTGTGCCGTTCGCTGACCACGAAGGCAAAAATTTTGTCGGATGCTCTGACAAAACGTGTGGTTGGGTTGGGACCCAAACTGATACCGCCCAGCCCGCAAAAGCTCTCCCGCAAGGCTCTGACGCCTGGGATGATCTGTTCCGACTTGTTGTGCAGGATGGCAGCGACGATTGAGCAACCCCATCGCGCCGGCCACCATACAGCAAACCCCGCCTTACACCGGCGGGGTTATTTCTTATCCCCTTTCCCGGAGATCGCATCTCCGGAGTTGTGGATAACCTAAAAACTACAGCTCTTTTATGATGATTAAGTGGAGATGAAAATGCTCTGGCACGGACTTAGTTTTATGTG
Source organism: uncultured Candidatus Saccharibacteria bacterium (assembly GCA_964349675.1). Taxonomy (GTDB): domain Bacteria; phylum Patescibacteriota; class Minisyncoccia; order Phycocordibacterales; family SBAW01; genus GWA1-54-10. The sequence goes on from CAYGHD010000019.1 coordinate 6,360, forward strand.
TCGCTTCTATAATAAATTGATACTCATCGTTTAAATAGGTTGGTTTCAGATCAAAAAGCTCTTTTTTTTCTTCGGCAGTCAACTCACCTTCTGCAACATGCCGCAGCGGCACCAGCATATGATGTTTTTCTGCCACCTTGTCATATGGGAAGTCATTTACAATAACCTTCCAATGAGTAAACAGCCGGAGTGGCTCGTTGCGGCACAGTGGGCAGCCCTGAGTTAACCCACCTCCATTTCGCCACTGAGCATACGCGGCCTCGGTCTCTTTTGTACGCAAACTCACCATGCTCGGCAGTATACACCCGCTCAAGTTATCCACATATCCACAGTTACAAAGATGCGATCTCCGGAGATGTGGATTAGAGACAGACGAAGCTTGCAATAGCGTCACCGTCGCGGAGTTTCATGATGCGAACGCCTTGGGTAGAACGCGAGAGCGATGGGATTTCTTGCAGGTCGGTACGGATGACTTGCCCGTTACGCGAGACAACCACTACTTCTGCCATTGCGTCGTCACCCTCACTCTTGGTAACCACGCGCGCAGCAATCAAGGGGCCTGTTTTTGGTGTGACTTTAACGGTTTTAATTCCTGAGCCGCCGCGTTTTTGCGTTTTATATTCTTTACTTGGCGTTGTTTTGCCGTAGCCGTTTTTAGAGACGACCAAAATTTCTGCTGATTTGTCGCCTTTGCGGATAACATCAGCGCCAACAATCACATCGTCTTTACCGAGCTTCATGCCGCGCACGCCGCCTGCGGTGCGGCCCATGGTGCGGATGTCACTTTCTTTAAAACGGATAGCCTGGCCTGTGGCACTTGCCAAAACAATTTCATCGCCTTTTTCTACCAACAATGCGGCAATGAGCTCATCGCCCGACTGCAACTTCATCGCAATCAAACCGCTGCGGCGCACATCGTGAAATGCCGTCGCATCCACTTTTTTAGTCACCCCCTGCTTGGTCACCATGTACAGCGAACGCTCGCCTTCTTTGTCGCTCTTGCGCATTGGCAGCACGGACGAAACTTTTTCTGTATCTCCAACCGAAAGGAAGTTCACGATTGCCTTGCCCTTGGTAGAACGCTTGCCCTCTGGGATTTCATACATTTTTATCTGGTACGCTTTGCCAATGTCGGTAAAGAACAGCAAATCGCTATGGCTTGAGGTGGTGAGGAAGGTTGTGACAAAGTCCTCTTCCTTGGTGTTCAGGTCAATCACACCCACGCCCCCGCGCTTTTGGCGTTTATATTCTTCAGGATTGGTGCGCTTTACGTAGCCGCCGGCGGTCAGCACCAGCACCTGCTCTTCGTCGGGCACCAAGTCTTCAACATTGATGATGCCGGCAGCACCCTTCATCACCTTTGTTTGGCGGTCGTCACCAAATTTTTCACCCGCAGCAATAATCTCTGCTTTGACCACACCAAGCATTTTTTTATCGCTCGCCAAAAGCGCAGTCCACTCGGCGATTTCTGCCTGGACCTCTGCCAACTCATCTTCAACTTTTTTGCGCTCCAGGTTTGCGAGGCGCGACAAACGCATCTCCAAAATAGCTGCCGCCTGAAGGTCAGAGAATTTAAACTTTTTTATCAAATTGACCGCAGCATCTGCAACGTCTTTAGACGCGCGGATAGTCTTGATGACCTCGTCGATATGGTCGAGTGCTTTGGTAAGACCGAGCAATATATGCTCGCGCTCTTGCGCTTTGCGGAGGTCAAACTCGGTACGGCGACGCACCACCTCACGACGGTGTTTGATAAACTCCTGCAAAATGCCTTTAAGCGACAACGTTTGCGGCACACCATCTACCAACACCACCATATTGAAGTGGAACGTATCTTCAATAGCGGTGTGCTTGTACAAATAGTTGAGCACTTTTTGCGGATGGGCGCCGCCCTTCAGCTCTATTACCACACGGATGTCTTTGCTCGACTCGTCGCGCAAACCGCGAATGCCCTCTATTTTTTTGTCGCGCACCAAGTCTGCGATACGCACAATCAAGTCTGCTTTGTTGACGCGGTACGGAATAGAGGTGATAACGATTTGGAAGTTTCCTTTTTTGTCCTCAACAATTTCTGCATTGCCACGCACCACCACGCCGCCTTTGCCGGTTGAGTATGCATGGAGCAAATCTTTTTTATTAAACGCAACCGCTCCTGTTGGAAAATCCGGCCCGGTAACAAACTGCATCAAATCTTCAACCGTCGCCTCTGGGTGGTCAACCAGGTGCGTGAGCGCCGCGGTAAGCTCGGCCAAGTTGTGCGGCGGGATAGAGGTCGCCATACCAACGGCGATACCAAGTGTCCCGTTGAGCAAAATATTTGGGATGGCCGCAGGCAGCACTTCGGGCTCCTTGAGCGTACCATCGTAGTTGGAGCGCCACTCCACAGTCTCTTTTTCCAAATCACCGAGCAATTGCTGCGCGATGGTGCTCATTTTTGCCTCGGTGTAGCGCATTGCTGCGGCAGAGTCGCCATCGATTGAGCCAAAGTTACCTTGGCCGATAATCAACGGGTAGCGCATTGAAAACTCCTGCGCCATTTTGACCATCGCGTCATACACCGACGCATCGCCGTGCGGATGGTATTTTCCCAGCACATCTCCCACCACTGCTGCCGACTTGCGAAAGCGTGCGCCCGGGGTGAGCCCCATGCGATGCATGGCATACAAAATGCGCCGATGCACCGGCTTTAACCCATCACGCACATCAGGTAGTGCGCGGCTGGTGATAACCGACATCGCGTAGTCCAAATACGACTCGCGCATTTCGCTTGTGATGTTTCGGCCAACAATGCCGCTGCCCCCGTTTGTCTGAGAATCTTTGTTTTCTGCCATAGGTTACGCGTTACTGAGCATAGTAGCTGGTTGTGGTTGCAACCTCAAGGGTGTTGCTGGTCATACCTGCGGCCGCCGCACCTGCCAACTGTGATACATCGCCCTCGGGCGAGCGGCCTAGACGCACCCCCAACGTGGTGATCCAAAATACAAACACTACAGCGGTAAAGGCACCGGCAATTTTGACCGCGTGCTGGCGGCGCTCGTGTGTTGGTTTTGTTTTTATATGACGAAAGTAGTTTTTCATATCAGCCTAGCCCTAGTTGCTGAGGACAATAATCTCCCCTTGTTTGCCATCTAAATCTTTTTTCTTCACGGTAAGTTTGTCGACTGCCGACAAACCTTCCACCCCTGCCTCCTTCAAAAACGCTTTAAGCGACTGTTCGGTGTAGTACATAGGGACCACTGCTTTTGGCTCAAGCTGTACGGCAAGTTTGTACGCCTCAGAATAGTCTACCGTATCGCCCAAACCACCAATGGGCAGAAAAAGGATATCAATATCATCGAGTGCTTGTTTTGCAGCAGCAGGGACTACTGCTGCACCAAGCGACCCTAAAAAGCAGAGGTTCATCCCGTCGAGCGAGACACTATATATAGTATTAATCCCACCGCCGATGCCAGTTGAGCTAAACCCGCGCACCGCAACACCACGTACCTCATACTCGCCAGGACCAGAGATAACAAACGGCTCGCGGTCGCCGAAAGAAGCTCCCTCTATACCGTTAAAGTCGGGATGCTGCTGGGAGACCAACACAATATCGGAGCCAAATTTTGCTGTTTTGAGCTTTGAGTCTTTGGAGGGTGGATTATAGGCAATGGTCAAGTCGCCTTGAGTCACCTTAAAACAAGCCCCGCCGAGGTAGCTGATAACCATAGCCCCATTTTACCACACTGGCGGTAAAAAAGCTGCTCTTTCGAGCACAACTGCCTATCCCCAGCCCATTGACTTGACAAGAAAAAGGTGTGAGTGTATATTCCGCTTATCACTCACCAACACTGTTGGCCGAGAGTGGTACTGAACCAAAAAAAGGATACAAACAATGACACGACATCTGGCTTCGGCCACTTGTATTTGTGCTCCCATGATGACCCACCTGTCGCCGGCCACGCCGATGAAGCACACGCCGATCGACACGGTCCTCCTCCCGCAGTTCAAGCCCCTGCCTCTGCGCAACGGCCCGCTGCTGTGCGAGAGCGTGGTGTTCGCTCCGCATATGATGCTGCCAACCAATGGTCAGGACCGTCTGCCGCGCAATGGCATCAAGGTTCGTGACCACCGCGCGCTGGAGTCAACCGGCAACCTCGGCACCGACTTCACCGGCATCATCGCCGGCGTCCATCTGGGCCGCGGTCACCAGGCACACGGCATTGCTGCCTGACCGATCCTGCTGCTACTTCGGTGGACGGGGTTCTCCACAAGAGTTCCCCGTCCCGCCTACCACCTCTTGTCTTCGGATAAGGGGTTTCGTCTTTTTATACCCTTGCAAATAGGCAAAAACTTAGTATAGTGGCTCTCATATAGGGAGCCTTTGGCTTTTTATTATCAACAAATCACGCGCGTAGCAGTAACCTCACCTTTTTCAGAGAGGCACGACCTCAAAAAAAGTTGAGCCGCTACCGTACAAATCAATAGCTTATGAAAGGAGAAATCGTAGATAAAGACGTACAAGTTGGCGTGATGGCCGCGTTTGCAGAGCAAGCACCGCTTCCGCCAAAACCGGGTGACATTATCGAGGGCACCGTTTTGTCCCTTGACCGTGCTCGCCTGTACATAGACCTGCCGCCGTTTGGCACAGGTGTTATTTTTGGCCGCGAGTACATGAACGCTCGCGAGGTGATTAAGCGCACTAACGTGGGCGACACCGTTGCTGCAAAAGTTATCGCCACCGACACCAAAGACGGCTACATCGAACTATCCCTCAAAGAGGCGCGTCAGGCGATTATCTGGGCAGAGGCTGAAGAGGCAGTCAAACAAAAGAAGCAATTTGAGCTTTTGGTTAAAGAGGCAAACAAAGGTGGGCTTATTTTGGAATGGCAAGGTATTGTCGGCTTCCTCCCTGCATCTCAGCTTAAGGCAGAGCATTACCCACGCGTTGCCGACGGCGACAAAGATCGTATTTTGGATGAACTCCGCAAACTGGTTGGCCAAAAACTCCCAGTTTCCTTGATTTCAGCAACACCAAAAGAGGGTAAGCTTATATTCTCTGAAAAAGGCGCTGATGACAAAGAGAAGCGCGAATTGGTCGAGCAGTACCAAGTGGGTGACAGCGTCGAGGGCGAGGTTACCGGCAT
>CAYGHD010000020.1:0-11314 GCA_964349675.1 uncultured Candidatus Saccharibacteria bacterium
CTTACATTCAAGCCCTAGCCTAAATTCTGTTAGAATAACCCTCGGACAGAAGGGGGTACGGTTATGCGAACATCTTCTTTGACTGAAGTGCAATCACTGCGTCTGGCACAGTTTCGGGTCAGAAAAGGGGTGCGTTGGCTCAACCAGCACGCTCCTGCAGGTTGGCAATGGAACATGTTTTCCATGGCCGAGGGTGGGCATGTGTTCTTCCGCGCCAAGGACTCCTACGACAATGAGTGCGTACTAGCGCTCGCCTTCACTCACAAGGCGCCGTACGCAAACAAGTACGGATATGTAACATACGGCGCCGTGGCGCATCACAAACGCCTCGACCAGCAATTTTTGAACACCCACGGATTCCACGGCACACTCGGAGTACCAGGAAACGTGCTCGACATTGCGTGGCAAGAAGCATTGCTTACGTACGCGAAACCACCATCCATCGTACACCGCCATCCGACGAGAATTGACTGGGCTTTTGCTGCACAACCACTTCGTGGTTTTGATTGGATGAGTTGGTGGAGAAGAAGAAAAGCTGCATAAAGATGCAACTGATAAAAAAAGCGCCCCGGTTTCCCGGAGCGCTTTTATTTTTTACTGTTTCTTGCTGCGTTTACCTACTTTACGACGAGAGACGATAAGATAGTTTGAGTATTTCTTAGGAGTGCGGGTCTTTTGGCCCTTACCGGTTGGCTTGCCCCATGCAGACTTCGCACGGCGGAGCCCACGACCCTGCCGACCTTCACCACCGCCGTGTGGATGGTCTACTGGGTTCATCGCAGTACCGCGCACTGTTGGGCGGATACCCAACCAGCGGCTGCGGCCTGCTTTACCGATATGCACCAAATGATGTTCGCTGTTTGAGACTTCGCCGATGGTTGCCCAGCAAGTCTCAAGCACCTTGCGGATTTCGCTCGATGGCATTTTGAGGTCTACATAGCCACCGTCGCGAGCAATCACCTCGATGTGCACGCCCGCTGAGCGGCCGATTTTGCCACCCTGCCCTGGTTTAAGCTCTACATTGTAGACCAGGGCGCCCACTGGAGCTGCTTTGAGCGGCATGCGGTTGCCAGGCACGGCTGGCGCTGCGTCACCCGAAAGGATTACGTCCCCAACTTTGCTGGTGCCCGGAAGCAGCGCGTAGCGGCGCTCACCGTCTTTGTAGAGTAAGAGGCCGATAAAACCTGAGCGGTTTGGGTCATACTCAACTGTTTCAACCACTGCAGGCACTACTTTTTTGTATGTAAAATCAACATCACGGAGCAAACGCTTATGGCCGCCTCCTTTGTGGCGCACCGTGATGCGACCTGCGTTATTGCGCCCGACACCCCGCTTACCGCCCGTCGTGAGCGCTTTGTGCGGCTCTGACACCGTCAGCGTTTGAAAGCTGGTGGTCGTCATGTGTCGGCGTGATTTTGTATATGGTTTGTATTTTTTCATACGATGTCCCTGGTTATACTACTTCAATGGTCTCCCCTTTTTTGAGATACACGTAGGCTTTTTTGCCCCCTGCAGTATATCCAGGACGGTTTGTGTTGCGGGTACGCACTTGCTTGCGCGGCACGGTGACAACCCGTACCATCCGAGGAGTCACTTTGTAGAGCGCCGTTACCGCACGCGCGATTTCAAACTTGTTTGCATCGCGTGCAACATTAAATACATACGCACCCGCAGCCGACAAATGCGCACCTTTTTCGGTAATGCGAGGGGAAATAATGATATGTCCAGTTTCTTTTTGCATATAGAATTATGATTTCACTACTTTTTTGCTCGAAAGCGTCTCAAAAGATGCTTGCGGGTCGGCAATAACGAGGTATTTGTACGACAAGAGGCTGAGCGGGTTTAAGTTGCGCACCTCTTCAACCGACACCGTACCAATGTTTGCAAAACTTTTCATTGTCGGACGATGCCCCACAGGAAGTGCGATGAGCGCTGCATTCTTTTTATCCATCGCAAACCCCGCCTTACCAAGCGCCATCACGATAGCTTTTGCTTGTGCTGTTTTTGGAGCTGGGATCTCAAGCGAGTCCATAAAAATAACCTCCCCGTCGCGCCATTTGCGCGCAAGCGTCACCAACAATGCCTTTTGACGAGCCTGGCGGTTGATTTTTTGCGCATAAATCTTTTCATTGCGAGGACCGTGGGTCATACCACCACCCTTCCAGATAGGAGATCGCGATGATCCGTGTCGAGCGCGTCCGGTACCTTTTTGCTTCCAAGGTTTTTTGCCGCCTCCACGAACTTCGCCGCGGTCTTTGGTGTGTGCAATAGGAGTGCGGGCATTTGCCTGCATCGCAGTTACCACCAAGTGCACCAAGTCTGCGTTCCAAGGCAAACCAAAAATGTTTTCAGGCAGGGCAACAGAGCCCGATTTCTCGCCTTTTACATTGTAGACAGTTGCCTCCAGAGAGACTGCCTGCTTTTCTTTTGTTGGTTTTTTTGTCTTTTCCATAAAAATGTATGTTAGCCGCGGATTTCAACCAGCGTGCCTGGGCGGCCCGGTACTGCCCCAGAAATCAAAATTTCGTTCGTTTCAGGAGAAATCTGAAGTACGCGCAAATTGCGTACCGTTACCTGGTCATTGCCCATGCGGCCTGCCATGCGCATACCTTTTGCCACACGACCGCCGGCACGTCCGCCGCCGCCGCCGATAGAACCCGGGGAGCGCTCTGAGTGCTTCTGACCGTGACTGCGTGGACCACCATGGAACCCATGGCGCTTGATAACACCTTGAAAACCTTTTCCTTTTGAAACTGCCGTCACCGTTACCTTCTCTCCTTCTGCAAAAGCGCTCACATCGACAGTCGCGCCAACTTCAACGCCAGCAGGGAGTTTGCCATCAAACGCGCGCACTTCTCGAAAATGCTTGAGCGCCTTGCCTTTTGCATGACCAAGCTGCGCTTTGTTGACGCGATTTTCCTTTGTCTCGCCATAACCAATCTGCACCGCAGCATAACCTTCTTTTTCAAGGGTCTTTATTTGGGTGACTACGGCAGGGCCAGCCATAATAACGGTTGCAGCAAAGGCCCGGCCGTCTTCTGTGTAGACAGTCGTCATCTTACCCTTCGTACCAAGTATAAATTTAGGCATGTTGTCTATTGGTCCCTTCTGGGCCGGAGCCCGGGACATGGATCAACGCTATTTCTAACGTCCCAAGCAATATACATGAGTGTGCAAAAAAGAGCAACTGGGTACGAAAAAACCCGCCCAAAGGCAGGTTTTTCGTAGAAATTTCTTTTGTTGGTACTCGGTGCAGCGACGTCCACCTTGGTGACCCAAGAAAGACGTACCCTGAGGCTGCCGAGACCCAATAAAAAAATCCGACACATTCTGTCAGACCGAAATTCTGAACGCGTGTGATCACAAACTAATGAGCAACTTTTATCGAGCATACTGTACTGGGTGAAATTATGCAAACAAAAAACTCCGCATATGCGGAGTTTTTTGTGGATAGTATTCTCTCAAGAATGCCTTATACCATCTTCACATCAATCGTCACTCCCGAAGGCAGCGACAAGTTGGTGAGCGCTTCGATTACCTTAGGCGTTGGCTCAAGGATATCTATCACGCGCTTATGGATACGCATCTCAAACTGCTCGCGGGCATCTTTGTAGACGAACGTCGAGCGGTTAACCGTATATTTTTTTATTTCAGTCGGCAGGGGTATTGGACCAGCAATCTTCGCATCATAACGAATCGCTGTGTCCATTATCTGGCGCACTGATGCATCGAGCACCTTATGCTCATACGCACGCACCTTGATGCGCAAGCGTTGCACTGCTGCAGGCGTTGCTGTTTTGCGTGCCCGCTTTGCGGGTGCTTTTTTTGTTGTTTCTTCGGTAGCCATATTTCTTTTTTTAGTACAGATAACGAGTTATCTGCTGAGTCTAGTTCTCTTTACCTTGAGCCTGTCGAACGGGCCCAGAAGTCCAGTAACCTATACTCTGATTAGCTTACTCTTCCTGATAAATTAGCTGCTTACGCAACAATCTTTGTCACCACACCGGCACCCACCGTCTTGCCGCCTTCGCGGACTGCGAAGCGCTGCTTCTCTTCCAAAGCAATTGGGGCTACCAATTTAACCTTAAAGGTCACGGTGTCGCCTGGCATAACCATTTCAGTGCCCTGCGCAAGCGTTACTTCGCCGGTTACGTCTGTAGTACGGATGTAGAATTGTGGTTTGTAGCCAGAAAAGAATGGCGTATGGCGACCACCTTCGTCTTTGTTAAGGATGTATACCTCTCCTTCAAACTCGGTGTGTGGCGTTACTGAGCCAGTCTTTGCCAAAACCTGACCGCGATGAATGTCTTCTTTCTTTGTACCGCGGAGGAGAATTCCTGCGTTGTCGCCTGCCATACCAGCATCAAGCTGTTTGTTGAACATCTCAATTCCGGTAATTGTGGTCTTTGCGGTTGGCTGAAGACCGATAATTTCTACTTCTTCACCAACTTTGACCTGACCGCGCTCGATACGGCCAGTCACCACAGTGCCACGACCTTCAATAGAGAAGATGTCTTCAATTGGCATCAAGAACGGCTTGTCCATCTCGCGCACTGGCAGCGGGATGTAGCTGTCCATGGTCTTTACCAGTTCAAGCACCTTTTGTGACCATTCGTTGTTGATGTCATTGCTTTCAAGCGCTTTGAGGCCTGAACCGCGGATAACCGGGGTGTTTTTACCGTCAAAACCTTGTTTTGTAAGGAGTTCGCGTACCTCTTCTTCCACAAGGTCGATAAGGTCGTTGTCATCAACCATGTCGCATTTGTTGAGGAATACGATAAGGTTGCGCACGCCCACCTGCCATGCAAGGAGCACGTGCTCGCGGGTCTGTGGCATCACGCCGTCAGTTGCTGCAACCACCAAGACTGCGCCGTCCATTTGGGCAGCACCAGTGATCATGTTTTTAATGTAGTCTGCGTGGCCTGGTGCGTCGATGTGCGCGTAATGGCGCTCAGGAGACCAGTACTCAGAGTGGTGGAGCGCGATGGTAATACCGCGTGCTTTTTCTTCAGGTGCGTTGTCGATACCGTCAACGCCCTCGACGCGTGCGCCGAAGCCCTGATCTTTTGCCATGTCGAGCGTGTGCAGAATAGACGCGGTGAGCGTCGTCTTGCCGTGGTCGACGTGACCAATTGTGCCGACGTTTACGTGCGGCTTTGCGCGTTCAAATGTTGCCATAAATACATTGCCTACTAACGATTAATAATTGCTGAGATTGTGCCTGACCACTCGACCGTCCTGCAAACCCAAGACAGGCAAAACATGAGGGTAAGCGAAGAAAAACCACGCAACACTGCGTTGTAGCCAATAGTACCAAAGACTCACGAAGAGTCAAACGCTAATAGATGGTGAAGGTGCCACTTTCTGCCACAGGAGCCCCCCACGCGCCGTCATAATTGCTCTGGAGTGACGCGCGGATTTTGTAGAACCCTGGCTGCAAAAGTATCCCGCACAAACCGTTTGGATACTGCATGGTGCAGGCATAGTTTGGGTTCGCTGGCGGAATCGCCCATTGGTACGTACCGTAGTTTTCAGAAGTCATGGCAATGGTCCCTATTTTGTTGCCCGCCTGTGTATAGAGGTCAAAAGCCAGCATATTGCCATACCCGCTTGTATTGCCATTCCATGCAATGGACATGGTTTGACCGCGCTGATAGCTTTGCCCAGCCGCAGGGGATGTAATGGTGAGCGCGTTATTGCTGTATTGGCTCGTAACCGTCACTGTTTTTGCATCGCTTTGGCCGTTTGCGTTCAATACATAGATTTGGTAATTGCCCGGCAAGACCTGACTTACCGGCCCATAGCAGCGCACTGAGCTGTCGTAGCCACAGCGGGTTATGTTCTCGGTTGGGATGGTGAAGTAAAGGAGTGTGCCATTGTTGAATGACGGGACGTGCAGCACTTCGGTCGTACCAAAACGGATAGTATTGTCATTGGTAAACCCAGTACCTAATAGAGAAATCTGTGTTCCCACAGGAGCTTGCGCTGGTGTGACTGAGAAGATTTTAGGAGCTGCGAGAACCCCCTGCCCTGTGCCCGTAACCGTAAAGGTCGCGGTTGTTGGTGAAAGCGAAGTCAACAGTACCGTGTAGCCTTGGAATGCTGCAGACTGCCCGAGCGTGAGCACGAACGTCTGCTGCGGTGCGTAAATTGCCATGCAGTACGTGCCAGGCATGCACCCAGCGGTAAGCAAGACCTCTGCAGAAGTTGGCTGTATATAACCCCAAGAAAGCTGCGGACTTACTTGTTTAAGCTGCACAGCCAGCCCACCTTGGTACTGTTGTGCGCTCTGCCCCACGGAAAGCGAGAATGATGAATTTAGATAAAACGTGCCGCCAGAGACAGGCGGAAGAGGCGTCGGCGAGGACGCATACCCATAGAGGGCATTTTGTACGCGGGCAATAATTGCGGGGTCAATATTAAATGACTGGAGCAGTCCAAGCACTGCCTGTATCTGCGGCACACTCAAGTTTGAAGCCTGCGCAACAGACACCGGAGAGAGAAATAGCACTCCTGCAGCAAAGAAACCGAAGGCATATTTTTGCATAGTCATAGCGCGCATATCGTTATCCAATATGAGTCTATAATACCACTTTGTTGCACAAAAGACAATAGCTCCGACCGCGCCTGCGGATTTATCGTACAATCCCAAGCTGGATAAACAGAGTAGCCAATGTGTCTATCACAAGGGCTCCCGGCGCCATAAGGACGCTTGCTAAAAGCGTCGATGTTGTTTCTTTGTGCAACCCAACGCCCGGAGTGCAGGTAATCGTGCGTGGGCTTTGCTGCAGTGTCGCGTTTGCTCCGCCTGTTGCATCTATAGCGTACAGGGTGAGCGTATGTGCCTTGCCGTCTTTGAGCATTGCAGGGGTTGGAATAGTGAATCCATGATTGCCGGTGATGCGCATTACATTGTTTACATCAGCGCGAGGCATCGAAGCATCGCCTGCAGCCAACATCACACTCCCCTCATAGACACGGATTTTAATTGATGCGTTTTGATCGTCGGGATCATACGCCCAGCCTTTGAGCTCGGTGCAATTGGCTATGTCAAAATATCCAAAAGGTGTTTTGTTTGCGCCAGCAGCCTGCACTGCAGGGACAGGCGCCGCACCAACAGTCGCGCTCGCCGATTTAAGTATCACGGGAGTGTTGTTTTGTTGAAATCCAATAAGTGCGAAAGCGTACAATCCCGGCGGGAGCATGAATGTATATGACGCATTTGCGCGCTGCACTTTATATGAATCTACCGTCTTCCCGTCCGACGTGACCACATTTACTTGCGTCCATCCATCTTTACTATTGGCGCTCTGCCATGACACAGAGACGCCGCAGGTCTTCTGCCCAGAAGAAACCGTGCATGCCGTTGCCGCAATGGAGCCGCTGAGGGTTTGTGTGGGGGCGCTTATTGCTGGCATTGGCGCTGGAGTTGGTGTTGGTGTTGGTGTTGGGCTTTTTGGGACTGCGGGTCCTGAAGCTCGTGGCGCACACTCCCCATCCCCCGCGCGAGAAAAACGGTACTGCGCAGGGTTGGTGTTGCTCTTGCTCCACCATTGCCAGTGATTGCCGTTCGGGTCACTGCCGCCGGTGCAGTACTGCGTCCACTGTATCCCTTTGTATATCCAGCCAGCAAAAATTTGATTAGGAGACACCGATGCGTCATACAAACCAAACACACTTTCCCCGAGCGGAATTTTTACCTTAAGCGTACCGGAGGACTGTGTTGCATTAACCACTAACGTGCGCTCTGGGACAATAGTCGTTGAAGTATTGATATACCGGACCTTCACGGTTGTCTGTTTTGCGCTACTAGACCAAGTCACGGTCACTGGACACACAGGGGTAGTATATCCGTCGACGCCTTGCATCTCGCAGACACCGTCTGGGGTGGCTTCTATTTTACCTTTTGCACTTGTTGCAACAGTCGGTTTTGCGGCTGCAACAAGCGTAGGAGCGGCACAGAGGCCGTCACCCGGGCGGACAAAACGGTATTGCGCCGGGTTGGTGTTGCTCTTTTCCCACCACTGCCAATGTTTACCATTTGGATCACTGCCGCCGGTACAGTACTGCGTCCATGCTACCGCGACAACAGCACTGTCTTTGGTTATTGCGCTCACCAGCGTGGTTGAATCGCTGATTGCAACGACCTTATTGCCGTTGCGCGAAACACCAAATACCATGTCCCACGCGAGCCCTCCGGTAATATCTGGGAAAGACGCACTGCTCCATGCTTTACCTTGATCAAAAGAGAATGGTAGCCGCGTTGGCCCATCAAAATCAAATCCACCAAACGTTGGAGGGAAATTCCCCGCAACCCCCGCCAACATAAGCGAGCCATTGCCCGCAAGCGCTTTAATGCTGGTAGTAACGCGGTCAGTATAGTTTTGACTAACTGGAACTGACGCACTAGACCATGAAGTGCCTCCATCTGTTGTTTTATATATTTTGTTATACAGCGTCACAAGCATGGTGGCGCCGTTGCCGGGAGCTGCCATACTGGTAATCCCCTCGCCAAAATCACGCTCATTCCAAGAAACACCGCCGTCGCGCGAGAAAAAAAGTCGGCTCGTTTCTGACACAACACCATTGCTTGAGCCGACAAGCATGATGGTATTGCCGTCGTCTGAATATGCAGGTGGCAGGGTCATACTCAGCGCTTTGCGCTGTGAGCCGCCCTTCCATTCTTTAGATTTAAACCAAGAGTTGCCCCCATCATTTGAAATCCAAATAGATTGGCATGCGCCCGAGCAGGCGTCGTCGCCACTCCAATTTGCCACATAGAGCAACTTGCCACCATCGCGCGAGAGTGTGTAGAGGGGACCCCATTCATCCATCGACATTCTCTTTACTCGGCAGGCTTGATCAAAACAACGGCTTGATACATAGCGCGCATTGTCGCCACCCGCAACGGGGAACGTGAGCCCACCCCACGTCGCACCATTATCAAACGACACCTTAAGCGCATATCCAGTGTGCACAACCCCACCCACATTTTGATACACAGGCTCTATCGCAAAAAATCTGCTCCCGTCGCCCGACACCGCACCAAAACGGAAGCCGCCGTTTGGATATGAGCCGGACGCATAGGTCCGGTCTGTCCATGTGGCACCACCGTCAACAGATACAAAATATCCCGGCTCAAACGCGGTGGTATTGGTGTATGCGACAAGCGTAGAGCCGTCGTCAGACAAAGCGACTGCTTTTGCCCTAAATATCTCGCCTGCTTTTGTAAAATTATAGAGCGCGCCGCCGCCTGTTTGACGCACCAGCGAGCCCTTGGTCCAGGTGGTTTCTGCAGCAGACGCAAAGGAAAACGTAAAAAATATAAATCCAAGCACACTCGCTGCACACAACGTACGTAGAACATACAGGGCAGCGTGTCTTGGAGCGAAACTTTTCATACGTCTACTTTTTATAAAGGTTACTAAAAATAAAAAACGAAAGAGGGCACTTGCCCTCCGTATCGGAAAACAAGCGCCCTGTTGCTGATAACTATATACCTCCCCTCCTACTCCACAAGTCCAGTGCTGGGGATAACAATATAATCCCGCCGGAGCTAATAGCTACCAGCGGGATTATATAGATCTTATTTGTCGCTGCGACTAGTAGATCCCGAGATTGAGGAACATATCTGACAGCACATCTACTGCGACACTAAAGGGAACCGCTACTGCAGCGAGCAGCATGTTGTTGGTCGCACCACCTTCCGCGTCTGCTGAAGATGTTTTAGGAAGCGTGTATCTTACTACTGCAGAGCAGTTAATAGAGCCTCCAGCGCCAGTGACAGTCATCACCCATTTTTTGGTAAATGGTACAGACTGGCCAGTGTACTCCACGGTTTGCACCATTGACCCTTTAAGGGCAACTGAACCTTCGCCTTCAATAGTTGCAGCCGTTGCATTTTTTGAAAGCCAAGTAATGGTGACTGGTTGGCCAAATTTACGCGTAAGCTCAGACGGCGCAATGTTGCAGTATGGACGCAGCACCGGAATCGTGTTTTTTACTACAAGCGTTGCCCGGGTCAGCATGGTTGGCAACACACTTTGTTTTGAGGCATGGAATTTTGATAGATCGAACACAAGTACCGTGTACGTCCCCGATCGGACACCTCTGGAATTGTTTGCACCTCCAAAAGGCGCTTTCCATGCACCTTTTACAACCTGCGCACTCGCATTTTGATTGTGTGGCGCATTTCCAGCAATCGCTGCATTTACGCTTTTCCAATCAACCCCACCAGCATAATCCCCGGGAAGCAAAAACACCTGAAGGGATGTTGCGCCGGTTGCAGTGCCAGTAACGATAAACTCTTCTGTTGTTTGAGATAAAGCGCTCTGGTCAACTGCGGCAGTTGCGACTACGGAGTCTGTAACCACCAACACTGCCTTGGTTAGTACGGTTGGCAGCACATTAGGAGTCACTGCTGGCTTATAGTCTGAGAGATTGAATATGAGGAGCGTATACGTCCCCATAGGCACACCTGCCCCATTGCCTGACTTCACAAATGCAGCCACCCATTTGCCCTTTACTACTTTTGCAGTCGAGTTTTGGCTGTAGGGAGCATTTCCAGCAATCGCTGCATTTACGCTTTTCCAATCAACCGCGCCGGTATAGTCCCCGGGGAGCAAAAACACCTGAAGGGATGTTGCGCCGGTTGCAGTGCCCGTAATGCGAAATTCTTTTGTAGTTTGCAGTAAAGAATTCTGGTCAACAAACGCAGCAGCTCCTCCTTGGGCACCATTGTCCAAATAGGAAGCGACTCTTGTTGTCTGCCCAAGCACTTCAGCGCGCGCAGGAGCAACCACTGTTAAGAATATAAAAACCGAAGCGGCGGCTAGAGAAAGAACGCGCACCCGCGTTAAAGCAGAACCGACAGAACGTATGCTGTTGTTCATGATAATTCCTACTAAAGATTAATTACGCAATCGCCCAAGTTAATTATTGAGCGTCCTGCTGCTGCTTACAGTAGCACCCATATCTTGCAAAAACCCGCACGGTGGGGATAACATAAAAACCAACTATCTTGCCGCCCTCCAAAGCACTTCAAACAACGCGCGCTGGCTCTGCACCGCCGTGTCGCTTTTAACTCGAACTATCATGGCCTCTGGCTCATAAAAGTTAAAGCTCACACTACCTGGGCGGATGCTTACTGTTACTAAATCGCCAATACCAGGAATAACGCGTGACTCATTGTCGATAACACTTTCTTCCCTATTATGACGAACATCTTCCTCTGTCCCGATGTAGCGTAGTTTGACGTTCTTTTCTTTACGCAACGCCTCCCATTCTTCAATACGCCCCTCGTACAACTCGACCC
>CAYGHD010000021.1:0-10727 GCA_964349675.1 uncultured Candidatus Saccharibacteria bacterium
CCTTTACCCCGGAGGGACTATCGGGAATTACCTACCCTTTCGGATAGCTATGCCCAACTTTTCGGTGCGTACCTGCGTATTACTACCTCGTCTGCCACTCCCCTTGCGGGGCGTTCGACTTGCATGCCTTATCCACGCCGCCAGCATTCATCCTGAGCTAGGATCAAACTCTGAATAAAAGATTATTGCTAATCTTTTTTACTTAGATGAACGGAACAAGAGAAAGGCATCCCAACCTTGCGGTTGAGTAATTTCTCTTGTCGCCTACTCGGTGGAAAATCGAGCAGGACTTTTTTTGGTTTCTTGCTGTCCGTCCTTTTGGGACGGACTAGTGTGATCAACCCGACTTACAGTCGGGATTTCAATTTGATGTTTGATGCTTCTCCCCTCCGTCTTGTCGAGAGGGGAGTTTTTATGCAGTTGTCAAAGTCCGGCCTAGAAGCTTGTTTTTTGCTGGACCATTTGGCCAATAAAAAACGCCCTCTAAGGCAGTAAGAGCAGTATAGTCATATTTAGCCAAGAGTCAAGGATGCCGTGGGGGTAACCCACCACCCGCAGAAAGGCCTATTGTAAGGCTTTTTTGAGCGCTTCTTCGACCTCCGAAAATAGGTCATTTTGGGTGCCATTGTTGGTAAACACATGGTCAGCCATTTTCATCACCGCAAAGACATTCATATCCCAAGGCTCCGTAGACTGCATCTCCCTATCCTCATATATACAAAACTGCTCGAAGTCGATTTTGTCAGTTTCCGACCAGCGCTTGAGTGTGCGTTCAAAACGAGTCTTGCGGTCTGCGTCCACAGCCCAAAGCAGCGCGCCTTTTGATTTTAAAAGCTCTGCCTCACCCACCGTGCGGATGGATTCAAACACCACATTATCAGTTTCAGTTTGTGCACGGTTAAGCAATGCTTCCACCACATATGCGGGCCCATGCTCGCGGCGCAGCTCGTTGGCAACTTGGCGCATAGCAGGGCGGTCCACCGACATCCCGCGTGCCTCAATTTCTTTCGTTAAAAACTCTCGCACTGAGTAGTGCGCAAACCCTTTGGTATGGGCCAGGTAGTCGACAATAGTGCCCTTCCCTGCGCCATTGGTTCCTGTGATGCCGATAATCATGTCGTTAGTTTTTCTTGCGCGTACTCCACCGCTCCCAAACCACAAGCATAGGGCTTGCAAGGAATATAGACGAATAGGTGCCGGCAATCATACCCACAATGAGCGTCAGAGCAAAATCTTTCGTGGCAACCGGGCCCACAAAGTACAGCGCCAAGAGCACAATTACAACCGTAAGCGAGGTACTGATTGAGCGCGCTAGAGTTTGACTGATACTGCGGCCGACCACCAACTCAAACGCTTCGTGCCTGTGACGCTCGCTGTTGAGCCGCAAGTTTTCGCGGATACGGTCAAAAATAACAATCGTGTCATTTATAGAGATACCAAGGATGGTAAGGAGCGCCACAATAAAGAGCGCATCCACCTCGGCGCCGCTCATAAACCCTAAAAAGGCAAAAAGTCCGGCAGGGATTAAAATATCATGAAGCAACGTAAGCACCGCGACTACGCCGTACTTCCATGACGACACGCCGCCTTTTTCTTTTTCAGATTCTCCAGAAACACGGCGGAATGCAAATGCAATAAAGAGAATAGTCGACAGAACCACCAAAACAATCGCTATCCACGCTTTGCGCATAAGCTCTGCACCGAGCGTTGGACCGATGGAAGTAAACTGGTCTTCATGTATAGGCCCCAAACCTCCAAGGACTGCCTCGAGCTGGTTTTTCTCATCAGTACTTAAATCCCGCTGGCGCAGCAAATAGGCATTGTCCCCAATGGGTTGGACGCGGACTTCGCCAAATGCGAGCGTCTCTGTCAGAGCGCGCACCTGCTCTACTGGCGGCCGACCTTCCAAGTATGAAACTTGCAGCAGTGATCCTCCTGCCAAATCTATCCCCGGTTTCAAACCCCATGTCGCGAGCGCAAAAATCGACAAGAGTGATAAAAATGCCGGGAGTAAAAAGAAGTATTTTAAGTTTTTAGAGATGTTTATGCTCATATATGATTTATGTATGCAAACCGCAGAGCATTAAAAAACGCCCCACACCCTTCTCTGCAGAAACACCGAGCGCCAACAGGAAGGTGCGGGAGATGCTGATTGCCGAGAACATCGATACAACAACCCCAAGCCCAAAAACCAGCGCAAACCCTTTGATGAGCGCGGTGCCAAACCAAAACAAAATAATCGCTGCGATAATGTGCGCTATGTTGGAATCACGTATCGCCAACCAGGCACGTGCAAAACCCTCACGAATTGCAGCCTCTGTTTTTTTACCATCAGCAAGCTCTTCTTTGATGCGCTCTGCAATGAGCACGTTTGCATCAACGGCCAATCCGACTGAAAGGATGAACCCCGCGATGCCAGCTGCAGTCAAGACTACTGGGATCAACTTAAAGAGTGCGAGCATCAGCAAACAATAGATAAAGAGTGATACAACAGCGACCAACCCAGGCAACCGATACCAGAGAATCATAAATAAAGAGAGCGCCAAAAATCCAAGCACCCCGGCCGCAACCCCGGCACGCGTTGCTTCGTCGCCCAGTGTCGCGCCTATCGTTTGGGTAGATGCTAACGTAATAGGCACCGGCAACGCACCGAGGTTCAAGTTGGTCACCAGGTCTTTTGCCTCTGTTGCAGTAAAGTTGCCCGACACCACGGCGCTCCCGTTGTCTATACGCTCTTGCAGCACGGGCGCAGAGAGAAGTTTTCCGTCGAGAAAAATGGCAAGCTGCCGACCAACGTGTTTGCTGGTGATATCTCTAAACAACACAGAGCCCTCACTATTGAAATTCACCAACACCGCAGGTGCCGATACTGCCACGGCACCACTGCCAAATTGGAGCGCAGCGCTTTGCAGATATTTGCCCGTCAAACCTGTTTCTTCAAATGCAGCTGGGTTGAGTGTCCCATCTGGATTACTCAAGGACTCGCCATTTTTAACTAATTTAAATTCAAGCAGAGGAGTCTGTCCGATCATCGCAATTGCCTGATTGACGTCTGTTACTCCTGGCAACTCCACAATCAGCCGATAGGCACCGTTGCCGAGCGCTCCCGATTGTTCAGTTTGCACGACCGGCTCACCTACACCAAATGCATTGACGCGACGCTCTATCACCTGCTGCAGCGCTTCCATCGAATCAGCAACTTGCGCTTGCGGAAGTGTACTGGTATCCGCGTTGTACACTAAGTGCGTGCCGCCCGAAAGATCGAGTCCGAGTTTAAATGCAAATCGGCCACCCGGAACTTGCGTCGTGTATACAAAAAACCCAATCAAAGCAGCCGCAATCAAAAGAAGGATGGCGACATATCGTACCTTAAACATGCGGCCAAGGATATCAGGAAACCCGGCATAAAACAACACATCAGAACACGAGTATCGCGCCATGAAAAGAGCTTTCTTTTATTGCTAAATTATTTACACTTTGCTTTAGGAGCACAAACAGAGGGAGCCCGCGTCCATGTTGGCAAAACTTAGAAGCACCCTTTTTGAGGACATCACCTCACAGGGTTTTTGCGCACAGCCAGTACACCCTGATTTTTTGGGACAACGTCTGCCCCACATCCTGCAGGGGATGCAGCGCATCACCGAACATCCAAAAGAGCAGAAGTATTTCCCTTGGCAAACATTGCCAGCGGATCTCTACGGCCAGGACCAGGCAATTGAGTATGGTTTGCGGTTGCCTGAGGCAGGCAAACCCCCGAAATATGTCTTTCATTACGTCTGTGGAATTGAAAGCCTTTTGGAAGGGTGGGTGCCACAAAACCAATACAAACCATTTCTGTGGGCGCTCCATGGTGTGGCAACTTGGTCGCACAAGCTGGCCATCGCAGCGGCGGCTCAGTTTGATCAGAACAACTGCGGCGTGTACAGCGGCTCACTCGCAGAGCGCCTCCAGCAGGGGCAGGTTGTTGTGCGAGTGTTGCGTTACAAACATACGCAAGACACCTGTGCTCAAACGCACTTTGACCGGAGTCTACTGACACTGCACCTCCATGCATCCCACCCAGGCCTGGTGCTATTTGGGCCAGACAACACCCCCCACGAGTTTCCCGAAACGGCGCACGGGCTGGTTGCGATATTCCCAGGAGCGAAGTTTATCGGCGCCACCGGTGGAGCGTATGGACCGCTTACCCCACACGGAGTGCGAGCATCAGAGGCATCAGATGATCGATATGCCCTTGTAAGCTTCATCCACCCAAAGGCCGTGGAAGGCGACGTTAAGATCTGGAGAGACATGCAACCGTACCTGAGAGACACTGCGGCTAGGCTCGCTGTATGAAGCGCCCCCGACCACGCTTATGCGGTCGGGGGATTTTTTTTGCGCAGTAATGTAAATAGATTTTTAAAAATCATAGCAACCGCCACCGGACCGATACCCCCCGGCACTGGAGTAAACACTGACGCCACTTGAGCGCACGCGGGGTCTGCATCGCCAGCCAGTTTTCCTTGCATTTCACTCGTACCTGCGTCGAGCAGCACAACACCAGGTTTTAACATGTCCGGTTTTACCACTGCTGGTTTTCCAGCACCCAGAACCAACACATCCGCTTGCTGTATATCCATGAGTGAGCCTTCTGACTCGGTTACCACCGACACTATTGCACCGAGGTTGCGCAGCATTTCTGCTGCTGGCTTTCCAACGAGCCGCCCCGCACCCAGCACGACAGCCTGTTTGCCAGCAACAGACACTCCCGTCCGCTTTAAAATCTCACGTATTGCTGCCGCAACAGGAGCCTCCACAAAAGGACTGATCCTTTGATTGAGCCCATCAACATCTTTTTCAGCCGGCACCGCACGAAGTACTTGTTCGCCATCGATATGTGGTGGCAAAGGCAATTGCACAATCACCCCCTCTACTTGCTCCAGAAAATCAGGGAGCGTTTGAAGCAAGACTTCTGTTGTCATCTCTGGCGATACTTCATAGCGCATCAAAGCTACCTCAAGTTCCTCTGCGCGCCGCTCTTTGATGCGTACGAACGAGGCGCTCGCAGCGTCCTCTTTTCCAAGCAGCACTCCAAGCGTTACTTTTTTTGGCAAAGAAGTACGCTCGCGCGCAAGCTCAGCAACAAGCATATCCGCAATATGTTTACCATCGACAATCATAGAGAAAATTACGCATTGCTCTTAATCAAAATACGTCTGATTGTTTTTATAAAAATAGAAAGATCCAAGCTAAGCGACCGGTGTTTAAGATAAAAAAGATCGTATGACAATTTCATTTTTGTCGCCAATACATCTGCGGCATGATGCGGATCGCCATGATAGTACAACTGTGCCGAACCAGAAAGTCCGGGCTTGATTAAATGCCGGACTGCATAAAACGGTATCTCTTTTTCATAGGTAGCAACCAGTGTGGGCGTCTCGGGTCGGGGACCAATGAGCGACAGGTCGCCAATAATCACATTCCATAACTGCGGCAACTCATCGAGCCGCCACGCACGTAGATGCCGACCCACCGCGGTCACCGTTAAGGCACTTGTGCCGCCCGGCCCATAATTGCCCTGATCGTTCCCGGACATACTACGAAATTTATACAAGGTAAATACACGTCCACCCTCCCCAACCCTATCGAGTGCAACAAACGGAGACCCACCATCCTCCATCCAGATGGAAAACATAATAAACGGATACAAGAAGAGTGATATGAGACCAATACCAAAAGCACAGCCAACATCGATTAGGCGCTTAAGCGGGTCATAAAACAGATGTGCGGACCGAGAGATATGCTGCGCTATCCAACGCTCATCCACTGCAGACAAAGGCGCCCGACCAAACACATCTTCATAGAGCGCCATCGAGTCGAGGAAACGTATCCCCTGCCGGAGGAAGTTATATAATTCGGGGAAAGCGGCAGATACCCTTGGATCATTAAAATCTGCGATTACAAAACGCGGGGTGTGTGTATCAATTTCCGCACGGATAAGCGACGCAAGAGAGATGCTCACTGGTTCGAGCACCGACACCACGGTTGCTGGTGCTCGATGTGCACGATTAAGGGCAGTCACCATCTCCTGCAACTCAGCACTGTTGCCAACGGCAATTGCTTTCTCGGGCTTTTGCAACCCCAAACGGATGAATAGCACCGTCCGCCAAAAAAGCACGAACATGAATGAAACGACAAGGTAGATAATCAGAAGCGTTTTTGGTGCAATACCAAAAAACGGAAGCGGGATGAAAAAAAAGAAAAGTGCAGCAAGTGCAATGTTGATACTTTGTGCAACCAAAAGGGCTTTAGACAGCGCGCGGCGCTGCAGTACAATTGATCGGCTTTCATAGAGGCCGGCAATAAAAAAAATACACACCCATACCACAAACAGCAGAGAAAACGGCACCACGTGCGCCACAAATGACGCTTGGGTTGGCACTGCAAGCCCGCCCGACTGTAATGAGAGCCGGATACACAAGGATGTCCACAAGGCAAAAAGAAAGAAGAAAAGGTCCCCCAAAAAAAGCACGAGTGTCCTGGGCGCGAAAGCCGAGATCATATAATTAGTATATACTACAACAAATAATCAAATTCTCAAGTTACCGCCATGCCTGCCCACACTAAAAAAATCTTGTTTCTTATCACAAAAGCAAACTGGGGCGGCGCACAACGCTATGTCTATGACCTAGCCACAGCGCTCCCCAAAGAGACCTGTACCGTGAGTGTTGCTTTTGGCCAAAAAGGACTCCTTGCACAAAAACTACAGGAAAGCGGCGTGCGAACATTTTTGCTCCAGACAATGCAGCGCGATGTCTCTGTATTTACTGATCTGCGGAGTTTTTTTGAACTATTGCGACTTTTCCGCAAAGATATTCCAGACGTGGTCCACCTCAATTCATCAAAAGCAGCCGGTGTTGGCGCACTCGCAGCGCGTCTGGCAGGCGTTAAAAAAATTATATTCACCGCACATGGCTGGCCATTTTTAGAAAAAAGGAGCGCGTCTGTTCGCGCTCTGATATGGACAGCCTCTTGGGTTACCGCACTCCTTGCACATACAGTCATAACCATATCCGATCACGATTTAAAAGAGGCGCAAAAGATGCCTTTTGTGAGCAGTAAAACCGTCAGGATTTACAACGGCATCGACTTACCTTTTACTCTAGGCTCAGGGAGCGTCATCCGCGACTCTTTTCCAAAAGGAGCGCGCATCATCGGCACCATTGGAGAGCTCACTCAAAATAAAAACCAACAGACACTTGTCGAAGAAGCGCATAAAAACAAAACTATGTTTGTCGCCATCGTGGGAGAAGGTGAGGAGCGCCCACACTTAGAAGCGTTGATTCGAGGATATCATTTAGAAGACCGCGTAAAGTTATTTGGCTTTATGCCTGCAAGTGAAGTCCTGCGAGGGTTTGACACCTTTGCACTACCTTCACTCAAAGAGGGTTTGCCCTATGTATTGCTGGAGGCAAAAGCAGCAGGACTTCCTATTGTTGCAAACCGCGTCGGCGGTGTCGGAGAAATTTTAGACGCAAAAGACATGAGCGCATTTTCAATCGACAAAATGACCGAAGAAACGATGCGGCTTTATTGATCGTATCCTCCACTAAACTCCCGATCGAGTGCATCACGGTGAGTTGCACGCGCATAGCGACGCATCCCAGAGAGTATTCCGAGCGCCAAAAACTCTGCCAACAAATGAGAGCCGCCGTAGCTCATGAATGGAATAATCGTCCCGGTCACAGGCAACACCCCAACATTAATGCCGACATGGAGTAAAAAATGCGCCGCAAAGTAACAAAGCACCCCGAGAGCAAAGAGTGTCTCAAAATTGGATGCGCCCCGGATGGCAGTATCTATGATGCGCCAAAAAAGCGTCGCAAATAGCCCAAACACTATCAACACTCCGACAAAACCCCACTCCTCAGCAAATGCCGCAAAAATAAAGTCTGTCTGATACTCTGGCAGGAAGCGCAATTTACTTTGCGATCCGTATCCTATCCCCTTACCGAGCCATTCTCCAGACCCAACCGCAATGGTCGATTGATAGGCGTTATACCCTGCACCGTGGATATCAGCCATAGGGTGAATAAACGTCAGAATGCGTTTTTTTTGATACTCATGGAACCCAAAAAGCCATAACGCCGAAAAAGCGACCACGCCCAATAACATCACCGTGAGCACATGCTTACGCGAAATGCCTGAAAAAAGCACCATCCCAAACCAAATTAAAAATATAATAATTGCACCGCCGAAATCGGGCTGTAATGCCACCAATACAAAAACCAAAAATGCATACGCGCCTGACACAATAACGTGCTTAATATTTCGTATTTCAATGTGGCGACGAGAGAAATACTTTGCAAGCGCAATAATGAGCGCCAATTTTACAAACTCAATAGGCTGCAGCGCGGCAAACCCGAGGTCAAGCCAACTTTTTGCACCCATGACCGAATGTCCGAGCACGATCAAAAATAAAAGCGGGAGTATCACGATGCCATAGAGCACCGCCGCAACGCCGCTACGCCGCAGAAAGCGCCAATCGATACTGCTGGCTGCAAAAAAAACAGCGACACTCACCCCAAGCCACAACACTTGCCGCACAAACAACGGATCGTTGCCGGTAAAGGAGTTCATGGTAAGCAGCCCGAGCCCACACAACACAACCGCAATACCAAACGCCACCCAATCAACCGAGCCAGTCTTTTTTTGTACGAGCACAAAAGGGCTCATTAGAAGGACTGTAAAATAGTAATCTCACCACGCGTGATGTCAGCACCCAGCAACGCAGCGTCTTCCGGCCAAGTAAACACTACCTGCTGACTTGATTTGCGGGAGATATTCTCAATAAAACTCTTTGACGCCGCGCGCGCAACGCCTTCTGCATCAAACAAAATTGCCGCGACGGTTACACGCTTTGCGTCAGAGACCGTATCATTATTGACGAAAGCAGAAAGCCGCGACTCCTCTGGAGACAGAGTTTGTTTAGTGAGGGTTAGTGGATATACTTTTTCAGACGGCACAAGCATCCATACTGGCACGGAAGTAAATATGAGTTGCGTACGAACAACCGCGCGGTTGCCGACCAGAATATTTGATTCAATAATTGGAACCACTTGCAGCGGCGGTATGTCAGTCGTGCCACGCCGCTCTACAATTAAACTATTGTCCGCATCAAAGAGACGAAACATATACCCCACCTCTTTAGCACCAGCACCTCGGTTGTTATTTTGTATATATGCTGCCGCAGTGTAGCTATCTTCTCTATTTTTAAAAGCTCGCGCCCAGAGCACCACCGGCTCCCGCGCGGTTATTTGGCATACTAAAGCGCACGAGCCGCCGCAGTCTACCTCGAGCTCATTTCCATTTCTTTGATTATCAAAACAAGTAGGCTGTGTGGTAAAAAAAGTACCCCATATAAATACAAGCGCCACAACAAGCAGCACACCGACCGCACTGAGATACATATATTTGCGACGCTGTCGCCAAGAGAGCAATACCATATATCAGTATCCTAACAAAAAATTACCGCCGGCACACTAGTGCCGGCGAGTAGGCGCGATTTAATATAGACGTTGCCCTAGTTGGTGGCCATGCGTACGGCAACTTGCGCCGAACGTCGTTTGCAGAATCAACAGACCGCTCGGCGCACACGGCCAACGGCGAATCAACATGAGCGGTGCGAAGTCTGGCAGATGCTGCTGGTCCAACATGCAACGACACTCATGGCACGGATGCTGCCATCTCGACCACACATTACTCATGTCATCAGGCTGGTCATTATCGCTCAAGATGGCATACCCAAACGGGGTGTACCCAGCCTCTCGCGCCATTTCTGTCGCCATACGTTCCGCACAAGGCTTCGGCCACGTCGTATTGTATGGTTCACCTTTGGGGCGGCGAAACGGTGTGCAGTTCCACCCACTGAAAATACGAAACTGGGCTTCAAGTGTTGCCCCATATCGAAATGCGAGACAAGCAGCAGCATAGCGCTTCCCACTGTAAGAGAACGCCCATTGCTCTGCATCGACAACTGCGGCAATGAGATATGCTCTATTGAGCTGCCAGACTTCTCTGCACTCTTCTTTGGTCGGCAGTCGTCCGCTGACGGTAGCCCCGCCAAACGGATTTGATATACCCAGACCTTCGAAAGGCATGTGTTTTTCCTCACGTCTGTTTGATTTTTTGCGGCCACTGTAATGACCTACTAGGTTTAGTTATGTCACCTTTATAATAAAAAGTCAAAATTCTCCTCTCAAAGAAAGGGGCACGCGAGAGCTCGGCAACTACACCTATAGGGCAACTCAAAAATCCTGTATAAGTTCTACACAGGGTAGGTATTATTTCTTTAAAACACATTAGACCCTCTACTCCGGCGGCTAGCTACTCTCCCGTGCGGTAAAGCACAGTACCATCGCCACTAGCGAGCTTAACTTCTGAGTTCGGAAAGAGATCAGGTGTGACCCCGCCGTCAAACCACCGAAGTAGAATGTCCAAACGATTTTGGTAAAGGTATTTTTATACTATAACTAACATCAACCACAAATTATTGCGATTCTCAAGTCCTTCCCTCACAAGAGTGAGGAAACTCGATCGATTAGTACTCCTTCGCTCAACACATTGCTGTGTGTACACGTAGAGCCTATCAACGTGATCATCTCTCACGGATCTCAAATGATTACTTATCTTAGAGTCGGCTTCGCGCTTAGATGCTTTCAGCGCTTATCCAATCCCGACATAGCTAC
>CAYGHD010000022.1:0-10463 GCA_964349675.1 uncultured Candidatus Saccharibacteria bacterium
GCGTGCGATTAGCTCTCGAAAAAGGTTCGCGCAAAGGATATGATTAGATCACAAAGGTTATACGCAGTAATTAATTAATTTGTATGGAAAAACGACTCTATCGAAGCAACAAAAACAAGGTCTTTGCCGGCATCTGCGGTGGTTTGGGAGAATATTTTGATATCGACCCAGTGCTTTTGCGCTTGTTCTGGCTTTTGGTCGTCATTTTTACTGGTGTGGTGCCAGGGCTCGCAGCATATATCATCGCTATTTTTGTCATCCCAAAGCATCCGTACGCGCACTAACTCACTCCACTTTTTGAGATAGACACATAGTTTGCCGCTACATCAGCGGATTATCGTCGCATC
Source organism: uncultured Candidatus Saccharibacteria bacterium (assembly GCA_964349675.1). Classification (GTDB taxonomy): domain Bacteria; phylum Patescibacteriota; class Minisyncoccia; order Phycocordibacterales; family SBAW01; genus GWA1-54-10. Next base: position 348 of record CAYGHD010000022.1, read on the forward strand.
ACTTTATACAAACTCACTACAAACATAAGAGAGCCGAGGGTGGTTAAGGTAAAGAGATACATAAAATTTGTCGGCACAAAAACACCGGTGTTGAAAATAAGTGCCGCGATGCAGGGAGCAAGCAATAGAATAGCTGAACGCCATAGCGGGATATTAGTACTGATGAGTGTGAGTGCGTTAGGCTCGGTCTCATCTTTTTTGTTTTTACGAATACCTAAGTAGACAATGCCAAAAAGGGCAGGGAGGAGTGTCAGCGGCATGAAGATTCCTCCGCCCGGCACAGTCCACATCCCATATAAGCTTAAGAGCAACACACCCAGCACGATTTTTTCTGTTTTAGTTGCGGCGAACTCTTGTACTGTAAGGAAGTGGTAGCTCTGCAGAGCAAGGATATAGAGTGCGGTGCAGAGTAGTCCGTTTAAGAGAAATATGTCCGGAGTGGTGGTTGCAACGTCCCCAGTATTTGTTGGCCAAAAGAGCGACCATGTGCCCCAGAATATCCCCAGACCAATCGTAGCAAAAAGTGTTTTCAGAGTAGATGTAGCGAGCACGCGGAGCATCCCATACCAGATGAGTATAAAAGCGAGCGCATGCCATGCGAGGGCTGTCCATGGTATAGAGATGGGGAATGGCATTTCTGTTCCGCCAAGAGTGGTGAGAGCAAAGACACCCTCTACAAGCCAACCAAGCAGTGATCCGACTAGAAAAAGAGCCCATATGGTACGTACACGATACTGTTGTATCGCAATGAGGCATATGTAGGCGAAAAAAGAGTAAAGCAGCCAACCCATAACAAGTCCTGGTAACGTATCGTCGGGTCGTGGGAATGACCAAAATACACGCTCGTTAAGAAAAAATGCGACGTATCCTGTTGAAAGTGCAAGTAGTATCCTTTTAACTAGTCTCATGTAGCGAAATTGTATCAGATGCAAAAGCCGCTGCAATTGAAACGCGCTCTGCTTGTTTGTTACTTTTTTGGTGCAAAAGTGGTTTAGTAAAGGTGGAGTGCGTCCGCATTCACAACAAACACAGGATACTGGTGATGCCCATAACGCAATGCCAAGACATACCCGATGACCCGTGCAGCGCCCCTCGGGGTGTGATCAATGGGATAGCGCTGTCTATCTTGCTATTCTGGATCCCTGTATGGCTGCTCGCAGCTGTCTGGTAAACAGTGTTTTGCGCCAGAGCCCGCTCCAAATCTAGGCGGGCTCTTTTTATTTGGTTATGATTTGTCCGCCCAAGGGTAATGGAGTATCCTTATGAGTATATGGAACTAAAACACAGCAAATTGGTTATCGGTTTACTCGCGCTTATTATTGGTTTGGGGCTTGGCTATATTCTCGGCACAACAACCTATCGGATGCATTGGGGTGCGCAAGGCAAAGGTGGATGGACAAAAAACACAGAGTATCGCGGTTCTATGCATGGCGCGATGGGCGGCATGATGATGGGGTTAAATGGTAAAACAGGGGACGAACTTGATAGGGCATTTTTGGAAGGGATGATAGTGCATCATGAAGGCGCGATAGAGATGTCTAAAGCTCTCATCGCAGGCACCAAACGTCCAGAGTTGATAAAACTCGGCAACGACATTATCATCGCGCAGACAAAAGAAATTGAGATGATGCGGCAGTGGGGCACGCAGTGGTTTTCTCGCTAGGCTGCTTACTGACGCTCTGCATCTAACCGCATTCCCAATGACTAATCCATTCCAAAACGCGCTGACTCAGCTTGAGCGTGCACGAGTTGCTGGCAATTTGCGTGAAGATACGATAACTCGGATGATGCACCCGGAGCGCGAAATCCGTGTCTCTATCCCGGTCACGATGGACTCTGGGTCAGTGCAGTTGTTTGAAGGGTATCGCGTCCAACATTCCAGCAAGCGGGGGCCATACAAAGGCGGTATCCGCTTTCACCCTAAAGCAGATATTAATGAAGTCAAAGCCCTTGCACTTTGGATGACGCTTAAAACAGCGGTCGCAAACATTCCTATGGGCGGGGGTAAGGGGGGCATCACCGTTGATCCAAAAGCGCTCAGTCACGGTGAGCTTGAGCGCCTTTCGCGCGGGTGGGTGCGTGCACTTTATCGCGATTTGGGGCCCGACATTGATGTGCCTGCTCCCGATGTTAATACGACTCCCGAGGTTATGTCGTGGATGGTTGATGAGTTTGAAAAGCTGACCGGCGACAAAACGCGTGCGGCATTTACCGGCAAGCCGGTTGGGCAGGGTGGTTCACTGGGGCGCGACAAGGCAACAGGGCTTGGTGGGTATCTTGTGTTCAGCGCGCTTCAAGAGAGGCTCGGCGTCCCAGCGGGTGCGCGTGTTGCGATACAGGGTATGGGTAACGTTGGGGGCCATGCTGCGCGTATTTTTACTGAGCAAGGCCACATAGTCGTGGCGATGTCAGACTCTCGCAGCGCCATATACTGCAGCAGCGGGCTCGACCCAAAAGCAGTCGAAGAGTATAAACGGGTGCACGGGTCGCTCGCGGGGTTTCCGGGTGCTGAGTCTATCACCAATGCAGAGCTCCTTACGTTACCGGTCGATGTCCTTATTCCAGCCGCGCTTGAAAACCAAATAACCGAGGCAAACGCAGCGGACATTAACGCAACTGTGGTGCTTGAGCTTGCAAACGGCCCCACAACACCAGGCGCAGACGACATTCTTTTTGCACGCAAAATCCGCGTTATTCCGGATATTTTGGCAAACGCAGGTGGAGTTATTGTGTCCACGTTTGAGTGGGAGCAAAACAGGGCAGGGCAGCAGTGGACTGAAAAGGAGGTGTATGAAAAACTGAAAGCGATTTTAGATACCGAGGCGGTGGCTATTTGGCAGCGCGCCAGTGAGCTCTCGACTGACCTCAGGCGTGGAGCCTTTGTGGTGGCGCTTGAGCGGCTCGGCGCCTAGGGGTGCAGGGTGTTTGAAGGAAATATTGACCAAAATCTTTTTGTGTGTTAAGTTGTTATTGGCCGTCAGATCCTTGCAAAGTACTGCTGGGGCGAGGTTCAAAGATAGTCAGATGGCCTAGATTGGATCAACCCCAATGCCACACAGTCCTTATTTGGTGGGCAGAGTTGCCCAAGCCGGGAACCTCAACTTTTTCTTCATCGAGACTGATGGGGAAACGGATCTCCATGCTCGAGTCTCAAACGGCCGAAAGCTCGGCCCTTGTGGGGAGTTTACCGACTCCTCAGAGCTGGAGCATCCACAGGTCGGCGACCTTGTCTGCTATGAGGTGACCAGAAACAGCAGGGGAACCACCGCTTTCCCCTGGGCTTTTTTAAAGAAAGGCAGCAATTAACCGTAGGCTGAAAAGCCATACAAGACCCGTCTCTCAACCAAGAGGCGGGTTTATTATTTTGAGTGCGCTTTAACGTAAAAATAAATATCCTCAAGCGCCTTCACTGCATCTCCGGCTGCGATATTGTTTTGATGATAGAGTCCATCCGAGCAGTCTCCTGCAGACCATAAACCAACAAGCGAGGACCGCTGATTTTTCCCATCTACTTTTATGCGTCCCCAGTTATCAAGTTCGACCAATCCAGACACAAGGCCCGTGTTTGCGCTCATGCCGACTTCAACAAATACGCCTGCTGCAGGGAGCCGAGTTTCAGAGCCAGTGACTTTATCTTTTATGACGACGGTGTCGACAAAGGTTTTGCCTTCAATGGCGATAGGTTCTGTGTTAGTGAGCGCTCGCATGTTCTCATGGGCGAGCACTGCTTCAACGGTTGCAGCATCCGCTCGGGTAAAATCAGTACTACGGTGCAAGAGTGTGACGCTTTTGCAGTAGGCAAGCAGCTGCGCTGCGGTCTCAAATCCTGCATTCCCACCACCCACAACCACCACGTCTTGCCCGGTAAACATTGGGCCGTCGCATGACGCGCAGTACGTAACACCTTTATTTTCAAATTCAACTGCTCCGGGTACGTCGAGCTTGCGTCGTGAGCCGCCGGTTGCGACAAGCACCGCGCGCGCCTCGTAGTTGCCTTTTGCAGTTTCAATAACAAAGGTTGCGCCTTGTTTGATGACTTTGGTTGCTCGCATGCCAACCTCAATATCAACAACATCTCCCGCGTAGGCGCGCAGATGCTCTTCAAGCGATTTTGCTAAATCGAGTCCTGATATTTTTGGCGTACCGATCCAGTTTTGGATTTCAACTGAGTCGGTGCTCTGCCCCCCGATAGACTCGGCAATAAAAATAGTTTTGAGTCGTTTGCGGGCAGCATACACACCTGCAGATACTCCACCTGGCCCACCACCGATTATTGCGAGATCGTACATATGTTCACCAGTATACAGCGCTTCTTATGCATTTCCAAAAAATGTTATTTCATTTTTGGACGGCGCAAAAATGATGGCACAGCGCCCCATTCATCATCTTCATCCTCTTCTTTTTTTACTTTTACTTCAGGTTCAATTGCCGCACGCTTTGGCTCTTCTTCGATCTTTGGAGGAATGGCAGGAGCATTGAAGATTTTTCCAACAGGCGCTACGTCCGGTTCTTTTTCTTTTGTCTCACGAGCAAACGTAAATAATGGGTTGCCTCGTGGATTCAGAGCTGCAGTGGGGAATCCTGTTGCAATGACCGTAACGCGAACATCGTTTTTCTTTAATTTCTCATCTTTAATAGCGCCGAAGATAATTTTTGCATTAGGGTCAACAGACTCGGTAATGATTTTTGCAGCCTCATGGACCTCAACCATCCCCAAGTCGTCGCCGCCGGCAATTGCAAACAATACGCCCTTCGCCCCGTTTATTGACAGTTCAAGCAATGGCGATGATACGGCTGCTTTGGCCGCTACTGCTGCGCGGTTTTCTCCGCTGGCGACGCCGATGCCCATCAACGCAGACCCGGCATTCTCCATCACGGCGCGGATGTCGGCGAAGTCAACGTTGATGATGCCGGGGTTGGTGATGAGGTCGGAAATTCCTTCGACTGCCTGTTTAAGGATGTCGTCGCAGAGCGCAAATGCTGCTTTGAGCGTCGTGTCTTTTGCGACGGTTGCCAAAATGCGGTCGTTCGGGATGACAATGAGCGCGTCCACCTCTTTGCGAAGGTCTTCCAAGCCTTGTTCTGCCAAACGCATACGCTGCTGTCCTTCAAAAGAAAACGGCTTGGTCACTACTGCAACGGTCAATGCGCCAAGTTCTTTTGCAGTTTTTGCAACAATAGGCGCAGCGCCGGTGCCGGTGCCACCGCCCATACCACAGGCGACAAACACCATATCAGAGCCTTTTATCGACTGTTGGATCTCTTCCTTTGTTTCTTCTGCGGCGCGCTTGCCGATTTCTGGGTTCATCCCGGCGCCAAGACCGCGGGTAAGGTTTTTACCGACGTGAATTTTCTTTTTTGCGAGGGAGTGATGCAGGTCTTGCGCATCAGTGTTGACGGCGATAAAGTCGACGCCTTTCACTTTGCTTTCGACCATGTGGTTGACGGCGTTGCCGCCAGAGCCGCCCACTCCAACAACGCGGATCCGTGCGAACGCTTCGATTTCAGGATGTACTTGCGGCATAAAAGTAGTATGGTTGTGCGGTTAACTGGTGCAACAACTGTACCACCCACAAGCCCCTTTGCAACTTTGACAAGTAGGAGTTTTGTTTTAGCTTACGGCAGAAACTTTTTAAACCAGCGCCAAAGCTGTTTTGCCGTGTCACCCAAAGTGCTGGTTTCCTTAGGCTCTAAATCACCGCCTTGGGTAATGCCCCAGATAGTTAACCCGTACGACACTGCCCATGAGCCGTCTTTGAGCTGCATCTTTGTAGTCTGGGTGTCGGTGATGGTGGCAACGCGCGAAGGGAGTCGTAAAATGGCTTTTGCCAGGTCAGACACTGTTTGGATAGATGAGCCGCCGCCGGTCACAATAACCCCCGCAGGCAGCAGCTCGTCCTTGCCGATTTTTTTCAAGTGCGATTCTATCAGCTTGAACATGTCAGAAATGCGTCGAGAGATAAGGTCTTCCACCTTCTTTTTTGAAAACGGTGCACCCAACACCACGCCGTGCTTTATCTGCTCAGCATCTTCGGGAGAGATGCGCAACCCAAGCGCCAAGTCGTGGGTGATGTCTGCGCCACCGACGGGGAACATTTTTATGGAAATAGGACGCGTGTCTTCAAACACAATAATGGCGAGTGTTTCGGCTCCCATGTTTACCAGCACGCATCCGACGCGTTTTTGCATCTTAGTAAGTGCGACAAAACTTGCGGCAATGGGGGAGGCAACAACGTCTTCTACCTCAATCCCAGCTTCTTCAACGGCAGCGATTAAGTCCTGCACATGCCGCTCTAGGCAAGTGATAAAAAGCACTTCTACCGCGACGCGTGTACCGCGCATCCCCACAGGATTCCCGCCCAGCACGCGCGCGCCGTCTATGGTGAAGTGCAGGGGTATTTTGTGAATTATTTTCCGGTTGAGCGTTGCCGCAGGGGAGAGAGCGCGTTCACTTGCAGCAATAGCATTTGCAACGTCACGTTCAGTAATTTCAGAATCACCACGTTCGACAATGGACTCTCCGCGAGAAAACGCTTCATCGAGTCCGACGCCGCCGAGCCCCAAGAACGCCTGTTTAACGCGCACTTGCGCGGCTTTGGATGCTTGCTGCACTGCTGCGGCGATTGAACGAGATACTTCAGGAACGGAGACAATATATCCTTGTTTGAGACCGCGGCTTTCAGCATAGCCGGTGCCAAGGATACGTGGCGGCTGGCGCGGATCATCTGCAGGTGAAGCGATGACCACTTTTACTTGGTGCGTGCCGACATCAATTCCAGTGACGATTGTATTCATGAGCGCAAAGCCCGAATTTTTTCATAATTCGGTGCTCTTCGCGTTCCATTGTACACCCATGTGTATATCCGCGTAAGTGTAATAGTCCGTGGATAAAGAGATATGCAATATGCTCATCTTGAGTCATTGCATATTTTTTGGCATCGGCGCGCGCCGTTTTAATGCAGAGTAAAATTTCTCCGGATGTTTTTGAGAGCGGGAAGGCAAGCACGTTGGATGCTTTGTCTTTGTTTTTTGTTTTTTTTGTTACGCTCCGTGCGTCGTTTTCTGACAAGAAGGCAAGAGAAAGATCATAGGTTTTCCCGAGCACCATGTCTTTGAGAGGCTCAAAAGGAACACGCGGCACTTTGCCGCGTGTTTTGTTCACTAAGGAAAAATGCATAGCGCGTGTGGCGCACACATTAGCGACGGCGGCCGGTACGAGGCGCTCGCTCGAGCATTTTACCGAGTTTGATGAGCTCTTGGACATTCTCGCGACGTTTAATCACTTTAAGAGTCTGTTTGCGGCGCACTTCGCGAGATTTAATGCGACCATAGTAGCGGCGTGCGCGCATGCGCTGTATGAGCCCTGAGCCCTGGACGCGCTTGCTAAAGCGGCGGATAAGATTTACCGCCGTCTCGTTCTCATTTTTTTGCACTTCCGCGTTGACTGCCATAGGTATATCCGATAATACCATGCGCCTCTGGTCTGTGCAACTAGCGCAGGGTTTTAAGGAAACGGGGTAGCGCGTGCATTGGGATTATCGTCTGTGAGGCGTTTTTGGTGGAGCGTACAATAACGGTGCCGTCGAGCGCTTCGCGCTGGCCCATGATGAGTAAATGTGAGACGCCCAGAAGCTTTGCTGAGTCGAGTTGGGGCCCAAGGCGCTTTGCATCAAACGATTGGGAGACAGGGATACGCGCCTGCCGCAGCATGTCCACTACCGCCAGACCTTGGAGTTTTGCACGCAACCCAAGCTGCACAAAGTATACTTTTGGGGCATAGCTTGGGGTGACGGAAAAGTGCGACCGTACGCTCCCTTTTTTGCGGAAAAAGATGCTTGCCGATGTTGCCGCGCTGTCTTTTTTGTTTGTGAGTTTTTTGAGATGCTCGTCAAAGCGTCCGCCTGCGCTGCCAAGCACCACAGGGTCGTCTGCAGCAAGGTCGATGCTAAATACGATGCGCGGTTCACGCTCGTCTCCTACAAGTAGATCATCAAGCTCATACGGGAGCCCAAGCCGCTCTATATGTTCAAGCACTTCACGAAAGTGAGTGCGGCTTTTTTCGGATAAAAAGTTAACCGGGCGAGGGCCATCGTGGAGTATCTGCCGACACACCTCATTTTTGCAGGTGTACGTTGCGTACGGTGTTTGATTGAGTGTAGTTTGGCATTCAAGATCAAGGTCGCTCGCGTGTTTGCGCAGATATAAAGAAAGCTCGCGCTCAAACCGAGCTTTTGAATCTTTGTCACCAAGCGCATTAACACGGACGCGCGCCACCGAGACGCCCCACTCGGTCAAAATAGCGAACATGGTTTTAAGGAGTAGCACTTCGCCCAAACTTTCAGTTGATCCAACAACTTGGAGGCCAAATTCTGCGGTGTCGCGCGCCACAAATGGGGCTGGTAAGTGGCTTGGCACAGGGGTCGCATAAAAGGCGAGCGCAGGATTTGTTTTTTGGTTTAGCGGATGTGCGCATAATTGTGCCGCCGTCGCAAATGAATGCATGCCAAGCGGGCGCTCAATGCGGGGTATTGCTAATTCTATTTCACGCAGCGGCCGGAATCCGTAAAAAGTGGCAACATCAGCAGCGTGTTTGATAAATGCGGCGGGAGATACAATTTGTTCGATACTCATAGGGTTTGTGCTTCGAGTGTTCCAGGGAATAGTTCTATAGATTGCAGCGGCAAGAGTCGCACAAAGGTTTTGCCGACAATGTTTTTACGAGGGACAAACCCCCAAGTGCGTGAGTCAGAGCTTTCGGGGCGGTTGTCTCCGAGTACAAAATAGCTTTCAGATGGCACGATGTAGTGCTGGTTGCCGCCATTGCCGGCGTGGGTAACATATTGGTCGGTGAGGGTCTGCACAGTGCCGTCTGTTTTCTCTACCGTGATGATTCCTTGGGTAATGGTCACTACTTCGCCGGGCAGTCCGATGATTCGTTTAATAAAAAACTCAGTAGTATCTTTTGGATAGCGGAAGATAACTACGTCGCCGCGCATGGGTTCGCTCAATCGGTAACTCAATTCATCAATAATTAGATATTCCCCGCTTTCAAACGTCGGCACCATTGATGCGCCGGACACAATAAACGGTTGTGCAATGAAAAGTCGTACGGGGAGCACGATAGCGAGCGCTATGCAGGCAAATTTCAGGAGCTCAGTGAAAAAATTCTCACGTTTCTCCTCTGGCATGTGCATATTGTAGTACGCTTTTGTTTGCATGCAAGATAAAGCGCAGTGGAGAACAAAAAAAAGATGCGCACAAGGTGATTGCAATGGTATTATTTTTGCATGAGTTGGATTGTAGTGGGGTTGGGAAACGTCGGAGATGAATATATTGGCACGCGGCACAATGTCGGACGCGATTTTTTGCACGCGCTGCAGAAAAAACTTCCACCGAAAATTAAAGTTGTGCTGCCTGACACGTATATGAACACCTCAGGAGCTGCAATAAAAAAAATAATAACGCCTGCTGCTCTCAGTGAGTTGCTATTGCCTGGAAAAAAGGCTGGCGAGCAGTTTGTAGTTGTGCATGACGACCTTGATGTGCCGCTTGGGCGCATAAAACTGTCATTTGGGAGCGGTGCGGGCGGGCACAAGGGAGTGCTCTCGGTCCAAAAGGCGCTCAAAACAAAAGATTTCATTCGTGTGCGGGTGGGGGTGAGCCCCACAACCCCCTCGGGCAAGCTCAAAAAGCCGGCAAGCGAGGATGTCGCTGATTTTGTGCTGGGAAAATTTAAACCTACAGAGCAAGAAAAAATAAAAAAAGTGCAGAAAGCCGTTGGGGAGGCGCTTGAGTTGTTGTTTGCCGAGGGGCTCGACAAGGCGCGTACCCAAGTTAACGCAAAATAAAAACCCTACTCAAAGTGAGCAGGGTTTTTATGTAACTGTTCTTTATTTGGTTTTTTACTTTTTCTCTCCGGTGTAGGCGAGTGCCATGCGCATCTCTTTGGGGTCAAAGAGCGAGATGGTAAACGGATAGCGTTTGCCAAGCTCGAGCGCTGCACGCAGTTTTTCTTCGCTGCCAAACTCCGACACGTGCACCAGCCCGGCGATGCCCTCTTCAATTGAAGCAAGTGCACCGTGTTTGGTAAATTTAATAACAACACCTTCTACCTTG
>CAYGHD010000023.1:0-9317 GCA_964349675.1 uncultured Candidatus Saccharibacteria bacterium
TAACCAGACACATCGCCTTCTTGTGTTTCAATCACTGGAAGCGCGGTCAAAGAGCCGCCACCTTTTTCTTTCGAGAGTTTTGCAGCACGCTCGAGCAAGCGTGAGTGCAAGTAGAAGACGTCGCCCGGGTACGCCTCGCGGCCCGGTGGGCGACGCAGCAAGAGCGAAAGTTGGCGGTATGCAACGGCGTGTTTAGACAAGTCGTCGTAAATAATCAGCGCATCGCGGCCAGAGTCCATAAAGTACTCACCGATAGCAGCACCTGCAAACGGCGCCAAGTACTGCAGCGCCGCAGGAGCCGCAGCACCTGCGTCGACGATGATTGAGTATTCAAGTGCACCTCGCTCGCGCAGCTGGCTTACCAGGCGCGACGTCTTAGACTCTTTTTGACCGATAGAAACATAGATACAAATAGGGCGAGACTCTTTTGGCTCGGACTTTTGATTTAAAATAGTATCTATCGCTACCGTTGTTTTGCCGGTGTAGCGGTCGCCAATGATAAGCTCACGCTGGCCGCGGCCAATGGGGATCATCGAGTCAATGGCTTTGATGCCGGTGTGTAATGGCTGCCCCACACTCTGGCGGTCCATCACACCATAGGCCTCGCGCTCAATAGGGTTTTGCTGCGTTGCTTTGATGGGACCGAGACCGTCCAAAGGCTCACCCAAAGGTGACACAACACGGCCAAGCAGCGCATCCCCTACCGGGATGGAAAGCACCTGACCCGTCGACTCCACCACCATCCCCTCTGCCACAAGCGAGGCATCGCCTAAAATAATTGCGCGCACCGACTCTTCTTCAAGGTTGAGAATAACCCCAAAGATGTCGGTGGTTTCTATTGCTTTATCAAGCGGCTTGTTGCCAGCCGTCACAAAGCGAACCATTTCCGACATGACGGCTTTGTCCAACCCTTCTATCTCGGCGACACCGTCCCCCACGCGCATCACCAAACCCGTAGTCGTTGCACGCGACGCCGGGGTAAAGTTTTCGATCTCTTTTTTGAATTGTTCGATAAAATTTTGCATGTTTTTTAGGTGGTGGCTACTAGTGTTCGGTACAGCTCGAGTAATTTTCTGGTGCGCTCTTTTTCTGGAGAGGCTGCCGAGTATCGACTTGACCGCTCGGCGCGCTCCAAGAGTGCTGTGTATTCGGCAAAAATGTGCGGAAGGAGTTTTTGATGGCCTTTGCGTGCAAGTGTTTTTTTAAGCCCATCAAGGCAGTCCGCTGCACGCTTTGGGTTTTGCGTTACAAGGTCAAAAAGTGCTTTTGCGTACTGAGCTTCAATAGTCATAGAATTACTTTTTTTCCAGTGCCATACGCTCCATCCCTAGGACTATCAGTTTTGCAACTTCCTGTTTGCTTTCTGCAATCGCATCGTTTTTAAGCTGCAGTGCTTGCGCCTCGGCCTCACTGAGTAGTGCGGTGGCACTTGCCTCGCCAGCCTCTATCAAAGCACGCTGTTTTTCTGCACCCAAGGCACGAGCCTTGGACACAACCTCGTCAGCATCTTTGCCTGCTTGCGCCAACAAGTCGCTGCGGGACGCTTCGATTTTTTGCAGCTCATGCGCCGCAGCCGCTGCGTCACGCACACCGTCGGCAAGTTTTTGCCGGCGATCTTCGAGCATCTTAACTATCGGACCATACAGAAAGTACCACAAGCCAAAAAGCAGCAAACCGAAGTTTACGCCGTTGACGAGCAGAAGCCGCCAGTCGATACCGAATGCTGCAAATAAATCACTCATGCGAGAAAGACGTTTGGACTACACGAACTTGATAATGAACGACACCACGAGGGCCAAAATACCAAGCGCCTCGGTAAAGACGATTGCGAGAATCATGTTTGACACGATTTTGTCTGATGCCTCTGGGTTGCGGCCGATAGCATCCATTGCACGACCACCGATCATACCGATACCGATTGCGGGACCAAGCACTCCAAGACCTGCTGCGATTGCCATAGCTATCACTTTGCCCGTTTCTATATCCATATTCCTACATCAAAACTAATAACAAGTAATGCGCCCACTCTACCACAGGGAGCCGTAAATCTCTAGGCGTGCGCTGTGTGTTCCTCTTTATGGTTGCCGTGCGGCTCTGCTATCGCCAACTTGATAAAGAAGAGCGTCAGCATCGCAAACACAGCACCCTGCACTACGCCCACAAACGCCTCAAATGCCATAAGCGGCACCGGCAATACATAGGGCATAAAATATGCCACCACTGCCAAGAGCACGCCGCCGGCAAAGACGTTGCCGAACAGACGGAATGAGAAAGAGATGAAGCGCGATAGCTCGGACACAAACTCGATAAGCCCGACGGCAAACAGCAAGGGCGACGAGAAGTTGAAAAACTTTGACCCGTACTTCCAGAGCCCGAGCGCTGCGATACCTGCTATCTCAATTGCAAACACCGCGATAATGGCGAGCGAGAGCGTGACGTTGAGGTCGGCGTTTGCTGCGTGGAAGAGCGGGATAAACTCATGCCCATGATGGATGCCCACACTGCCAAACAGCGGGATAAACTCAAACAAGTTCGCGGTTGCGATAAACAAAAAGAGCGTGACGATGAGAGGGAAAAATTTTACAGCGAGCGCGCGGCTGCCTAAAATGTTTTCCATATATCCGAGCAAAAAGTCGAATATCGCCTCAAAAAAGTTCTGTGCTTTGCCTGGGACAAGGCTCACCTTGCGCCCGACAAAAAAAGCAACAACAAGCAGCGTCGCCATAGTGAGCCATACCGCCAAAAGCGTGTTGGTTATCGGCAACCCCCACACGGTAAACAACTGCTCGGCCGCAAGCGATATATGTAACCCCTCTTCCATAGATTAAAGCATGGTATCATAAACGGTGACGGTTTTAAAGTCTTTTCTATGCCTGTACTTATATCAGCACTCCTCCTTACAGCAGCCTTGGGAAGCGGCGTTTCGTTTGTGGCGCGGCAAAGCAGCCCGGGTGACCTGCTGTACCCGTTTGAAGTTTCGATAAACCAAAAAGTAGAGGCACGCATCGCAGCTTTTCATCCACTCGATTCAGCAACTGCCAGCGTGCACGCAGCAAGCGCATTTCTTTTTAAATAAAAGGCTGTTTATATACCGAGCGGGTCGATCATATTAACCTGAATATCGACTGCTTTTGACATCACTTGCGCGCCATAAAATGCGTTCGCAGGACTCTTGTTGTCGCATGACCGGCCCGAGTAGTAGCGGCAGGCTGCATTTTTTTCAGCTGCCAGAGAGCCGCTTGCCGCGCCTAAGTCTGCCAGATACAGTGCAGATGCCGTAAAAGCATCACGCGGATTCCACGGGTCGGCCACACTGACATTGAGCGCTGCTTTTATTTTTGCCTCAAACAGCTGCCAGGTTGATGGGATAAACTGCGCTGGCCCCATAGCACCCCCGTACCCTACCCCGCCAATAGGGCACGAGACCCGTGTCTCAGCGGGGTCTCTCCCCAACGCTCCTGTAATTGCCAAGAAGGGTTTGACGTCGCGAGAGGGCTTCATCACCCCGCTCACCGCAGCCCCCGTGCTTACCTTCACCCCGGCCCCGGTAGTGAAGTTGGTCACATAGCAGCTCCCAACATTTTTACCCAAATTGCTTTCTTGTGTGAGGATAGCGAGCAAAAAGGCGGGCCGGACGCCGGTGACCTTTGACACTTGGATAGCATAGTCGAGCGCGGTACCGAATTGGATAGCCCCAGTGTCACGCAAACTAAACAGCGCCGTGCGGATGGCAGCAGCTTTTGCCTGCTGCTGTGCGATTGAACCTTGATAACTTTTTTGCTGCGCCTTGCTTAAGCTCAGCAGGGCTGCTTTTTGCTTTTGACTCCGCTGGATTTTTGCCTGCTCCTCTTCGATAGAGATTTTTGCGTTTGTCTCTTGCGCCTGCTTTTGTGCAAGGCTTTGCCGCGCAACTTCAGCACTACTTTTGTTGCGCTTGATCCCGGCAACCGCATCTTGTATGGCACTGTTGAGGGAGATCTGCTCGTCTAAGTCGAGCAAAAAGTCAGACAGTGTGCTGCCTGAAAAAAGCAGGTCAATGGGCGCCGTGGTCTCTATCTCATTTTGCTCGCGGATAAGCTGCGAGAGCGACTGATGCCCCTCTTGGATTTTGCCGGTAAGGGTGCTGATAACCTGCGTCTGTTTTGAAATATCCTTTCCAAGCGATGCAATGGCCAAGTTTTTTGCTTTGATTTTTAAATTTGCCTGGTTTATCTCTGCGTTTAAAATGTTGATGTCGCGCTCAAGTGAGACTCCCTTTTTTTGCTCGGCAGAAAGCTCGGCCTGTTGCTGCTCAATTTGTTTAAGCACTTCAGCAAGCTGCGCCTGCAAGCGCGCCTCTGTCTCGGCAACAGAGGTTTGGGCACGTGCGGTGTTGTGCATAGAAAACACTACGCCAACACACAGCGCAAACCCGCACAAGAGCCCCTGTATCCATAGCCGACCCATCTCTATAGTAATACCATGGAATCCAGACCCTCTTTGAGACCTTTGCTCACACCCTTAATTGAGCCACCAAATAGAGACCGTGAGGACTGTCGCAAACGACACCCATGCCAAATATGGAAGCATGAGGTAGTACGCGATACGGTCTATTTTCCACGCTTTGATGCTTAAATACACAATAAAGCCAAGCAGTGCAAAGATGTCGATAAGCGCAAAAACAATTGAGTGGAGACCGAAGAATAGTATTGACCACGCCGTGTTAAACACAAGATGGAGAAAAAATATCCACACCCAGTTTTTTGCCGCGTGCGACGTACGCGCCTGGCTCCAGACGCGAATGAGCGCAATGCTCATCAAGCCGTACAGAATCATCCACACCGGGGCAAACACCCATGCTGGCGGATTAAAAATTGGTTTTGCGAGCGTTTGATACCATCCGGAAATTGCTGCAGTAAACAACGTCCCGATAATCCCCGCCCCATAACACACAATCACTGCAATGGCCCCGCGGATTATTGCATGCATACTTTTTGTATTGCGCGATAGTTAGTACTCTAAATAATACCTGAATCTTGTCGGAGTGCCGAGAATCGAACTCGGGTTTTACGCACCCGAAGCGCACGTAATGCCACTATACCACACTCCGCATGGTGCACCCTATAGGACTCGAACCTATGACCCCACCCGTGTGAAGGGTGTGCTCTACCAACTGAGCTAAGGGTGCATATACTGAAAAATATATACCACAAATTTACAAAAAGGTAGGCCGGTCTTTGTAAAGACCGGCCTTAGTCGCACCATATGACTCTATTCAAGCAGCGGCCGCGCACGGTAGTGCGTCAGGTATGCGACCGGAGTCGCCATGAGACCGCTCCGCGCCTCGTTATATATTTTGACTTTTGCGTTGTAGTGCGAGCGGGCATCTGCGACGGCTTTGTTTGCAGACTTGAGCGCTAAGAGCGTCTGCCCGAGCTCTGCAGACGGCGGCAGCGTGCTTGACTCGATGAGCCAAAGCGCCGCGCGCTCGTATGCATATTGCTCGGCCCAGTATTGGCGAACGTCGTGCTGGGTTGAGTTTTGATACACCCGCGCTTTTTTGGCTACGTCGTGCGCCGCATCGAACGCGAGTATTGCTTGAGCATCAAAGTGCGCTCGATGGTTGAACGCGAGCGAACGGATGTTTGCGCCCTGGCTTACCCTGTCCTCGCACACGGCGAGCACCTTTTGGAACGCATCCCTGGTCTCGTCGTACGCCGCCTCGATTTTTGGATGCGAAACAAACGCACCCAAACTAGCCACCACCGCCACGACCGTCAGAATGAGCGTCATGCGCAGCCGAGCGATGCTTATGTACTGCCTCATGGGAGAGTCCTTCCCTACTTCTATTACCGTCAAACACTATGCCACACTGTATTAAAAAAATAAAGAACCCCTAAAAAACCACCTATCCCCATCTACAAAGATCGCATCTCCGGAAATGTGGATAACTTTTGGTGGACTCCTAATACAACTCTTTATTTTTGAATGGGATGCACGCAAAGATTACAGCCTCAGTGTAATACTTTGTTCGGTCCACTACGTCGCCTGTCAAAATGCCCACTGCACCATTCTCTTGTTTTGAATTAGTCCTACCAAAAACAATATCATCCGCCTCTCCTAGCTCTTTACCTTGTTTTATGAGCTCAGAAATTTTTGCTGGCAAGAAAAAGGTTCCCGTCCTCCCTTTTCCATACTTACCGTTATTTGATTTTACGATTATCCAAGCAAAGGCCTCCATCTCAGATTGCTTTTCCTCTACACCTCCCTCTATCCCAACCCAAAAATCAGCATCCGTGATCTCTTTTGAAGCGTTATCTACCCTATGTAGGGCACCCGTAAATGTCTCGGCATCGCTTGTTGGTTGTTCGCTCACGTTAGAAGGGACAGAAATGCCTTCTACTTCAAAAATCATCTCTGGAAACATTTTTTTGAAACCATTGAGTGTGGCATTTATCTTGACTGGATTTTTTGACGCGACGACTATTTTCATAAAAGCTTTAATACCAACTATGGTAGCAAGAAAGCCAGTCTTGTAAACACTCACTCTGGGCTCATAACCTCTCCTAGCGGCTCGGCAACATCTCGAATGACCATCAATTTGTGATCACAAGTCAATTTTGCCCGACAAAATTGCTCGCGATCCCGGCTCGCGGTTTTGCAAGTGCAAAACATCGCTCCGCCTTCCACAAAAGCAGAAAACCTGCCGCAGGGCAGGTATTTCTGACTTTTGTGGACCCTACCGGGATCGAACCGGTCACCTCCTCATTGCAAATGAGGCGCTCTACCAAATGAGCTAAGGGCCCAATTTCTACAACAATACTACTGTACCGCTACTTTCCTATTTTATCAATTTTTGCTGCCAAGATATATCCTCTATATTGCCTTCGCGCGAGAAAAACAAAACTACCGTTTTATTTTGTCAATCTTGCTCGCCAATATAAAGTCATTCTCCGACAACCCGCCGATGGCGTGCGTCATAAGCTCAACCATCACGTTGCCGTAGGATACGGTCAGGTCGGGGTGATGCCCTTCCTCTTCAGCCAGCGCAGCAACACTGTTTACAAATACCATTGTCTCTTTAAAGTTTTTAAAGACAAACTGTTTTGCCAACAAATGCGCGTCGTCAACCAATGCCCAGTCTTCCACCTGCTCAAGCATTGCCTGAGCTTGCACGGGGGTCAAAGGCGGGACATTGCCCTCGCATGGGATGCATCGTTTATCTGCCAATGACTCTTTCATATCCACAAAGTAGATTATCCTCTTTTATGCGTATGAGCAAGGTCGACCACGTGGTCCAAAAACTCGGTCAGGTTGGACCCAACTGCCCGCAGCGCTTTTGGAAAGAGCGATTCTTTGGTTAGCCCGCACGCAGCAGCACTGTTTACTTCTAAAAAGTAAATGCCCCGCTTTGCCACGATAAAGTCTGAGCGCGAATAGTGCGCGAGCCCGAGGCTTTCATGCACCAACTTTGCCGCCGCAGCCAAGGTGTTTTTTTCTGCAGGGGTAAAATTGCCCGGCACCCGCTCGATCGTCTCCCCGCCGTACTTTGCATCGTAGGAAAAAAAGCCGTGTTTTTTGGGCGGGATGATCTCGACCGGCAACAGCGCGTACGTTTTTTCGCCGCGAAAATTGTCGATAACACCCACCGTCGCTTCTTTGCCTTTAATAAACTCCTCAACAATTGCCTTGGGTGCAATCGTAAATGCTTTTTTAAGTCCTTCAGTGAGCGCGTCTAAACTGTCGGCAATAGTCACCCCAACCGACGAGCCGCCAATAACCGGCTTCACAATCGCTGGATGCGGGAAGGTACGGAATAGATTAAACGCAACTTCATCTATATTATCGCGCTCGTCCACCAGCACGCCGTGCGCCACCTGGACGCCGACTTTTGACACCAACTCTTTGGTGCTGTGTTTGTTAAACGCGACCGCAGAGGTAAACGCATCCGACCCGCTGTACGGCACACCGATAGCTTCTAAAATACGCTGGATCTGGCCGTCTTCGCCATACTCGCCATGAACGACGTTAAAAGCGACGTCAACACCGCGTAGCGCGCGTTCGGGAGTCATCGCTACCCCATGGAGGTGCCAGTCTCCACCCCGCGATATAAAAATGTCACGGGGCTCAAAAAGCTCTGTATTAAGAGACTCAAGTACGGACGCGCCGCTTTTGAGCGAGACTTCATATTCGCTCGACGGCCCACCCCGCAATACCCCAACAACTCTGCGCATATACTCCAAGTATACCACTAGGGCAGCGCAAAAGTTACACAAGCCCACTGAGGATGCTCCTGCGGCGGCGATGAAAGGCAATAGCATAGCGATGCGCCTCGGCGTTTGCCAGCAGAATTTCTTTTTCTCTTCCAGCGGCAGCACCTTGCTCACCCACAATGCCTCTTGGGCGATGTTTATCGTCTTTTACCACTCCAACAATAGGTATCCCCACCCCAAGCTCACCCAGCACAGCGGCTGCGGCGTTCATTTGCGCTTTTGACCCGTCGACTACAATCAGCCGCGGCAGCGGCCACTCACTATGCCCAAGCCGTCGAGACAAAATCTCGCGCAAGGCACCGGCATCATCCCCTGCTTTGGTTGAGCGGAGGATAAATTTTCGATATGCGGCTTTTTGTGGCGCCCCGGCATCAACCACAACCATCACCCCCACTGCAGCACTCCCGCCCAAGTGTGCAGCGTCATACGCCTCGATGCGAGTCTGCACTCTGCCCAAATTAGGCTTTCTGTATTCATCTTTAATAAGCGACACATCTTGGATGTGTTTGAGCGCAAACACCTGGCCGCGCAGCGCTGCAGCTGCTTCAAATTTTTCTTTTTTCGCCAGCAGCCGCATTTCCTTTTCTATATTCTGCAACAATTCTTTTTTCTTGCCTTGGAAAAACAAACTGATGCGGCGTATGATTTTTGCATATTCTGCCTTAGAAATTTCTCCCGAGCATACCCCCGGGCACAACCCGAGCGATCGGTTAAAACAGGGTTTACAGCTTTTTTTATCAAGGCGTAGCTTTTCCATATCACAAGGAGTGCACGTGTCACGATACGGAAAAATTTTACGGACGATGCGCAACGCTTCTTTAAGTTGCAGCCCGTGTGGGAATGGGCCAAAGGCATAGAGTGGCACAAACGTAGTGGAAGAACTTTGAGAGTGGCTCCGCAGCGCGTCGGCGCGAGGACTGAGCGATTTTTCAGCAGAAAAATCGCGTACACTCGAAAGGTTGCTTCCACGAAGTGCCTCAAGTTCCTTCCCTCGCACCAACAAGATTCGAGGGAAATCTTCTTTGGTAATAACTACATAGTTAAAACTTTTGTCGTCTTTAAGGT
>CAYGHD010000024.1:0-8435 GCA_964349675.1 uncultured Candidatus Saccharibacteria bacterium
CTCTTTTACCTCCCCCGCCCTCCCCACGCGGCGCACATCTTTGAGAAAAATGACTTTCATACCACACAGTGTACTCAAAATAGCGTTTTTGAGCTATTTGACAAAGAAATATTTTATTGTTTGCAGAGACGCAGCCTTTGGAAAAAATTATTTCCCAAGCAAGTAGGCGACCGCGGCATCGGTCTGTGGATCTTTGCCAGCTTTTACGTCTTCGACCGTTCGGTCGATTTTAATGTCAGGCTGTAAGCCGCCTTCTGAAATTGACGAGCCGTTTGGTGTCAGCCAGCGTGCGATAGTTATCTTAAGCTCCGCACCACCGCCCAGCTCTATAAGCTCTTGCACCGAACCTTTGCCGAAGGTGCGCGTGCCGATAAGTTTTGCAACCCCATGCTGCTGGAGCGCCCCAGCCAAAATTTCAGAAGCAGATGCAGAGCCTTGGTCGGTCAGAACAGCCATTTTAAAGTTTTTGTTTCCAGAAAAGACGTTGTACCCAACACTTCGATGTGCCTTGCCAGTGCGCTTGCCTCTGAAGTCTTCAGTAACCACCGTGTCCCCTACTGGCAAAAAGTAACTGGCCATAGTGACCGCTGCTTCAAGGTAGCCACCCGGGTTGCCCCGCAGATCTAAAATCAGCGTATTGCTGCCTGAGCGGATAAACTGCCGCAGCCCTTCCTGGAAGAGGCCAATTGAGTTTTCAGAAAAACTATACAGCTCTATCACAAAGATCCCATCATCGCGCTTGTATGACTTGAGCACCGGCATTTGTATCGTGTCGCGCACAACCGACACCACAAGGGGCTTTGCTTCACCTTTGCGAGAAAGTGTCAGCTCAACAGCAGTGCCTTTTGGTCCGCGGATTCGTTTAATAGCTTGGTTGGTCGACAAACCGCTAGCAGAGGTCGTACCGATACGCAGCACAATGTCACCACTGCGTATCCCTGCACGCGCAGCAGGCGTATCTTTAAGCGGGGAAATGACGACAATCTGCCCATCGGCCGTGGTGTCTATCTCCATCCCGACACCACCAAACGAACCGCTGATATCTTCTTGGAAAAGCTGCGCATCAGAGGGCGGCAGAAAAACAGTGTATGGGTCGTCAAAACTGTCTACCAACCCAGCAATGGCACCATATACTTGTTTTTCAGGAGTTGGGAAACTACTTGATGCGTGCGTAACGACAAAATTCTCGTTCAAAATTTGATACGCTTTCCAGAATTGAGACATGTCGATGTCTCCCGGCAGCGATATCGTCACCTGGTCGCCGGCTGCATATGACTGCTTTTCAGAAACACCGACATACACACCGCTCCCAAAAAGGGCGAGCAGTCCGAGGAGAAACGCGATTGCTTTCGTTTGGGTTTTCGTCATGTTCTTTTGAGTATATCATTTGCGCGCTCTTTAAAAAAGCAGTGCTATACTGTATCTCTGTATGCTCACGCGATACGTGCGCAAAGATGTTACTTGGATCGACTGCGTTTCGCCGACACCGGCGGAAGTCCGCTCTCTTATGCAAGAGTTTGGCCTCGACCCCCTTATCGCAGAAGAACTGCTCCTTCCCTCGTATAAACCAAAAGTCGAGCGCCGCGGAGAGATCATCTATATGATCCTCCACTTCCCCGTGCTCCGCGGGGCGCACCGGCACCCAGAGCAAGAGATAGATTTTGTCATTGGCAAAGATTTTTTGATCACCACCCATTACGAAACCATCGACCCGCTCCACTCGTTTGCAAAAGCCTTCGAGGTTGATATGGTGCTGGGCAAAGACAGCGCAACCACCCACGGAGGGCATTTGTTTATCTCAATGACCAAGGCACTGTATCGTGCACTCACAAACGAATGCGACACGGTAAAAAAGCGCCTTTGGACCATCGAAGAGCATATCTTCCGGGGCGATGAGCGCCGCATGGTTGCCCAACTGTCCCAAGTGGGCCGGATTATCCACGACTTCCGCCAATCACTGGTCCCGCATGAAGAGATGTTGGCCTCTTTTGAGCCAGCCGGTACGCGACTTTTCGGCCCAGAATTTTCATACCACGTCCGCGGCCTCACGGGTGCCTACGGGCGCATCGAGCGCACGCTCGAAAATTTGCACGACTCCCTCAATGAGTTGCGCGAGACAAACAACTCGCTGCTTTCGACCAAGCAAAACGAAATCATGAAGACGCTTACGGTCTTGGCATTTACATTTCTGCCACTTACGTTTATAACCGGTCTGTTTGGTATGAACACCGAGCATAACCCTATCGTTGGGCACGGGTACGACTTTTGGATAGTGCTCGCCGGCATGCTCAGCATCGCTGTATGCTGTTTTATGTACTTCAGATACAAAGACTGGCTCTAATTCCTCATTTCTCTATGTTTGGATTTTTTAAAAAAAATAACGCTGATACAAAAAAAGATTCGGTACTTCCGCCGCTTCGCCTCCACAACACGCTCTCTGGCAACACCGAGGTGTTTATGCCGCTCAACGAAAGAGAGGTAAAAATGTACAACTGCGGGCCCACCGTATATGGCACACAGCACATCGGCAACATGCGCGCAGCCGTCTTTGCCGACACCCTGCGTCGCACCTTGCTTGTATGGAGATACAACGTCAAACAAGCAATAAATATCACTGACTTTGGGCATCTCGCATCCGACGCTGATGAGGGCGAAGACAAGATGACCACCGGGCTCAAGCGCGAGGGCATGGCACTGACGCTCGAAAACATGCGCACCTTGGCGACAAAATATATGGAAGAATATTTTGCGGACATAGAGACACTTGGCGTGGACCGCACAAAAATCATCTTCCCTCGCGCAAGCGACTATATACAAGAACAAATCGCGCTCATCCAAACGCTCGAGCAGAAAGGCTACGCATATCAAACAAAAAGTGGCGTGTATTTTGATACGGCAAAATTTGCACAGTACGGCAAACTCGGCGGCATCAACCTGGGCGGGCAAAAAGATGGCGCCCGGGTGGAAGAAAATAAAGAAAAAAAGAACCCGATAGACTTTGTCTTGTGGAAAGGGAGTAAAAAAATCGGCTGGGAGAGCCCTTGGGGGCGCGGATTCCCGGGGTGGCATATCGAGTGCACCGCCATGATTTTTTCTCTACTTGGCAAGCAGATAGACATACACACTGGCGGCATCGAGCACATCCCCGTGCACCACAACAATGAGTTGGCACAAGCAGAAGCAGCGAGCGGCAAACAATTTGTCCGCTACTGGCTCCACAACGACCATATCACCATAGAAGGCAAGAAGATATCAAAATCGCTTGGCAACACGGTGTTTCTGCACAACGTCATCGACAAAGGTTTTTCTGCACGAGCATTGCGCTATTGGTTTTTGACCGCCCACTATCGATCATCCGCCAATTTTACCTGGGATGCGTTGGCGGGTGCAGATACGACGCTCACAAAATTACAACGATTTTTCTTGTCGCTGCCTACCGCCCCAGAGGCTGCAGACCCATCTTTTATGGCAGACTTCTACGCTGCTATTGCCGACGACTTAAAAACTCCAGTTGCTGTGGCCCGCATCTGGGAACTTGTGAAAAACCCTTCAGTGTCACCCGGAGCAAAGCACGCGTCCCTCCTTTTGGCAGACGCAGTGCTCGGCCTTGGGCTTTCTGATAAAAAAAATACTGCAAAATTGATGGTGACCGCGGCCTTACCTGAGGCAGTGCAAGCGCTAGTCACACAGAGAGAGGATGCCCGCAAAGCAAAAGACTTTGCGCGCTCCGACCTGCTCCGCCAAGACATTGCAGACCAGGGCTACATGGTGAGCGACACAGACGCAGGCCCTGTGGTGTCAAAAAAAGACAACAACATTGGGTCTGTATAGCAAAAAGTTATCCCCGACCTCTCCCCAGCGTTGTCCCGGCTTCCCCCAGAGCACTAAAAGCAGTACTCTGGTAGGTAATGGCGAAAAAAGAAAATACCCTGCGCATCCCGCCGCAGACACTCGAGACTGAAAAAGCGCTGCTTGGCGCACTCATGGTGCGGCCGGAGGGTATGTTTGAAGTAAGCGACGTGCTGTCTCCTGATGCCTTCTATAGCGAGAAGCATCGTATTATTTATCGCGGCATGCTTGCGCTCTATGGCAAGAACGAGCCCATTGACGTCGAGAGCGTCCGTGCAAAATTGGGCGACCAAGGGGCCCTTGAAGGCATTGGCGGCATCTCGTACTTGGGCGACTTGGCAAGTGAGGTGCCCGCAGCCAGCAACGCACGCCACTACGCCAGCCAAGTGCAAAAAAAATATATGCTGCGTACGCTGATTGACGCAGGAGAGTTTGTTGCAGAGCTTGGCTACGACGAAGCGAGCGAGCTTGATGAAACCCTCGACAAAGCAGAGAAAAAAATCTACGAGGTCACCTCAACACCTACGCTCTCAAAATTTACTTCCCTGCGGGAAACCCTGACCGAGGCCTGGGCGCGCCTTGAGCACCTCCATGAGCACAAAGATGAGATGCGCGGCGTGAGTACCGGCTTTCGTGATCTCGACAACTTGCTTGCAGGGCTGCAAAAATCGGACTTGATTATTTTGGCAGCCCGGCCATCTATGGGCAAAACGGCCTTTGCACTCGACATCGCTCGACAGGCCGCCGTGCAGGGCAACACGACCGTCGGCATCTTCTCGCTGGAAATGAGCGCACAGCAGTTGGTTGACCGTATGGTGGCCGCAGAAGCAAAAGTAAACTCATGGAACTTGCGCACCGGGCATATCAACACCCAAGAAGACTGGACCCGCATCCGAGATGCGTATGAAAAGCTTTCTTCAGCGCCTATTTTCATCGATGACCAGCCCGGCAGCAACATTTTAAAAATGCGCTCCGTCGCACGCCGCCTCAAGCGAGAAAACGGCCTCGGCCTCCTCATTGTTGACTACCTGCAGCTGATGGTACCCACCGGATCTAAAGCATCTGACTCTTTGGTGCAGCAGGTGACCGAGATATCCCGTTCGCTTAAAAACTTGGCCCGCGAGCTGGACGTGCCGGTGCTCGCACTCTCGCAGCTGTCGCGCGCCGTCGAGCAGCGCGGCGGCAAACCTCGACTCTCGGACCTGCGCGACTCGGGCTCCATCGAGCAAGATGCCGACGTAGTTATGTTTATTCATCGTGAAGACAAGACAAACAAAGAAAGCGATCGGCCAAACATCGCCGAAATTTTGATTGAAAAACACCGCAACGGCCCCGTGGGCTCTGTGGAGCTATACTTTGACGACAAGCGCACCACGTTTGTTACCCTTGAAAAGGCGGATTTTAGCGCATTCAGCAATAGTAAAGATTTTTAACCTATGGATGCAATCGAGCGCCTGACTCACTTGTTTGAAAAGTTCCCCGGCATCGGCCCGCGCCAAGCGAGACGCTTTGTGCAGTATCTCCTCACCACTTCCCCCTCGGTGCGCACAGAGCTCGCCGACACCATCCGAAAACTCGCTGCAGAGACAAGCCAGTGTCGGCGTTGTTGGCGCTGGTTTATTACCAAAGGCACCACAAAAGATGCCTGCGCCATTTGCAGCAGCACGCAGCGCGACAGCAGCATGTTGTTTGTGGTTGAAAAAGACGCCGATGTTGAAAATATAGAGCGTAGCGGTTTTCGGGGTAAATATTTTGTACTGGGCGGCACCATACCCCTTGCCATTGAAGAGGTTGAGAAATTTATCCGACTCAGAGAGCTTATTGCCCGTCTTGAAGCAGAGGGTAAAGCAGGTGCTCTGAAGGAGGTTATTTTAGGCCTCTCTGCAACTACTGAAGGCGACCACACGCGGCAAATTGTATACGAAAAAATCCACCAACTAGGGGCCCAGGCGGGCTTTACCATCTCGTCCCTTGGCCGCGGCCTCTCGACCGGCTCAGAGCTGGAATATGCTGACCCCGACACCATACAAAACGCACTGAATTCAAGAAACTAAAACCCCGAAGGGTTGCCTTCGGGGTTTTGCGCTGCTTTAGGAAAGCTTTGTGATTTTGACTTCAAAATACGGCTGACGGTGCCCGCGCTTTTTAAAATAGTTGCTCTTTGCTTTGTATTTAATAACCACCACTTTTTTAGCTTTGGCTATTTTTTGAATTTCTGCAGAGACTTTTGCACCAGGGATCTTTGGTGTACCGATGGTAGTGTTGGAGCCATCGTCCACCAAAAGCACATCGCTAAAGACAACTGAGTCGCCCACCTTGTGGTCACCGGGCATCTTCTCAATTTTGACGATATCACCCTCCGATACGAGATATTGCTTCCCGCCGGTTTGGATTACCGCAAATTCCTTCGCTATTTCCTTGGTTGCCATGACCCGCACAATATACCCAAAAACCCTAAAAAAAGCAAGCTGCGGGGCATCAGGAAAGGCCTACTCCTTCCCCTCCAAGAGCGGCTTATCCAGCACGCCAATATCTATGTTTATATCCACAGAAGCGTCAATTTTAAGCACATCCTTCTCGATTTTCCCTAGCTCTTTAGTGCCAGCATTATAGTGATTAACTGTGGTAGCCAGCGAGGCGCCCAGCTTTTTGTAATAGTCTTGGTAGGCATTGATGTGTCGCCCCAACGCCTCGACGTTCTTGGCAATGTCTTTTGCCTGCGCTTCTATCTTAAATGCCCTAAATCCGTACAACACCGACTGCAAGTAGGCGGCAAAAGTGGTTGGAGAGACAATAATCACCTTGCGGTCGTTTTGCGCATATTCGAGCAAGCTACGCGTGTTGACCGCCCCTACACCGTCGTTAAGCAAATCGTAGTAGATACTCTCGGCTGGGATATACATAAACGCAAACGAAAGCGTGCCGTCCTTAGGCCGCACATATTTGCTTGTCTCGTCGATGCGCTTTTTGAGGTCGCGTTTAAATGCCTCTTCAAACTCTACGCGGCGCACGTCGTCCTTTTCGTCATGGAGGCGGGTATAATTTTCCAGCGGAAATTTTGCATCCACAGGGATAATCCCCTCTGGGGTACGAATAATCGCGTCCACCGTCTCGCCACCGGGGAACTCGTACTGCATGGCATAGGCACCAGGTGGCAAAATGTTGCTCATCACCAACTCCAAACTCGCCTCGCCCAAGTTGCCGCGCTGTTTTTGGTTTTTGAGCACCTTTTCCAAATTCGATAGTTGCTCGGCAATCACAAACACTTGCTTTGTAGATTCTTTTGTCTCGGTCACCCCTTTGGTCACCTCAAGCAACTGTGCCGACACTTGGTTTGTGATGTTGCTCATCAGCTGCTGCGACTGGTCAAACTGGGTTTTCATCGAGTCGAACATGCGCGACGTCCCCTCACCCAACTTTGCCTCCATGGCGCGGGTCAGCTCTGCAAGTTGGTTTTGCAGCAGCACCAACCCTTGCGTGTCGGCAGGCGCATCAGGTTTTGGCCGCAAAAAAAAGTACGCAACAAGCCCTACATTGGCAACTAAAAGGATTACAATAAGCCATTCCATACCCCCATTCTACATGATAGAATGCCAGAATGACACAAAACGACTTACGCGAAGCGATGAAAGATGCAATGCGCGCCAAAGATGCGGTGCGGCTTGCGGTTATCCGTGGACTCATGACCATGGTCACTAACGACTTGGTTGCCAAGGGCAACAAACCTACCGACATATTGCCCGAAGATGACATCATGGCACTCGTGCGCCGCGCTGCAAAACAGCGCAAAGATTCCATTGAACAGTTTGAAAAAGGCGGTCGCCCCGACTTGGCTGAGACTGAAAAAGCGGAGCTCTTACTATTGGAAAGCATGCTCCCTGCCCAAATGCCCGAAGATGCGGTGCGCGCTGCAGCCCTGGCAAAAGCGGCTGAAATGGGCATCACCGACAAAACTAAAGCAAATCAACTTATGGGCGCTTTGATGAAAGACTTGAAAGGCAAAGCAGATGGCATGATGGTGAAAAAGATTGTTGAAGAGTTGTTTGCTTGACATATATATTTAAATATAGCATAATTTAAATATACGCTCTTGGGAGAAAAACGGTGAGTAACAAAATCTTGCAGCACATCCCCACACTATGCATCTTGGGTATCGCCGCCACCTTTGCGTGGGAGTATGCGCCGCAGATCATGGATATGATCGAGACGGTGCGGGAAGGGTTGCGCTGACACATCCCGGGGGCTTGGTTTGGACACTGTCCGCCAACCCCCGGGATTTTTGCTTTTTAACCCACCCTTCCCTTTTGCCGGCTCTTCCCTTTTCTGCTATGCTGTGTTCGTGCTAAACGGCCCTATAATCTAGCAGAGCGAGAGAAATGAGAGCTTCGAGCGAGGAGTAACTGAAAGCTTGTTTTCGAGTTATGACGAGCGAAAAAGCGAATTTCCGAGCGAGCGACGATTATATGGCCCCGCAGGGGCCCTATACATTCGTATAGAACCTCGTTCGCTCGCTCGGCCCTATCGTCTAACGGTTAGGACAGCGCCCTCTCACGGCGTAAATTGGGGTTCGATTCCCCATAGGGTCA
>CAYGHD010000025.1:0-6935 GCA_964349675.1 uncultured Candidatus Saccharibacteria bacterium
CGGCAAATGGCTTCGGTGAACTATCAATCCGCTCCTCAGGGGAATTATTGTTATTATTAAATTTTGGTTCAAAATTTTCTTTCATGGTGCGGGATGGGAGAATCGAACTCCCCACCTCAGTTTGGAAAACTGATGTTTTACCAATAAACTAATCCCGCGAAATAAATCCCGACGCCTTGGTCGGGACCCCGACTAAACGTCGGGGCTAATCCCGCATAGCCTGCAACCCCTTGAGAGTACCAATAGAATTCGGCCTCTGCAACAAATTTTGTATACTATAGATACGTATGCACTTTCTCTCATCGCGCGGCGTTTTGATACTCTATGCACTCGCAGGCGTCCTAATTGTAGGCAAACTTGTCTCGCTTACACCAAAAGAAATTGCTCTGCCTATACAAGCAACAGGCACTGAGGAGGCGCATCTGCCCATTGCCGCACAAACAGGCTTTTTTCCTATTGCACCTGAGGTAGAGCGTCCCACAAGCACACCCACAACCATCCCAAGCACCCCGCCCAAACAAATCACAAAAACGCCCACTACCCCACAACCCACACAGCCCCCACCTATTGCAATTACAAAGTCTCCAGATGCAGTACAGAGCGAAACACGCAACGCTTTGGTGAATATACTCTGCCTGTCACAAGGAGGCAGTGTTGGGTCTATAAGCGGCAGCGGGGTGTTGATAGACAGCAGCGGAGTGATACTCACCAATGCGCATGTAGGACAGTTTTTTTTGCTTAAAGACTATCCTACCCCAAACAACATCACTTGTAGCATCCGCACTGGCAGCCCTGCAGAAGATCGCTACCGCGGAGAGTTGCTCTATATTTCACCCCAGTGGATAGCACAAAATGCGCCGCTTATTAAAAATCTCCACGCAACCAGTTCTGGAGCACACGATTTTGCGTTTATACGCATCACCGGCTCAACAAACCAAACACCCCTGCCAAAACAATTTCCTTCTGTTCCTATGTCTACCGACTGGCCTAAACAAAACGACCCTGTATTACTTGCCGGCTACCCTGCAAGTTTTTTAGGCGGAGAGTCTATAGCGCGCAGCCTTTACCCAACACTTGTATTTGCCCTAATACACGGACTCTACACCTTTGACGATGTAAATAAAAAAGGGGATTTGGTTGATGTGCAAGGGACCAGTTTGTCACAGTCGGGCTCATCAGGGGGTGCCATCGTGCGCCAGCAAGATGGCGTGATGGTGGCGCTTATCGCAACAGCCACCGCTGGCGAAACCACCGCATCGCGTGACTTATGGGCCATTACGCTCGACCATATCGACCGTACTTTGCGCGCAGAAGGCGCGAGCGGTGTCGCAACGCTTCTAACTGGCGACCTCGCTGCAAAAGCACGAGCTTTTGCAGCAAATACAGCACCAAGCCTCACCCGCACACTACTGGACGCCCTGCGCTAATGCGCGATGTTTTGCACAAAGAGCGGAATAATCGTAGAAGCTG
The DNA here is from genome assembly GCA_964349675.1 of uncultured Candidatus Saccharibacteria bacterium. Classification (GTDB taxonomy): domain Bacteria; phylum Patescibacteriota; class Minisyncoccia; order Phycocordibacterales; family SBAW01; genus GWA1-54-10. Next base: position 1,471 of record CAYGHD010000025.1, read on the forward strand.
CGACGGAAGGATGTATGAGGGTTTCAATGTCGACCCCTTCTGGCACATAGCCAGGAGAGTTTTTAAGCTTCCATGCGATATCTTCTGCACGAAGCTCAGGATGGAATTGCACTGTGTATACATGGGCACCATAGCGAAGCGCGCTTGTTTTACACTTGTCACTCGACGCCAACAATACTGCAGACTGCGGTAGTGAAGAAAGACTGTCTTTGTGCCCATACTGCGCGGCAAAACGCTCAGGCAGATTTTTAAATAAAAGGTCTTGCTTCCCTGCCTCAGTAAGCACTACGTCGTACGTTCCAGTTTTCTTTTGTGCAGGGTCGCTCACCACAGGCACGCCAAGAGACTCTGCGATAATTTGGTGACCATAACAGATGCCGAGTGTAGGAAAGTCTGCACGCAACAAGTATCCAACAAAAGGCTTAAGTCGCGCAACAATCGCCTGCGAAGTAAGGCGCGCCACGTCGTCGTCTGGACGACCGCCATCAAAGTCAAACTCACCTGAACCGCCAAAAATCACTCCGCTAAACCCCATTAGAAATGTCTCTGGTTCACCCCACAACAGAGATTCATCCAACGACGATACAAAGGCAAGATCGGCGTTTCCTTCCACGGCACGAATGTACTCCTCTTGCTCTGCCGCCACCATATCTGGGCGCGTACGGGACTGTATCACAAGTATTTTTTTCTGCATATGACTACAATACACTCTTTTTTAGGTATAAAAAACCGAGAGGATTTCTCCTCTCGGTTGCCCAGCAGCAAGGCTTCAGCGCGAAGTTACTCTACGTGTAACGGCCCCGTGATTGTCTCTGCAGTCCCGTGGACGATGAGAGAATCGAGTGCCATCCACATCCCGCCCATGCAGACCCAATCAGAAGCTTTTGAGTCAAAACCATAGAAGCAACGATAGATCATATTCCAGCCTTTGTACTGCGAGCCAAGAAACTCGCACCGCATAGGTGGAAAAAACGGTTGACATACTACTCCCCCACCCTGAATACGCTTAAGAAAGGCCTCAAAACCCAGTGTGTCGCCGGAGCGTTTTTTGTGAGGCCATTTTACACCCCGCAAATATACTTCTATTTCGTTAGATCGAGTCCCTTGAGCTGGTTTAATCACCACCGGGCGCGTAACGGGCGGGAAGAGGTATCCCCCCTCTTCATCACTCGGGTCACTCACCCACCGCACTTCTTGCAACAAACCCAAGTCTGCAAAACAGCGTTTATTCCCTTCCTCCCATACAGTACTCACAGCGCGGTCAGCAAGAGCACGATACTGTGACTTTCCCGGCCTGTTGCGCAGTAGCAGCAGACCTTCAGACTCCATCGCTTCGTTGTAAGAGAGTCCTGGCCCAAGCCACCCTTCGTCGTCAGTCACTCGGTCAGGGTCGATAACCCACCTGAAAGGTGGCCAACCTGCACGCATACGCGCAAGAATCGTTGCAAAATGAGGGTCTTTTTTATTGAGCAACCCGGGGCCGCAAGGGCGATCTTCGACTTCGCAGGCCCACATACGGCCATCCTCATCCAAAACAAAGTCGATCCTCAGAAACAACGACGGCACCTTGTAAGTATTTTGAACCCATGTTGTTTCAACTGGAAATAATGGGACCCAGCGTTTGATAAGGTCGAGTCCTTGTTGAACCACAGAGCGTGACAAGATTTCCCGATGCGGGTGGAGGTTAACCTGCCAACCATTGGCAAGATTTTCGGTTACTGGCTTCATGTGCTGCCTCTCTAGTGGCTAGTTTGAATGTACTCACAAGATCATCGCAACAAAAAAGCCCCCGTGTGGGGCTTTTGCTTCGTTGGTATCTTGAGTTGGATTACCGCGTCGCAAAGGCCCCCTTTTCTGGGAGACTAATCATCACGACGACGATTTGCAGGCGGTAGGCCATGAATCTACTGTATATAATTTAATAATGAAGTCAAGCGAAAAAATAAAACCGGCGGAAAAGCTCCGCCGGTAAGACGCCCAAGAAACATGGCCTGGAAAATGAGAGACAATGCTATGCGACCGTAATCCTGTTTCGCCCCAAAATTTGGCGCAGAGCATTGCTGGTAGCTGCTGGGTTCGGTGTTTTGATGCGTAAACTATACTCGCCACTTGGCTCACAAATAACAATTGGTAGGCATCCGGATTCTTCTTGACGAATTTTGACCCTTTGTCCACCCTTATAACCCCTGACACCTGCAGTGCATACTTCTTGTACTCCACTGAGTTGGCCGGCTAGAGAAATAACTCGCTCAGCTAGCACACCGAGTACTGGCCGGCCGTCAGGTGTATACAACTTACTATGCTTGGACATTCCACTTCTCCAAAAGGATCTGGTCATCCGACAACAAAAAAGCCCCTTACGGGGTTTTTTGCTTCGGTACCTTTGTTCACTTCAGAACTACCGATGCGCAAAACCCCTCTTCGTAAGAAGAAGGTTGAGGCCGAGAATGAGGCCTGTGTTTTGCGAACGGTATTCCATACCCAAACCTTATTAAAAAGACTTTTACTTGTCAACAGCTTCTGCAAAAAATAAAAGGAGTTGCCGGATATACCGACAACCCCTAACGACGTGCCTTATTGAGGCTTCTCTGCTTTTGCAGCAGCTTCTGCGTGCTCTGCAGGCGTGGCCACGTTTTCCTGCTTCGGCGTCACTGGAGCCCCTGCAACGGTGGATTTACCAGCACCACACCAACTCCCACCTGAAGAGCTTGCTTTTTTATCGTTAGCCCCCCATACCATGAGCTTCCTCCCAGTCTTCAGGTTTGTGGTACCAAATAGGCTTGCTGCCTGATGTTGAGCCGTCTCCAGGCTTACTGTCTTTATCAGGGAAGTATTTGTCCCCCGGGCCCAGTTGCCGCCCTGCCGGGCCGCCAAAAGGCTCAACTGGGATCCTGCCAGTTTTGTCCATGGTGTTTACTCCTGTGCCGACCTTCTCTCACGAACGAACAAAATAGAAACCCCCGCCCCTCTGCACCAGCCCATACTCTCCCGGATTCGCGTACAGATCCGGAAAGGTTTTCTGGTCGAGAACCTTTCCAGAAGTCGAGAGTGGCATCACCAAGCCTCCCCCATTCACATACAAACCAGAAGGAAGTGGCTTGAGCCCATCTGTACCGCCGTGCATAATTTGAATCTCCTACAGACCTCCACCGTCATCCTGTACCGGCACACCATGTGCTCGGGTTTAGGGGTGGGTGTAAAGTTTCTTTTCCTAAAAAATCCTTACACCAACCTCCAAAACAAAAAGAGCCCCGTTTGAGGGGCTCTTGCGTGTATTTTATTTAAAAATCTAACTTACAGCGCAAAACCCCCTCTGGTAAAGGTAAAAAAATACCAAGCGAAGGAAAAGCGCGATTGCTGCATACATCTACCTTACTCCAAGTCCTTGCGACTCGTCAAGCAACAGTGTGGATATCATAAAAATCGGTCTGCAACACTTAAAAAGTTATCCCCAATTACAAAGATCGCATCTCCGGAGTTGGGGATAATTCTACTTATGCCTGCCATCGGGCAAAGATGCCGCATGGCAAGACCCTATCCCCTGTTTCTTGCGCAATAGCCAGGTCACCGTACTCAATGGTTCCGCCAAATTTTGTTTGAAATTGCTCTAAGTTGTAGGCAAATGCCAAAGGCGAATACCCTGCCGCATAGCCGTTTATCAAAAAGAAAAGTGGTTTATCACTAAGGAGTTGGCCACACAGCCCTATAAGCTCTATCAAATCTTCCTCTATCTTCCACAACTCGTCTTTTGGGCCGTGGCCGAAGGCTGGGGGGTCCATAATGATGCCCTCATAGCGGCTCCCCCGCTTTATCTCGCGCTTTACAAATACCAACACGTCTTCAACAAGCCAGCGAATTGGTTTATCTGCCAGTCCAGACACGGCAGCGTTTTCGCGCGCCCACGCAACCGCTGTTTTAGATGCATCCACATGTGTCACCGCCGCCCCTGCTTGCGCAGCAGCGAGCGTCGCCCCACCTGTGTAACCAAAGAGGTTGAGGACACGAGGAGCTTCAGAGAAAGCAAGTTCCTCAGGGTACGCAAATTTCTTGCTAGAAATTTGCTCAGTCCTCGCTGTCCTGGGTCGGCAGACGACGCGCTGTGGAGCCCCTACTGAACTTCTTTCTCTTGCGCTTATGCCGTGCAATATTTCTTGAACCCACTCCCAGTTAGCTAACTGCTCGGGGAATAGTCCTGTATGTTTAAAACTCGTTGGTCGTATCAAAAATTGTAGGCCCCCAAAGGCAATTTCCCATTGCTTAGGCAAATTATCTCCCATCCACACTCCATCTTTACCTTGTCGCTCAAAACGCCCATGTGTTTTTGCCCAGTCCCCTACTTCAAGCGTTTTTGGCCACAACGCTTGTGGGTCAGGCCGCGCAAGCACCACGCTACCATAGCGCTCAAGCTTTTGTTGGTCGCCTGAGTCCAACAGCGTGTATCCATCGCTTGGCTTTGTTACTAAAGTGAGACGTTCCACGTGAAATATGTATTTTACAAACTATTTTGTCGGGGCGCCGAGAATCGAACTCGGTCTATCTGCTCCCAAAGCAGGTGTACTACCGGTATACTACGCCCCGTAACGTGCCTACTGTAGCATATATTTTACAAATGTCGCTAAAAGACAAATAACATTACTCTAATGTCTTTTAAATAACTATATTTTCCAACATTTCTACCCTACCCCGTCGCGCATCCATATCCACATAGACACATGCCAAGTCTATTTTCCATACCGTTTCTGCTGATAGTTTATTTTCCAACAAATAGGTTTGAATCGCCCTATAGAGCCTTCTGACCTTGCGTTCATGCATATTTTCTTCTGGTCGCAACTTACCCTCCCCCACGAGTGTTTCACGTGTACCTAAAACTTTGCCAAATGTATGCGCGACAGACTTTACCTCTACAAAACGCAACTCCCCTCCTGCATCTTTTGCAATAAGATCAATTTCACCCCACGGTTTTAGGTAATTTTGCTCTAAAATGGTAAATCCTCTTCTTTCTAGATATACACGGGCTATTGCCTCCCCCACATCTCCTAAGGCTCTTTTTCTAGTTTTTGCCATAGCAATTTAGAAAAGTGTATAAATGATGTTTTCACGTGAACCATTTAGGCAAAACGTTTCACAAGAAACACTTTTAACGTAGGAATAAGGATAAAAGGACGTATAGTACATAAAAAGGACCTGTCCTTAATGCACATTTCCCCAGAGTTATCCACAGGAAGAGGGGATTACCACCATAATAACAACGTTCTTATTGCTCAATCTACAACTGTCCTTTTTGTGCGGCCAGGGAGAATCGAACTCCCGTCTACTCCTTGGCAAGGAGTCGTCATACCATTAAACTATGGCCGCTTTTACATCGGAGACTATAGCACATTTTACAAACGCATTCACTTTTGTGCTCCTGGAGGGATTCGAACCCCCAACAACTGCTTCGAAGGCAGGCATGATATCCATTTCAC
>CAYGHD010000026.1:0-6912 GCA_964349675.1 uncultured Candidatus Saccharibacteria bacterium
TTCATAATAACACAGTTTCCGAAAGCGAATTGTTATTGCGAATTAAACATTTTGTCTTGAAGCAGGAAAAAGAACTTTCGCGTATAGAAAAGGAAGTGCAGGCGTTTCAAAATTTGACCCAAGTCGTAAATGCGCGGCGCGAACAAATACCAGAATCAATACGACTGTTTGTGTGGCAAAGAGATCAAGGGAAGTGCGCGAAGTGCGGTTCTAATGAAAAATTAGAATTTGATCATATTATTCCTATAATAAAAGGAGGCTCTAACACAGAGCGAAACATTCAACTTCTTTGTGAAAGCTGCAATCGTTCTAAAGGTACAAGCATAGGATAAAAAATGGACAAAAATTTGGCTCTTGAAATATTAAGAAAACATTTTGAAAAGTGGATAGACGACCACCAAGAGACTTTACGATTTGTTGTATCGCAACTGTATAAGTTGTTTGATGTACTAATCACAATTAGTGTGGCAATAGTAGGAATAATAATTCCCATCATCATAAGTTCTAACTACCCTGCGAATCTTTTCCTGCTCTGGAGCGCTTTCTTTATTTTTGCAACCGAAATTTTGATCGGAGTTTCTTGGAGATTTTTTCAAATTAAAAACGCAGAAAATAGATGGCCAAAAATTCTCAAACAGGAATCGGAGAATTTTCATAAATCTATTAAGGACATGAAATCCTTAACAACAGATAACTATCTGGAAATTATTGAGAGAAATTTTGAAGGCCAGAATAATAAAGTGTATCGTACAACTAAATTTGAAGCCTTGTTTATTATTGTTTTTTGTTTAGGGATTGTTTTATTTGGTTTATCGCTCTATAAAAATAGTGGTAGCAATATTCCGGCCTTTAAAGTGGTGGGGGCGGCACGACTTGGTATGCACGGAGAAAACATTGAGTTATCCGCTGTAGATATGAAAGGCCAACTGGGGAAAATATTTCTTTTTTCCAATCATGACGGCTCTATAGCGACAACACTTTCTATCGAAAATCCCAATATTGAAAGTCCAAACTTTCGGATTGTAAAAGGACACGCGCGGGACTGGCTCGTTGTCACCACAATCGAAAATAGTGGTACTGGATATATGAGGCATGTTGATACCTGGTATGTTGCAAATTCTTATTATCAAGGAAATCTCGCGGTTCTTTCATATCCATCGGACGGTTATATTACAGGATGGGTAGATGTGCCAAATCAGAAATTAACGGCAAACGCTGACATCAGTGCCGACGATGGTGTTGTGAATATTGAATTTATTCTTGAAACTTGCGATAGACAGGGTAAGTGCCCAAAGACAACAAAGGCGGCGTACTATGTTTGGAACGACGAGAAGACACTTTTTATTCTCGATGAGAAAAAATCAGAGATAGATATTTTAGGAATCTCTGGCTTACTAACTAGACAGTAAAGGGCAACTCCGCGTTTTTTAATGTTTCTTAAAAACAAGAATGCAGAGGGATTGGTGCCTGGGCGCAGGGTTTTTCTTTTTCTCTTTGACGCTGTATTATTGATGCATGTCAGAGTTTTACGATAATGCGATTTTTTGGGTAGAGGTCGACAAAATCAAACCAAACCCCTTCCAGCCCCGCAAAGAATTTGATGAAGCAAAGCTTCAAGACCTTGCGCGCTCCATCCGCCAGTATGGGGTTATCCAGCCGCTGACGGTCACGCGCAATGAGTTTGAAAAACCAGACGGCGGCATCGGCAGTGAGTACGAATTAATCGCCGGTGAGCGCCGCTTGCGCGCGGCAAAATTAGCAGGTGTGGCACAAGTGCCGGTCATCATCCGCAGAGACTTCGATGACGATAAAACAAAACTCGAAGTTGCGATTATCGAAAACCTGCAGCGCGAAGACTTAAACCCTATAGATCGCGCAAAAGCTTTTGCACGGCTAGTTACTGAATTTGGGTTTAAGCATGTGCAGGTTGCCGAGAAGGTGGGGAAGAGCCGCGAGTACGTCTCCAACACCATACGACTTCTAACGCTTACAGAAGACATGCAGCAAGCGCTTACCGACGGCAAAATCACCGAAGGCCACGCACGCCCCTTGTTGATGCTTATTGATAGACCAGAAGAGCAAAAAACGCTGTTTCGCGAAATTATGCTCAAGCGTTTAACGGTGCGCGACACCGAGTCCATCGCACGCCGCATTGCCTTTGACAAGGTGCGCAAAAAAGAATATTTATATGCGCCTGAGATTTTAGAGATGGAGCGCGAGTTGACTGAGGCGCTTGGCACCAGGGTTGCTATTGAGCCAAAAGAAACGGGCGGTAAACTCTCCATAGACTTTTTTTCAGAGGATGATCTACGAGTGCTCTTTTCTGCACTTGCAAGCCGCATTGCGCAAGGGAAGTACAAGGCGCCCGAAGAGTCTGCAGCTACAGACGATGTGCCGTCAGACGACGTAGCGCTGCTTGATGACCGCACAAAAGAAGAAAAGACGATTGATGAAAATACATTTGATCCAAACAGTTTTTCATTGTAAGTTTCTTTCATGAAGCGCATCTATCTTGTCCGGCATGGAGAAAGCGAGGCGAATGTCGCTCGAATACACGGGTTTGGAGATTCTCCACTGACCAGTACGGGTCGGGCGCAAGCTGCCTATGTTGCTGCCCGAGTTGCCACTCTCCCTATAGATACTATAGTTTCCAGCTCAATGACTCGGGCTCGTGAGACTGCCGAGGCAATGGCGGCAAAAACGGGGCTCCCTTTTTTGACGAGTGACTTGTTTGTTGAATGTATGGGCCCAACAGAAATTATGGGCAAATCATACACAGACCCCGAGGCGGTTGCGGCAATAGCCATGGTAGATGGTAATTTTGGGCCAGGATACCGCTTTAATAATGAAGAAAATTTTGACGATCTAAAAGAGCGCGCACAAAAAGCGCTTGCGTATCTGGCTGGCTTAGAAGGGTCGCATATTGCGGTGGCGACGCACGGACTTTTTTTGCGGGTGTTGCTGGCAGCTGCGGTATTTGGCACAGAGATGAACGCGCGCGAGTGCTATCAGTGTATGTGGGGTTTTGAGACACAAAACACCGGCATCACGATTTTGGAGTATGTTGCGGAGGATTACACGGGGAGTACGCGCAAAAATCCTTGGCGTGTGTGGGTCTACAACGACCACGCGCATTTGGCCGACTAATCTTTTTTTGTCTGTTCGAGCGCTGTGCGGATGTGTCTGCGGGCAAGCGTTGTTTTAGCAAATCCAAGCCATTTTTGTGTCGGTGCGGCTGATTTTTTAGTTTGTATCTCTACGATATCGCCGTTTTGGAGTGTGGTGTCGAGCGGTACCATTTTGCCGTTTACTTTGGCGCCCGAGATATGGTCACCAACGTCGGAATGTATGGCATAGGCAAAGTCTATGGGGCTCGAGTTTATGGGCAAATCAACTGCGTCGCCTCGCGGGGTAAAGACAAATACGCGATGGATAAAGATATCTGTTTTAAGCGTTGTCTCGAAGTCGGGATCGTTAGTTCTTTCTTCTAGCTCGGCAAGCCATTCAGGGGTCTCGGGTGCGCCATAGCGTGCGCGTTTGCGTGCAGGCTCAAGAGGAGCTTTTTGATCTTTAGGGGCGCTGCGTCGGAAACTGGGGATTAAGCTTTTTATCCAATCAAAGCTGGATTGTCTGTCAACGCCTGCACGGACTCCTGGCATATCTGGCCCACCCACTTCCTTGTAAAGAACATGTGCTGCAATGCCATATTGTGCTTCTTGATGCATTGCTTTGGTACGGATTTGGATCTCCACAATGCCGCCTTGTGCGGGCAAACCGCCGTCGCCAGAAAACACGGTGGTGTGGAGCCCCTGATACCCGTTTGGTTTAGGAAATGCGATATAATCTTTAATTTTGTTTGGCAGCGGCTGCCAAAGTTTGTGCACCAACCCAAGCACGCGGTAGCAGTCGGCAATAGTGGGCACGATTATCCGCAGTGCCGCGACGTCATACACACTGCTTATATCGCCGCCTTTACGTTGCAACTTTTGCCATAGGCTCCAAAGACCTTTGACACGATAGTCGGTTTGAAATTCAGTGATGCCGCTTTCGGCGAGCTCTTTTTTAAGCGTGCGGAGCATTTTCTCTAAACGCTCTTCTGTATCGTCTGCAGTCTCACGTAAGAGGCGCTGGGCCTCTTTAAATTGCTCAGGGTACGCATACTCAAATGCTTTGTCCTCGAGCTCGCGGCGCACCAAGCCCATACCCAAGCGGTGGGCAATTGCTGCATAAATCTCAAGCGTCTCCAATGCGATGCGCGTTCGCTTTTCGGGAGGGACGTGCTCGAGGGTGCGGATATTGTGCAGCCTGTCCATCAACTTAATTATCAAAACGCGCGCGTCTTGGCCGGTGGCCACAAGCAATTTCCGCAGCGACTCCCTGTGCCGCTCTGCGCCACGGTATTTAAAGTGCCCGAGTTTGGTCACCCCTTCCACCAAAAAGCGCACCTCCTTGCCGAACTCCTGCTCGATTGTTTCGGGCTTCACGCCCACATCTTCGACCGAGTCGTGCAAAAGCCCGGCTGCGATTGTTTTGGCGCTCATGCCAAGCTCGGCTAGGCCTTTGGCGGTCTCGACAAGGTGGTTTAAATACGGCTCGCCCGAGAAGCGTTTGTGGTCTTTGTGTGCCTCTGCAGCAAATGCGTATGCTTTTTCTACAAAAGCCGCGTCCTCCTTCGATGGCCCGTTCATGAGGTCTAAAATTTCTTTGAGCCCCTGCATATACTCCTAGTATATACTTTTATGATTTTTATGCCTCTTGTTTTTTCTTGGCAAAGCCACGGCGCTTTTTTTCTTCTTTCAAAATCTCTAGTGCACGAGGGAGGTCGATTTTGTATACATCATCAGTTTTGAGCGAGCGGAAGTCTGGTTTGGGTTTGATATTGTGCGCGATGTAGGGGCCAAAGCGCCCAATGTTTGCAGTAATCTCGGCACCAGTGTCGGGGTGGGTGCCCAAAGTGCGAGGGAGCGAGAGGTAGTGTGCAGCTTCCGCAACCGTCACCGTGGTTGGATCTTTTTCTTTTGGAATAGATGCGCGTTTTGGTTTTGGCTTTTTTGTTTTGCCTTTGCCCTCGGGCATCTCGCCCAACTGCACGTACGGGCCAAAGCGCCCGTCGAGTACGTAAATATTTTCTCCCGTCTCGGGGTGTGTGCCTATTGGCTTTGCTGGGTCGTTGGAGATAACTTCACCCACTTCGGTGCGGGCGCCCATGCAGTCGGGGAAGCGCGAGCAGCTCATAAACTTGCCCTGGCGCGAGAGTTTAAAGACCATCGCACTGTCACAGAGGGGACAAGGGAATTCTTTGGGTGCAGGCCCCAAGTCTGTAATTTTGCCTGCCTCTTTGTCTTTTATTTTTACCTCCTTCAAAAACGGTGTATAAAAATCTTTCAGTGTTTTGACGTACTCGCGCGTGCCGTTTGCAATTTCATCCAGCTCGTCTTCCATCTCGGCAGTAAACGTGTCGCTGATATAGGTAGGGAAGTTCTCTTCCAAAAAGCTCGACACCACGTCGCCGGTGTCGGTGGGCTTAAGAGAGCGGCCCTCTTTGGCCACGTAGCCGCGGTCATCGAGCGTGCGCATGATAGATGCGTACGTAGATGGTCGGCCGATGCCGCGCTTCTCGAGCTCTTTAATCAAACCGGCTTCGGTGTAGCGGGGTGGTGGGGTGGTCTGTTTTTCTTCTGCAGAAATGTCTTCAACTTTCAAATCTTCGCCCGGGGTTACTTTGGGCAGCTCGACATCCTCGCCGCGCGCTGCTGGGTCTGCCTTGAGCCATCCGTCAAACACTACGCGCGAGCCGTTGGCGGTAAATGCTGGTACATCTTTGTCTTTGGTATGGGCAATTATTTTTGTCTTGAGTAGTTTGGCGTCGGTCATTTGTGATGCGACGGTACGGCGCCAAATAAGCTCGTAGAGCTTTTTTTGTTCGGGTGTGCTGCCCAAAGACTCTTTTTCGGGGTGGGTAGGGCGCACCGCTTCATGGGCTTCTTGAGCGTTTTTAGATTTGGTTGTAAAGGTGTGTGGCTCTACATAGTCTTTGCCAAACTTTTTCTCGGCATATGCCAAAATGGCTGCTTGCGCGGGTTTACCCAAATTGGTCGAGTCGGTACGCATATACGTGATATGCCCCGCCTCGTACAATTTTTGTGCGATGCGCATGGTGTTTGCAGGAGAGAAGCCAAGCCGCGAGCTTGCAGTCTGCTGCAAGGTCGAGGTGGTAAAGGGCGCGCGGGTTGTGCGCTTCATCTCACTTTCGGTGACGTCGGTGACACTAAGACCGTCCTTGGTAACTGCGGCGATTATTTCGTCGGCAGTTTTTTTGCCATCCTTTTTGCCTGGCGCATCTTTTGGCTCATCAACGCACGTAAGGGTCAGCGCCTCCTTTTTGGGAGTCTTGGTTTGTGCGGTAATGACGTAATACGTCTCGGGCACAAAGGCGCGTATCTCGCGCTCGCGCTCCATAATGATGCGGAGTGCGGGCGACTGCACTCGGCCAGCAGAGAGTCCGTAGCGTACCTTTTTCCAAATCAGCCCCGACAAGTCGTAACCCACCAAGCGGTCCAGCACGCGGCGTGCCTCTTGCGCTAGGCGCAAATGGTCGTCGATTTGTCGTGGGTGCTCGAGCGCTTCGGCTATAGCCTCTTTGGTGATCTCGTGGAAGGCGATACGGTTTGGTTTTTTAAGCTTCAACTCCTCTTTTATGTGCCAGGCAATTGCCTCGCCCTCGCGGTCGGGGTCGGTTGCGAGTATCACCTCGTCGGCTTTTTTGGCCAGTGCTTGGAGGTCGGCAATGATCTGCATTTTGCCGGGCACAACTTCGTAGTGGGGCACAAAACCTGCTTCAATATCGATAGCTTTTTTGTTGCTCTTGGGTAGGTCACGCACGTGGCCCACAGAGGCGCGCACCACAAAATC
>CAYGHD010000027.1:0-5601 GCA_964349675.1 uncultured Candidatus Saccharibacteria bacterium
GGTTATACACAGGATAATTTGACATATTTTTAACTATATTATATGGTTATTTTTGGAAAGTTGACATCAGATAGATAATCTGGTGTTTTTGTAACTTCATGTTGAAGCGAGGGAAGCATGTCAGAGCTCTATAGCGGGCTATGTCACCAACACATCAACCCCACCGGAGGAATAATCTTCTGCTTGGGTGACAGTGGAGGTCCGTTCGACCGTAAAGGCAACGATATGTACGAGCGGTCAGCGCCGCTGACTGCCTTGTCTGCGTTGCGGCCGGGGATTGATATTGCCATCGTTCCTGATGGTGAGCTCGAGCAGGCTGCCGCGACCTTCTACCGTCAGATACTTGGCCTGGAGTCCTGGCAGATACAATTTGCACCAGGAGGTTTCCGCACTCTGGAAACGAGCGTCTGTGGCGACATGGAGGCTCGTATATACGAACTGGCTCGTAATGGGTCGTTCGTCCTCGCGACTTCGTATGTGCATGACGCTGCAGAGTGGCTAGCGGACAGGATCCAAGTGCCGCTCTATGGAGACTCGTGGCGTTGGCGCAAACAATATGGAAAGGTCGCGCTCCATAGCCACATCGATCCAGGCAAACAACACTCTCCTGCTCTTGACCAACTAGACGGCTTAATTATCCCCAAGGGATATGTCGCTGATACGCGAGCCGAGCTGATGAACGCGTTTTCAGCGCTGGTTTCTGCAGGGAATACTAAGTTGGTGTTGAAGCCAGCGTTTGCTGATGCGGGCGAAGGTATCATCTACCTCACGAAACACGACAGACGCCAGGTTGAGGAGTACGACTTTAAGTTTGGACCGGCTATTCTTGAGGAGAGGATAGCTCTTGCGTACGACCGCGAGCTTGGCGGGCATGTATCCCCAAGTATCCACTGGGCTGGGCCCTTTACGGGTCTGCCAACCAGCCAGATGGTTGAGGATACAGAGTACAGGGGGATGTGCTATCCTGCCCGGCTTACTGGATCCCTGTACGCACAAGCCATTTCCATGGTGCGAGCATACGTGGAGTTTTCCAAACCGAAAGGTTTTGGGGGTGTCGATTTCATCTGTGATCGAGACCAACGGCTCTTCCTGTGTGACGTCAACAATGGGCGGTGTACGGAAGCAATTCCGCCACTGTTGTTTGCTTCACAATATGGAGTAACAGGTCAACAAGTGCTTCTAACGCGCAAGTACTGCCCAGAAGACTCCATCTGGGCGCTCTGGAGTAGGCTGGAAGCAGCAGGATCTGCCTGGCATCCTGGGCAAAGTTCTGGCGGTGTCTTTCCTCTCATGCACTTGGAGGAAAAAACGGGCATGCTCGTTGCTCAGGCGCCGACTGTGCAAGAAGCGCGCGCGCTTCTGCGGCAGGCAACAGAAACCTTCTGACGACCAGACAATACCGTAGCAGTTCTTCTTGAGCTGGTACGGTATTTTTTTACATACGTAGACAACGAAACTTTTTAATTATATTGTTTTTATATGAAGAAAATTCTTGTTATTCAATCTTACAGAGATATGGAAAGCGCCGAGGGCGAGCGTCGCGACTACGCGCGCACACTTGCTGAGCACGCTGAGCTTACTTTCATATCCACCCTGGATACTCAAATTCAGTGGAAGGACCCGGAAGCTATTTTGGCAGGGTATCAGGGAGTGATTTTTGGGGGGTCAAGTGATTTTGACTTTGATGGAGGTCGAGAGGCCTCTGACCCTGTTTTGAGTGATTCTAAGACAATACTTGAACGTATGCGCCCGTTAGTTGTTTATATTTTGCAAGAAGAGTTTCCTTGTATGGGTATTTGTTACGGGCACCAGCTCATTGGACTTGCGCAAGGAGGAATGGTTAAAAACGATAAGGTACAAAATAAACTTGGAACTTTCAAAATAACGCTTACTAATGAAGGAAAAGCAGACAAGCTGTTCAGTACGCTTCCCGCCACCTTTATGGCTCAATACGATCACAAAGACAGCCTTACAGAAATGCCCCAGGGCGCTGTACTGCTAGGGGCTGGTGAGCGTTGTCACTTCAGTATTTTGCGATACGGAACAGCTTGTTACACTATCCAATTTCACGTCGAGTTTACAGAAAATGAAATGAGGGCTGAATACCGCGTGTCTTCCGAGCGTTTCCCGGTGGATGTGCCGCTCGAGCACATTATCCAATCTTCACCAGAAGCATCGCAGATTCTCCCTCTTTTTGTGGAGAAAGTGTGTGCAAAAGATTAGCTTTCCTTGCTACATAAGGCTTTTTAACGTGCCTTGTAGACTTGACACCCTTTTGAGGGGGAGTACAATAGCAAATGAAACAAAGCGGGGTATTTGGGGGATAAAACCTTCAAATTGAATGAGTTTTGAGTGCTGGGTTTCGGTAGACAATTGAATAGTGGCAAGTGCCACCCGAGAGCGAGGCCAAAAGCTGAGCGGGGGAGCGTATATGCGCTCGCTTTTTTCGCGTTTTGGCTCTGTGGATAGGTCGCTTGACTGGAGTTGCTCAATAACAGTCAAGACATTTCCAAAATCTGTAGTAAGTGCGATTGCCAGCGTCCACTCATTATTAGTTCGCTTCATTCATATAAGCGCTTATGCGTACACAGAAGTTTTTTAGCCGCTACCGCACCCCGCGCGTAGAGACTCCCAACCTCGTCGCAGCCCAGGTCGACTCCTACAGTTTGCTCCTTAAAGAAGGAGTAAAAGAAATATTCAAAGAGTTCACCCCGATTAAAGACTACTCGGGTAAAAAGTTTGATCTTGAGTTTGTAAAAATAGAGCTTGGCGAACCTAAGTTTGACGAGCATTACGCAAAAGCGCAAAAGATGTCACTCGACATCCCGCTACGCGCCATTGTTCGGTTGAAGAATAAAGCGCAAGGAACTGAAAAAGAGCAAGAAATCTTTCTTGCGGATTTTCCGTTGATGACCGACCACGGCACCTTTGTGATAAACGGTGTCGAGCGCGTCATTGTGCCGCAGCTCGCACGTTCATATGGCGTCTTTTTTACCGCTGAAGAGGTAAAGGGTAAACGCCACTTCGGCGCAAAAGTAATCCCTGCCCGTGGCGCATGGATAGAAATCGAGGCGGATGCTGATGGCCAGCTCCAGGTGCGCATCGACCGCAAGCGCAAATTCCCTGCAACGTCACTGTTGCGGGTGCTTGGCGCGCATACTGATGCCGACCTTAAAAAGCTTTTCACTTCAGAGCTTGGACGCGCATGGATGGAGACGGCGCTCGAAAAAGACCCTGCAAAATCTGTAGACGACGCATATGTTGAAATCCATAAACGCCTTCGTGATGGTGACTTGGCAACTGCTGCAAACGCACGCGACTATATCAACTCTATTTTTAGCGAAGAGCGTTACGACTTGTCCCGCGTTGGCCGCTACCGCTTTAACCAGCGTTTTGACCTCTCGCTCGATGAAAAAGATCTTGCACGCAAAACACTATCTCTGGCAGATGTGGTTATTGTGCTTGACCATGTACTCAAACTCGAGAATGACCCAGAAGCAGTTGAAGACAATATCGACCACCTAGGCAGCCGCCGTGTACGCTATGTCGGCGAGATGCTCCAGCAGCGCCTGCGCGTTGGACTCACCCACATGAAGCGCAACATTCAAGACAGAATGTCGACGATTGACACCGATGCAACAATGCCGCAGCAGTTTGTAAACCCACGACCACTCCAAGCTCGTATTAAAGAGTTTTTCACGACCAACCAACTTTCGCAGTTCATGCAGCAAGAAAACGCGCTGACCGAGCTCGAACACTTGCGCACACTCTCTGCACTTGGTCCTGGTGGTTTGACCCGCGAGCGCGCTGGTTTTGAGGTGCGCGACGTGCACCCCAGCCACTACGGTCGTCTGTGCCCAATCCACACACCTGAGGGTCCAAACATTGGGCTTATTTTGCGTCTCTCAACATTTGCCCGGCTCAACGAGTTTGGCATGATCGAAACTCCCTACGTCAAAGTAGCAAACGGTAAAGTGACCGGCGAAGTGGTGTATCTAAATGCCGCTGAAGAAGAAAAGCAGTGCATCGCGCATGGTGCAACAAAAGTCGAAGACGGCGGACGCATCACTGAAGACATGGTTGAGGTGCGCCTCAACGGATCGCCAGCGCGCGTTGCTCGCAATCAGGTTAACTATATCGACGTTGACCCAGCACAGCCATTTTCTATCGCAACATCGATGATTCCGTTTCTTGAGCACGACGATGCAAACCGCGCGCTCATGGGTTCGAACATGCAAAAGCAGGCAACTCCCTGCATCGTCCCCGAGGCACCGTTGGTGGCAACTGGTATGGAAGGTCGTGCTGCGCGCGACACAGGCCGCCTCATTATCGCAAAAGAGGCAGGTACGGTGGTGCAAGCAGACGGCAAACGCATCATTGTCCGCAATGAAAAAGGTAAGGAAATTGAATACCCGTTGGTTAACTTTGTCCGCACCAACGGTTTTACCGCGCTCCATCAGCGCCCTGCAGTTTCAGTCGGCACTAAAGTAAAACAGGGCGACCTACTTGGCGACACCTCAACATCTGACGATGGGCAGTTGGCGCTCGGCCAAAACGCCCTCGTCGCCTTTATGTGCTGGTCTGGTGCAAACTACGAAGACGCAATCATCATCTCTGAGCGTCTCGTCAAAAATTCTAAATTCGCTTCCATCCATATCGAGGAGTTTGTCTGCAACGTCCGTGACACAAAATTGGGGCCTGAAGAGACGACACACGATATTCCAAACGTATCTGAAACAAAACTCCGCAACCTCGACGAAGACGGCATTATCCGCACTGGGTCTGAAGTGCGTCCGGGCGACATCTTGGTGGGTAAAATCACACCAAAAGGCGAGACACAACTTACCCCTGAAGAGCGCTTGCTCCGCAGTATCTTCGGCGACAAAGCACGCGACGTAAAAGACTCATCGCTGCGTATGGAAAACGGCAAGCGTGGCCGCATCATTGGCGTTAAAGTATTTTCTCGTGAAGCAGGACACAGCCTGGAAAGCGGCATCATCAAGCGTATCCATATTGAAATTGCGCAGCTCCGCACGGTGTCTGTCGGTGACAAACTCGCCGGCCGCCACGGCAACAAGGGAGTTATCTCCCGCATCTTGCCCGAGGAGGATATGCCCTACATGGAAGATGGTCGCCCAGTTGACGTCATCTTGACTCCGCTTGGTGTGCCGAGCCGTATGAACTTGGGACAGATCCTCGAACTCCATTTGGGGTTGGCAGCAAACACGCTTAACTACCAAGCAATCTGTCCGCCATTTGCAGGTGCTACCGAAGGCGAGATCCGCGAAGAGCTCAGTAAAGCGGGCTTTAACGAAAGTGGAAAGATGAAGCTCTATGACGGCCGCACTGGCGAGCAGTTTGAGCAAGACATCTCAGTGGGGTACATGTACATCCTCAAACTCCACCACATGGTGGAAGATAAAATCCACATGCGCTCTATTGGGCCCTACTCTCTTATTACCCAGCAGCCGCTCGGTGGTAAGGCACAAGGCGGTGGCCAGCGTTTTGGAGAAATGGAAGTGTGGGCACTGCTGGGCTATGGCGCTGCATATACGCTTCGCGAAATGCTCACCATTAAGTCCGACGACATCATGGGCCGTT
>CAYGHD010000028.1:0-5583 GCA_964349675.1 uncultured Candidatus Saccharibacteria bacterium
TACTCCTCGTTGGCCCGGGAACGGGCAGAAATCGTACTTGCATACGACCCCTCTTACCCTGCCCAACGTCACGCAAGCACCCTTTTATATGCAGGTGGGCTCAATGGCCTGTAGCGCTATTTCGGCAAGGATATGAGGAATCACATACCTTTCGACTCAAACGAGTATGTAGTTTTCAAAGTAGTTCTGCTTTCGTCCTCTTGGACTCATCAGCAAGGGTTACACCCTTGGAGCAGACCAGATGTTTGTAAGACATCTGGAATTTTTGTGAGGCTGAGCAACTAAGTTGCGAACCTCTTCTGTTGCCAAGACAGGTTGTTTTCCTGCCTCCGAGACCTCTACTCGATGACGGTGTACTCGTGGAACTCAAAGGTCGCTTGCGCAACCTCCTCCACGGTGTACTCGTGCCGGTCGGTGAGTCGGGGCAAGCCCCGGACCCCCATCACCACCACACTGTCGCCGAGGCCAAGTACCACCCGCGGCGGGCTGGCCGGAATCGGGACGTCAATCCCGAAACGGTCCCGCATCGCGTGGATCGTGGCTGCGTGGCTCGGGTTGAGACAGGGTTCGACCCCCGCCGCAACCTGCACCCGCACCTGCTCGACTGTCAGCTTCCGCCGACGGATCGAGCAGTCGCCCGCGAACATGCCGTCAGCCAAGGCGAAGCCAAAGAAGATCTTAGCCATTTGGAATTCTCCATACCCCTGTTTCCCCGAGGCGCGGGGGCGTCATCAAAGATGCGCCATGTGAAAGAGCAACAATGTAACTATATCACTTTTGGGTTTAAAGTCAAGCACTTGTGGTATCTTTTGTAATTGTTATAATTACAGTTGTTACACTACATTGTTTAAAAACGTATTTTAGCCATATATTTGTTATATAAAATGTTACAAAATAATACTAACCTTGCTGAGGTTCTTGCTAAAGTCCTCCCTAAAGATGAGGCTGTTACGTACCTATATTTACTCGACAAAGCTCCAAAAAAGGCGGCTGAGATAGCAAAGGATCTGCTTTTTGCCCGCCCAATTGCCTACAAAGTGCTAGAGCGGCTTATAGAAAAGGAGTTGGTGGTAAAGCACAAAAAAAATGGCGCTGTCGCTGTATACAATCCACAACACCCCGCCAACCTTAAGGCATATATAGACGGCCGCACACGCGAGGTCGAGACACAGCGAGCAATATTTGACGCATCCCTACCCTCTTTGGTGTCCGAATTTCACACCCGTTTTGGTGGCATACCCGGCTTTCGCATTATTCTTGGAATAGAGGGTCTGCATGAGCTCTATGACGATGTGTTAAATGAGGGAAAGGATATTTTGCTTATACGCTCGCCCAAAGACCACGGCACACCCGAGCTACGCGAGCTGGTGCTCAAGCAAATAGCAGCGCAGGTTGCACTTGGCATCCACACCAAGGCGGTTACTCCGCTGCGGCCGGTCATAGACCCGGACATTCTGGCCGCTGACAAAAAAAATTTGGTCGAGCGGCGCGTCGTGCCAGAAGGGGTGCTTGCTATACCGGCACAAATAATCATCTACGCAAACAAGGTGGGCATTACCGCCTACGGAGACAGCCTGATGACTACTATTATTGAAAATCCTGCTATTCATGAAACGTTTGAAATTCTGTTTAACTATATTTGGCAAAAAGCAGAGCCCGACCACAACAGCATCCTTGCAGAAATGACGAAGTAGTCGTTGCGATTAGGGGCATTTTTGGTAGTATAGCCTCATGCAACATAATCCTATACAAAACCAGCTCGTGCCCATGGTTATCGAAAAGAGCCCTATGGGTGAGCGCGCATTCGACATATATTCGCGCCTACTTAAAGACCGCATCATCTTCCTTGGCGGGCCAATTGAAGACCACACGGCAAACTTGGTTATTGCCCAACTCCTCTTTTTAGCGTCTGAAGATCCTAAAAAAGATATCCAGCTGTACATCAACTCCCCTGGTGGCTCGGTAACAGCCACTCTTGCCATGCTCGACACTATGAACCACATCAAACCAGACGTAGCGACGGTGTGTGTGGGTATCGCCGCATCAGGCGCAGCCATCCTCCTTGCAGGCGGCACAAAAGGCAAGCGCTTTGCCTTGCCTAATGCCGAAGTGATGATCCACCAGCCATGGGGGGGTGCCTCAGGCCAAGCAACCGATATTGAGATTACCGCCAAGCACATTGTGGCAACCCGCGACCGCTTGAACAAAATCTTGGCCAAAGCAACTGGCCAGCAGCTCTCTAAAATCGAGGCTGATGTTGAGCGCGACTACTTTATGAGCGCCGATGAGGCTAAAAAGTACGGCGTCGTGGACGAGATTTTTGGCGCAAAAGGCACAGTCAGCAACAAAAAATAAACTTCGCCGCAAATAGCCTCTTTTTTGGATTTTTTGCCCTCTGTGGGCTTAATTGCCGAGAAGCGGTTTTTTTGCTATGGTGAGCTTGTTCACAGTCTGTTCCCGATCCTGTCAAATATAGGACCATTTGTTCCTGACTCTGAATTGTCAATTTTAGTATTTTCCTACCATCTTTGCCCAAAACCATGCAATTTCTTTCTGTGACATCAGTACGCATTACCTCCAGCAATTCGGTAATCACAGCAACAACAACAGGCTAGCGCAAGGACGGTTGGGTAACCCCTAACCCGTATGTCATTAAAAATAGTGTTCATCTTGCTCGCGCTCTCTGCGCTTGGAGGTGCGGTCATCGGCTATGTGTTCCGCTGGCTGCTCATCCTTGCCCGCAAAGGCTCTATCGAGGTCGAAATAAAGCAGATATTGCTCCAAGCACGTGAGGATGCAAAAAAGATAACTGAAGCCGCAGAGGAGGGTGCCAAACAAAAACTCACCGTAGCTGACAGTGAGCTGAAAGAAAAAGAAGAAAAAATAACCCGCGCAGAAGACCGCGTTTTTAAACGTGAAGAGGCGCTCGACCGCAAACAGCAGGAGCTTGATGGAGAAGTGTCTGCCGTAAAAGCACGCATTGAGGAAGTAAAAGCTATTAAAGAGCGCGCAGAAGCACTCATTACTGAGCGCTCAGACGCACTTGCTAAGGTTGCTGGACTTACCAAAGATGAGGCAAAAGAGCAGCTCTACCGCGAGCTTGCCCGTGAAGCTGACGAAGACTTGATGATGCGCGTTGCAAAACTCGAACGCGACGGTATGGAAAAACTGGAGCGCCGTGCAAAAGAAATTTTGACCACTGCTATACACCGCCTGGGAAACTCGGTAGCGTCTGACACCATGGCCACAGCCGTGACTATCCCAAGCGACGAAATTAAGGGCAAAATCATCGGCAAAGAAGGACGTAACATCAAAGCGTTTGAACGAGCGAGTGGTGTTGAAGTAATTATCGATGACACCCCTGGCTCTATCGTCCTATCATCCTTTGATCCATTGCGCCGCGCTATTGCCCGCATGGCACTTGAAAATCTGATCCTCGACGGCCGCATCCAACCGGCAAAAATTGAAGAGACGGTTGAAAAAGCAAAAGCAGAGGTAAATAAGATAATTAAAGAAAAGGCTGAGGCAGCTGCGTTTGAAGCAGGCGTGCTCAATTTGGATCCGCGGCTCATGATGATTTTGGGCCGATTGCACTTCCGCACCTCATTTGGGCAGTCGGTGTTGCAACACTCGGTTGAAATGGCGCATATCGCAGGCATGATTGCAGAGGAGTTGGGCGCAAACCCAGCGGTAGCACGCGCAGGAGCCCTGCTGCACGACATCGGCAAAGCTTTAGACCATGAAGTGCAAGGCACCCACGTTGAGATTGGTCGCCGTATATTGCAGAAGTTTGGCGTGTCAGAAGAGGTGGTCAAGGCAATGCAGGCGCACCATGAAGAGTACCCTTATGAAACGGTGGAATCTATCATTGTCCAGGTTGCCGATGCAATTTCTGGTGGCCGCCCAGGCGCCCGCCGCGACAGCGTCGAGCAGTACCTTAAGCGCCTCGGAGACATCGAGGAAATCGCGAATTCATTTACTGGCGTCGAGAAGTGCTACGCAATCTCGGCCGGCCGCGAGGTACGCGTCTTTGTAAAACCAGAAGAGATGACCGACTTTGCATCACGCGAGCTTGCCCGCAACATTGCACTGCGTATTGAAAACGAGCTTAAATACCCCGGCGAGATTAAAGTCACGGTTATTCGTGAGTCTCGCTCGATAGAGTTTGCAAGATAGCGTATACTAAAGAGAGATTGTTCAAGCAGACTGCCCCGCCAAACTGGTTGGGGTATTTTGCATTTATGCAGCCATTGCTGCAATAAACGTCGTAACATTATGCTTATCATCCTGTATAGATGCGCCCAAAATATCGAGTTTGTATAGTTTTGCCGCTGCGCGCGAGGCAATGACGCCGGTTGAAGCGGGGAGCGCCCCTTCTGCCAGGTCTTTAGCGGCCTTTGCAGTGTCAGGATACTCTCCTACTTTTACTTTTGGCCACACACGCTTCAGATAGCCTCGACATTGTTTGATCGCTTGTTCATGCGACACAATCTGTTTTATCGCACCTGGCGTCGTACCTTTTTTGACCAATATATTTTGATGAATCTGTATAGAAAATACCTCTTGCACAACATAAGTATATTTTGCTCCTGCAAGTAAAGACTCCCGCACAATGCCGCCAATGGAGTTAGCGACTGGGACTACAGCGATTGTCACTTCCCTTTTAGACAAGGCAGAAAATACCGCTTCAGCGGTAACAAGGTAACGAAAATCAGCATTTTGTATGTTCTGTTTTTGCACATATATTTTTGCCGCCTCTTCAGAAAAACTGCCGGCAGCGCCACAAACGCCAATAACGACAACGTTTTTTTGCTTTTTCGGAAATGCACTGTGTTTTTTTGCAGCTGATTTCATATCAGCGGCGAGTATAGCATAAAATAGGAAAATTTATTCCACTATTTGTCAATTTTTCCCTATCCCCGTGGCTCTATTGCGCGGTTTTTTAAGCAGGCTATACTAGCGGATAGGTTTTTTCGCCTGCAAAAAGCCGCCTCCGTCGAACAAAACACGGCCGGCAAAACAGGGCGAAAGCGAAAGAACCCCCAATTGGGTGGTCAGATACAGGTTTGTTATCAACTAAACAGGATAGTATGAATAAACAAGATATTGCAGAAAAAGTGCAGGGGGTCCTTGGCACCACTAAAGCCGATGCAGAGCGCGCAGTTGAATGCGTTATCGACACCATCGTCGCAGCGCTAAAGAAAGAGGAGGACGTGTCAATCGCAGGTCTTGGTATCTTTAAAACCAAAATGCGCGCAGCTCGCGCAGCACGTAACCCACGTACTGGCGCAACCGTGCAGGTACCCGCAATGCGCGTACCTAAGTTCCAGCCTGCAAAAGCGTTGAAAGAAGCGGTTAAATAAACCCGACTTCGCGAGCATCTTAAAGCATTCGTTGCCAACGAGTCACAAAATCGCCCCATTGTGGGGCGATTTTGTTATTTTGTGCGGGATGGGAGAATCGGCCACAGGTTGCCTACCGCACCCGCAGCCCCGCCTCATAGCCCTTCGACAAGCTCAGGGCATATTCCGGCCTTCGATTCCCCATGCCAAGCAAAGCCATTTGCTTGGCTCACCCTTACGT
>CAYGHD010000029.1:0-5391 GCA_964349675.1 uncultured Candidatus Saccharibacteria bacterium
CGTACAACTCGACCCAGCGGTTCCCGCCCCCGCCCACAAAATCTAAAAAATCCCCCGCCTTAGCATCACGTAATAATTGAAGCTCATCTTCTATTACGTTTTTACTTCCGCGGATAACCTCTACCACACCCGCCGGTGACCGGTCGTACAAACGCATAAGCTGAGCTACCCCATCGAGCGCGTCTATGCGCTGCTTCTCGGCCTCTTGCAGTAGCCGGTCGGGGCTTGTGGCCTGGTACATTACCCTTCGCCCCTCGCCCACAGCTATACACAGTCGCCTATCCTGCAATTCGCCCAAAGCATCGTACACATACTGCCTATGCAACCTCGTGCGGCTGATTAAAGCCTTAGGCGGCAAGGCTACTCCCCCTTCCAACATGGCCACATACACAGCAGCTGCTTTGGCAGAAAGACCTGATTTTAAAGCACTTTCGAGGTAACCATGGTTGTTTGGTTCTTTTTTATTAGTCATAATTATGTGACTATAGTATACGAAACATATATATTTGTCAAGCTTTTTCGTCTTATTTTTACTGAATTAAAATCATGACTATATATTGACATAAGCCTATTTTCAAGCTATTATTAGCTCAGACGATCATCGCAACCCTACGAAACGGCCAAGGAGGCCAGATGCATGACCACAGACACAGGAGCCGAAGTGGTGGACCAGAAGCAGACCACGAATGAGCCAGAGATTTCTCTTGAGCGTCGAGCGGAAGTTCTGGGCTACATTTTGGAAACGGCGGTACTCAGCCTCTATGACCTGGGCGAGCTCATTATGTTGCTCAGGCCGGACGACTATGGAGATGACCGCAACCGTGCCTGCAAACTTGACGAGCAAGATCAGGATGCTCGTGGTAACGGCGGATTTGGTTTTTTCCAGCAGCTGCAGAGCAGTTGTGACAAGGAAGAGCTCAGGGCGTTGTTAATGCCACATATCGCTCAAGCAATCTCTTACAAGCTACATATCGAAGTGAGTATTGCATGGGAAAAACGCTGCCGATAAATCCGGAGTGAGTGACACCGACTCCACAAGTGACAAGGTGTCCGAGTTGAAGAGCCTCGGTAAAACTTTCTGGTCCGGGGAATACCAGTTCTTATTCCCCCTCAATTGAAACCGCGCTTCGTTCGTGGTTTCTGAGAGAAGTTCTTCACAAACAAACAGGCCAAGGAGACCAAGAATGCCCGACGAAACCACCCTTTCTCTCGTTTCTACAGCGAATGAAGTGGCGGCTATCTTTAGGATGACGCCACGGGGCGCCGAGACCAGATGGTTGGTTTTGGCGAGATGGGTCGAACTCTGTGAAACTCCTGAAGAGATCCAGCTCGCTCTGGATATGTCCTGCCGCAACATGTTCAAAGCGCAGGGCGCCCACTGTCCTGCAGGTTGGTACGATCTTGAGGATTCTCCACTTGGAGTCAAGTATAGAAACCTCCACACCCTTAAACCAAACACAGAAGTGAGACGCTGCGCAGAGTACGGTCGGCGATGGCCGAAGAATATTGTCTTCCGTACAGAAAAATAACCGTCCCAACAAACGCGAAAATCGTTTGGAGGGACGGTTTTTGCTTTTTATTACGAGTATTTTTTATAGATCTTATCGTGATGATCCAAATCAATCAGACGTATTTCATTTCCTTTGAGTTCAAACAAAAGCACAAACGACCCGTCAACATGTACACGTCGGTAGTTGCGCAATGAGTGCCGCAGCGGTTTACCAAGCTCTGGGTCACTCACAATTTTAGGGAGCTGCCCTGAAAACACGCGGACCAGGTCTGGGTTCTTTCTTTTCAACAACCGAATTGCCTTTTCAAATCCAGGAGAGAACGTGAGCCGGTTTGGTTCTCGCTCTTTCATGGTTGCTTACATACTATCTATAAAAGCCTGAGCATCTTTTAGCGACGCGAACCGACGACCTTTCCCCTTATCAAGCAGCCGAGACTCTCGTTCAAGCAATTTCATCTTCTGTGGCAAAATTTCCATCACAAGTTCTATACCCAACTCCCCTTCAGCATATTTTTCTGTAGCCATTTTTAAGAACGACGCAAAAGGTACACCTTCTGCTTTGGCGCGCTTCATGGCCTTCTCTTTAACTTTTGTGTCTATCTTGAATATAACTTGGCTGGTCATGTATATAGTTTATATATAGCTAGAATATATGTCAATAATGCACAGCATACCAAGAAAAACCGCCCGCTCTTTCCAGAGTGGGCGGTTTTTCTTTTTATATTTTAGAGAATCTTATTTCCGTCCTGCAACAATAGTCGCGGCAACGTTTGGTGGCACAACTTCGTAGTGGTCGAACTCCATAGTCATGGAGCCGCGGCCCTCAGTCATCGAACGAAGCGCTGTGGTGTAGCCGAACATTTCAGAAAGTGGCACCTTTGCCTTAATTGCACGGTTCATACCGCGCTCTTCCATACCTTCGATTGCACCGCGCTTACCCGAGAGACTGCCAGTGATGTCACCCATGAACTTCTCTGGCACCACCACCTCCACCTTCATGACTGGCTCAAGCAAGACCGGCTTTGCAGCCTTTGCCGCATCTTGAAAGCCCATAGAGGCAGCGATTTTAAAGGCGATTTCTGACGAGTCGACATCGTGGTAGGAACCATCGTACAGCTCAACTGAAATGTCGACCATTTTAAAGCCGGCAACAATACCGCGCTCCATGGCTTCGCGCACACCCTTTTCAACAGGGGCAATAAACTCCTGTGGCACAACGCCTCCTTTAATGCTGTTTATGAATTCGAAGTGGTCTTCACGCGTAACATTTTTTGATACTTTTTTGTCCGGGTCAACAGCCTCAAGTGGTTTAATGCGCAAACGGACGTGGCCGTACTGACCCTTACCTCCAGTTTGCTTGATGTACTTCCCTTCTGCCTCAGCAGGCTGGAGAATCGTTTCTCGGTATGCAACCTGCGGCTTACCCACATTTGCTTCGACGTTAAATTCGCGCTTCATGCGGTCAACCAAAATTTCCAAGTGCAGCTCGCCCATGCCCGAGATGAGCGTCTCCATAGTCTCGGCGTCGCTTGAAACACGGAATGTAGGGTCTTCATCGGCCAATTTCTTCATTGCAATACCCATCTTTTCTTGATCTGCTTTTGTTTTTGGCTCAATGCGGAGCGAGATAACCGGCTCAGGGAACTTAATCTGCTCAAGCTGTATTGGGTTTGCCTCGTCGCAGAGCGTATGCGATGTTTTGGTGTCTTTGAGCCCCACCGCTGCAGCGATTTCACCCGCAAACACTCTCTTCACTTCTTCGCGCTGGTTGGCCTGGAGGCGCACAATACGGCCCAAGCGTTCTTTCTGGCCAGTAGTGGAGTTGTACAAGTATGACCCAGCCTCAATGGTGCCTGAGTAGACGCGGAAGAACGTAAGCTGCCCCACAAACGGGTCGGCTTGGAGTTTGAATGCGAGCGCACAAAACGGCTCGCTGTCGTCTGCGTGGCGAGTCACCTCGTCGCCTGTGCGTGGGTCAATCCCCTTCACGGCCGGCATGTCGAGCGGAGATGGAAGATAGTCAACAACGGCGTCGAGCACCAACTGCACCCCTTTGTTTTTGAGCGCTGAGCCGGTGTAGACGGGAAAGATCTTGTTTGCAATAACTGCTTTACGGAGTGTCGCTTTAAGCTCCTCGAGTGACGGCTCTTTACCATCGAGGTACGCAGTCATCAACTCCTCATCATTTTCGACAATTTTTTCGATAAGCTCGGCACGGTATTTTTTAGCTTCGGCCAAGTAGCTCTCTGGGATATCTATCTCAATGACGTTGCTGCCCATCTCGCCTTCAAACTTGTAGGCTTTCATCTCCATCAAGTTGACGACGCCTTCAAAGTTTTCTTCTGCGCCCATAGGGAGCTGCATGCGTACTGCGTTTTTGGTCAGACGATCGAGAATCGACTGGTACGATTTTTCAAATGATGCGCCCATGCGGTCGAGTTTGTTGATAAAACAAACACGCGGCACGTTGGCCTCGTCAGCATAGCGCCAGTTCGTTTCAGACTGAGGTTCCACACCTGCCACGCCGTCAAACACCACAATCGCGCCGTCCAAAACGCGCATCGAGCGCTTTACCTCCACCGTAAAGTCAATGTGGCCCGGAGTGTCGATGATGTTAAAGCGATATTTTTTCGCCAAATCTTTTTTGTCAGGCTCCTGTGTTTTTGTCCAAAAACAGGTAATTGCCGCAGCTGTGATGGTGATGCCGCGCTCGCGCTCTTGCTCCATCCAGTCGGTGGTTGTCTCA
This sequence comes from uncultured Candidatus Saccharibacteria bacterium, assembly GCA_964349675.1. Taxonomy (GTDB): domain Bacteria; phylum Patescibacteriota; class Minisyncoccia; order Phycocordibacterales; family SBAW01; genus GWA1-54-10. Next base: position 4,257 of record CAYGHD010000029.1, read on the forward strand.
CCCTCGTGCACCTCGCCGATTTTGTGCTGAGAACCGGTGTAGTACAACACACGCTCAGACGTAGTCGTCTTGCCCGCGTCGATGTGCGCGATGATTCCAAAGTTACGGAGCTTTTCTAGGGGATAATCTCTTGTTGGCATACTAAAAAATAAATGAAATAAATCCCGGTGTTTCCGGGACCCCGAAAACGTCGGGGAATAGCCCACAGGCGTAGGGCTAGAATAGCTTAAATCACAAAAAAAACAAGCAGAACTCCGACTAAGGCCACAAACAAAAAAGCCTCTCGCATTAGCATGCACAGAGGCTTACGCTTCACACTTCAGTAGGCTTGCCTTCTGGAGCCGGGGCTTGCTCGGTATCACCGAGTTGTCTTTTTTTCGCTGCAGCCAGTTCGCGCTGGTGCAACCTCCACCAGTAGTCGTCTGTGCACGGATGCGCTTCATCGGTCATCACAACAACTCCTTAGTTACACTTTGAAGGAACGAGCTGCTTACCAGGCAAAGTGGGCAAATGCTTTGTTTGCCTCTGCCATACGGTGCGTATCTTCGCGTTTTTTGATAGCAGAACCTTCGTTGTTTGATGCGGCAATGATTTCTGCAGCAAGTTTTTGCGCCATCGGCTTACCTTTACCACCGCGCGCAGCGATGAGTATCCAGCGGAATGCGAGCGCCTGCTTGCGCTCAGGCCGTACCTCGCGCGGCACCTGGTAGTTTGCGCCACCAACACGGCGAGAGCGGATCTCCATCGCAGGGCCAACATTGCGAATTGCGGTATCAAAAATCTCAACAGGATTTTCTGCTTTTGTTTTTTCTTTAATGACATCCAAAGCGTCATACACTACCTTGCGGGCAGTAGACTTCTTTCCATCCCACATAACAGAGTTGATGAATTTCTCGACACGTACGGATCCGTACTTCATGTCAGCAGAAACAATATTTCGATTTTTTACTGGTCGACGCATAAAAATGTATTAGTTTTTCTTTCGTTTTACACCGTAACGGCTGCGCGACACGTTGCGCTTGTCTGGCGCACCAGCGTCGAGGCGGCCGCGCACCACCTGGTAGCGGACGTTGATGTCCTTCACGCGGCCTGCACGCACCATAACCACTGAGTGCTCTTGCAGGTTGTGGCCCTC
>CAYGHD010000030.1:0-5193 GCA_964349675.1 uncultured Candidatus Saccharibacteria bacterium
AGGTAGCAGATGGGTACGCAGCCAACTTTCTTTTTCCCAGCAAGTCAGCTGAGCCTGCAACACCGCAAAAGATTGCCGAGATAGAAAAGCGAAAAGAAGTAGCAGCAGAGGCTGTACGCAAGCAGGAAGAAGTGCTCGATACTAAAGTTGCGTCACTGAGCGGTAAAAAAGTAACTATTGCGGTGCGCGCAACCCCAAAGGGCGGATTGTTTAAAACGGTCGCGGCAAAAGATATCGCAAAAGCGATTTTGGGTGAACATGCGCTCCAGATACCAGAGGAAAGTATTACATTGAGCGAGCCTGTGAAAACAGTGGGGGAGCATCACGTCCAAGTGGTAGCAAAAAACAAAAAAACCACACTCATGGTAGTGGTTGTGGCCTCAGCGATATAGTTGTAATGAAAAACTTTCAAAAATTGGGAGCAATTTTTATTCTGTCATTTGCTCTAAATTTGGTATGGGAGAATTTGCATTCGTTTTTGTACACCGCATATCAAGGTGGCCCGATAACTGAATATATCTTGCTGCGCGCGACACTTGGAGACGCAGTTATGCTTACCATCCTGGCGGTGCCTTTTGTGTATATAACAGCCCTCACCCACCGCTTGTGGCTTATGGTGCCCATTGGGGTAGCGCTTGCCGTCTGGATAGAGCTCTACGCGCTTAACGCAGGGCGCTGGAGTTACAACGAACTTATGCCACTCGTGCCTTTTGTGCAGGTTGGGCTGACCCCCACGGTGCAGTTGGCGTTGTTGGGGTGGGTAACGTATTGGTATGTGCTGAGACGGCAAGTCTGACTTGTCGGAATTTTTATGCGCGGAGAGTCAGCCTATCCGGTCTGATTTGATGGGCTATTGGGTGACGACGTCTACTGCTGAGCGCATAGTCTTGCGGCCATCGAAGCCGATTTTGCGAACATTGCGGAATGCTACAACGCCGCTTTCGAGTGCAAAAATAGTGTGGTCTTTACCAAGGCCGACGTTGCGGCCGGGGAGCATTTTGGTGCCGCGCTGACGTACAATAATGTCGCCACGCTGCGCTTTTTCCCCTGCATAGAGCTTAACCCCCAAATACTTTGGGTTTGAATCGTTTAGGTTTTTAGCTGTTCCGCCTGCCTTTTTTGATGCCATATACTATAAAGGTGATCCCGGACAATATACCAAACCATCGCCTCTTCCGCAAGTTGCTCTCTGGGGCAGTAGTGCTGCCGCTTATTGTGGTGCTTGTGGCTTTGGCTGCTTTTGGGTTGGGGAGGCTTTCAGCGCTTGAGGAGCAAAAAGGCACGATAACCATATATGCCCCAAACGAGGCTGCGCTTGGGCGCGTGCTGGCCAAACCCGCCGGGCCTTTGCCGGAAAAAACGGCAGCAGTAGAGAAGAATTTTGTTGCCTCAGTCAACGGGACGAAGTACTATGCGGCTACCTGTGCTAGTGCTGCGCGCATCAAACCAGAGAACCAGACGTGGTTTACAACGGCTGCAGATGCTGAAGCGGCCGGGTATACTAAAGCAGCAAATTGCCAATAATATAATACGCCCATGATTGTTTTAGATGTTGAAGCCAGCGGAGTACATTATGAAAAAAACTCAATTGTTAGTATTGGGGCGCTCGACTTGGACAACCCAACACATCAACTGTATGAAGAGTGTCGCATTTGGGATGGTGCACATATAGAAGATGGGGCGCTTGAGGTAAATGGATTTACCCGCGAGCAGCTTTTGGATGTAAACAAAAAATCAGAAGCTGATGTAGTGCATGCATTTATCACCTTTGCCGAAGGGGTAGCTGAGCGAACCTTTGCTGGCCAAAATGTGTCATTTGACCGAGACTTTTTAAAAGCGGCAGCAGCGCGCGCAGGGCATACCAACTGGCCATTTGCACACCGCACGATAGACACGCACACACTGTGCTATATGCATATGGTCAAAAGGGGACTCACTCCGCCCACAGACCCGGTTAAAAAGCATTCGGCGCTTAACCTGGATGCGGTGCTTAACTACTGCGGTATCCCCGACGAGCCAGAGCCGCACAATGCGCTGACGGGTGCCAAGAGTCATGCGGAGGTTATTTCTCGACTGCTTTACGACAAAAAATTACTGCCCGAGTTTGAGCAGTTTGAGATCCCTTGGTTATAGAGCTAATTGACATTTTGTAAAAAACTGCTATTATGTGCCTAGAAGCAGGCCACGGTGGCCGCTCAAAACAGGAGTGCGTGTTTTGGCGATGACCTACATTGAGAATGGTTTCAACCCCATCCCCGAACTCCGTCTGCCCGACGACGAATACTCTCGGGCGCTGCAGCGGTTTGTGCCGCTGTGCACGGACATCGTCTTCGCCGACCGCCGGAGCAGAGCGATTGCTTTGGTAACGCGCCGCCAAATGCCTAGAGTGGGTCTGTGGTGGTTTGGTGGGGCGATGCTGCCCAACCACACGCTCCAGGCTTCTGCGGCGGCAAACCTCAAGAGGGAGACCACCCTCGACCTTCCGGAGGATCGGTTTGAGTACGTCGACCTCGTGACGGTGCAATGGAAGGATCGCGCCCAGCATCCTCAGGACATGGGCTGCCACATTGCTTCGGCAGTCTATGTGGTCTACCCGACCTATGCTGATTTGAGGCGGGTGGATATCGAGGTCACGCCGGAGTATGAAGGGCCAGAGTTGCGTTGGTACAATCGTCACGGGCTTTTGCGGGACGGCGCCTTCCCGGGAATCGTCTATATCTACGAGAAGCTCTTTCCGTAAAACTGAATTTTAATACCCCAAAAAACAGTGCTGTTTTGCGGGGTACAGCGGGGCTTGCCATGGCAAGCCCCGCTTTCTTATATGCTTAAAAAGCCCTTTAAATATAGCGTTTTTAAGGTCAAGCGACTATCCACAGTTTGGCATGGGGGAGTCTCATTTCTTGTCAAGGAAGTCGCTTGACCCCCTCTTCAAAAAGCTGCTATCCTATCTGTATCCCCGGTGTCGAGCCGGGGCTTTTTCGTGCCCAAACAAACGATCACGAGAACCCGTTTAGCTAATAAAAAGATACTACAAACATGCCTCTTACTATCGGATTCGCCCTCGCGCTCTCTGCGGCCTTGAGCACCCCGGCTGCGCCGGAGCCTGCTGCCGTCCCTGCGCAAGCACAGACGGTCCAGGAGTACGTGGCCGAATATTTTGCCGACGCACCCATCATGGTGTCTATCGCAAAGTGTGAATCACATTTTCGCCAATATGACCGCAATGGTGCAGTGTATCGCGGTGTTGTAAACAACAAAGACGTTGGGGTGATGCAGGTGAATGAGTACTATCATGCTGAAGCTGCAAAGAAACTCAACCTTAACCTCTGGACACTTGAAGGCAACACCGCGTATGCCCGCTACTTATATGAAAAAGAGGGCACCACGCCATGGCTGTCATCATCGGCTTGCTGGAATAAAAGCAAACATATAGAGCTTGCGCGTGCTCGCTAACACTCAATAGCTAAAAAACTCCCAAGGGAAAACCTTGGGAGTTTTTTATTTTTTAGCTAACGGCCCAGACCCAAACGCCATTACGTAGAGTAACCCGCCAACAACCGCCATGTGCTCTAAAAAGAGTTGTGCGCCTATGGGTGATGGCGACATAAATACAAGGACTGAGGATGTAAGCAAATAGAGTGCAAGCAGCCCTGCCATGATGCGCGGCTTAAAATCAATGACGAGCAAAATCCCGCCCAAAAGGCTGAGGGTTGCAGCGAATAATGCCATTCCAAAAACTTCGGATGTTGCTGCGTCAGAAAATATATCAAGCAAAGAGGGGAGATGGAGCAGTGCGCGGACCCCATCCCACACAAAAAAGCCGCCCAATAAGATGCGGCCAAAAAGGGGAGCATAACTCTCTGCCCAACGGTTCATATATGTATAGTATACCTCATAGAGGGGGATTCCTTGACGTGCAGCTACCCTGCTGGTAGTCTGGGCTCAGCCTCAGTTCGAATCGGAAGGAGTAATAGCCCCTTGTCCTGTGGTTGCTTTGTGTCGCCCCGGAGCAACCATGGGCACCGCCAAGGGGGCCCGAACTATTACTTTCTTCCGGTAGGTCGCCGGGTCTGCCGCTGATCGAAGCAATGCTGCAGCATTATTACATGCCGGCACCGCTTTTTTGATCGCCGACCCGGCGACCACGATATGCCACCTCTGTATTGGGGTGGCATTTTTTTACCTATTCTTTATAAAGAGTCACAATAAGCGATAGATTGACAAACTAGTATCATATGTTATCATATTTTTGACAAGTTCGTTGTAAAAAGGGGTGTGCTATGTTCGCGCAGATCAAGAATGTGGTAGCGACAGCGTACCAGCTTATGCGTATCTGCCTTGGATCTGGATGGTTCGCCTTCCTTATCTTGAGTGGCCTATATTGGTATCATGCAAATGAATTAAGTTCAATAATACAAGAGTTGTCTACGGAAACTACTGTATTGCTTGAAAAGCAGCGCAAGCAAACAGAAATGTTGCTTGCAGAAAAGACTAAACTACAAAAGCTGGAAAGGGCGCTGATTGAGGCTAATCCTGACATAATGGAAGCGCTCTATCTATGGTCTGCCATGCCAGGATTTTGCGCACAATTGCCATTAGGGGTCTTCATACAAACTGGCGACCAAGGATGCGCAAAAGCGCTTGGAGCAATGCAAAACGAAAAAGCGTTTCCTGACCACGAGCTTTCCTTGAATATCATTAACGATACCTCGACGGCAATCGCTCTAGCGAAGCAATTTTTCTTGGACAGATGTCATCATCTACCAAGTGACGCTAATATACCCGAAGGTATTTGCCACACTGAGTAAGAAGGAAGTCTCTGCCGCACTTCAAGAACTGCCAATCAGCGGTCTCTGAGGTGCGGCAGTTTTTTATATAAAAACAGGGGAGGGGCTCCCCTGTTTAAAGAGGAGAATTTTGACTCTTGGGGAAGAGGGGTGATGTAGAGAAAGGTTGGCAATTGATGTAGGAAAGTATGCCCCTAGAATGCTCCAGGAGTGTTCGGAAAGATTTGGGATGAGGCAAAGGTCGGGGTTGTAGATATGCGTGAGCCGAGGGCTTAATAGAAAGAAGGTTTTTATGCCTGGGATACGTCGCAAAAGGTATATTGTGCGACGTATATAGCTTCAAACCAGGCGCCATACCCTAGCCTCAGGCTATTAATTAAATTTTTTAAATTCCCCTCCCCTCTAC
>CAYGHD010000031.1:0-5032 GCA_964349675.1 uncultured Candidatus Saccharibacteria bacterium
GGATAGAAAAAATAAATACCGCTTTTGACTCATTTTTCAAACTTATGTTTGGCGGCGGGTCTGCTGCACTTGAAGTGCTGCAAGAAAAAAAGAACAAGGGTGCGGAAGAGTTTGAAGAGGAGGATGCGGGGGTTGAAATTGTGGTGTCGCTCCCGCACAAACGTATCAAAGGGCTGCATATGCTCTCAGGGGGTGAACGCGCACTTACGTCCATTGCGCTTATTTTTGCGATGAGTCAAGTCAACCCGCCGCCGTTTTTGATATTGGATGAAACTGACGCGGCGCTCGACGAAGCAAACTCGCGCCGCTACGGCGACATGATAGAGACGCTTGCCAAACATTCACAGCTTATCGTCATCACACACAACCGCGAGACTATGTCGCGTGCGGGAGTGCTCTATGGCATCACGATGGGGTCAGATGGTGGGTCAAAACTGCTGTCGGTCAAGTTTGAAGAGGCGCTTGCAGTGGCAAAGTAAGAGTGATTGACTCTCTCCCTCAGTAGTGGTTAAGTGCTTTGGGATCACCCCTCATGGGTGTATATGGAAAGGGCTCTGGTAATGAATTTTCTAAGCGTTATAGCGTTTATGGTTGCGGTGGCGCTTCTCGTCACCTCTCCTGAAATGGCGACTGCATGGGGTGCAATACAAGAGAAGGGGCTCTACCAGTACCTCTTTTCCTTGAGGGAAGTATCAACAGCGCTCATGTTGAGTTTGATTTTACTGTTTTCTGGATACTTCTTTGCGTTGGTCAAGCGTGTGGATGCAAATTACATCAGCGCGGATATACGGGAGATACAAAATAGACTCGCCGTGCTGGAGGCGCCTGCGCCAGAAGATACGGAAGATGCTGCTGAGCCTGACCAAGATTCGCAAGTGCAGGTCGCCGCTCTGCTTGGAGAAATTGCACAACTGCAAGGTCGTGTACGTGCGCTGCAAGTAATAGGCCATGGCGAGATGGCGAAGCAGCTTGGCGAGATGTTGACCACTCTGCGGCTGGCACAAAATGCTGTGGTGCCGCTGGCGGGGCAGATACAGGAGATGCAGACTCTCTGTGATGCTGTCGGTACACTGTTGGACGAGACGCAAGGCGCGCTCGATGAGGTTGCGCAAGCTGATATGAAAACTCTGGCTAAGAGTATCAGTGAGTTGCAGGAACGCGTGGCTTTCCTTGTGGAAGATACCGCCGAGCAACAAGCGCTCGCTGATAAACTGCTTGAGCTTAAATCAACACTCGCGCAGATCGAAGTTGACTCTGTCCTCGTCGGCAAGGACGGCGCGCCACTCGTAGATGCTGATGGAAAGCCGGCAACTCTGGGGGCTCTTGTTGTGGAGGTTGAACGTCTTCAGGCTGCAATCAGAGCTGCTCTCGAGGAGGCTGACCTTGACTCTCTGTCCCAAGAGCAAGCTGCTGTTGGCGAGCTTATCCGGGAGGTGGTTACAAAAATCGACCAGTTGTCCGCTTTGGCGAACGCGCTGCGCCCGGCAGGCACTGTGGCGACATAAACGTTCGGAAACCCTCGCACCAACGCGCGAGGGTTCTTTTTATAATTATAAATAAAAAAACTCTGCCACTTTGTGGGGCAGAGTTTGTACGCGAGATTTGGTTACGCTGCGCTTTTTTTGGGTTTCTTTTTAAGCAGGCAACGTGCACAGGTTTTGAGTAGCAGCCGCACAACAAACACTGCAAAGGCTGTTTGGTGTTCGCGAGTGCGCTCTGCCTCAGCCAACCCCTCAGCCAAGTCATGGTCGAAGGCTGGCCTGTAGTACATTGGGTCAGTATAGGGATTCCCGGTGTACTGTTCGTATGCAATGACCAAAGGGCGCCAGTTGATTTCATTGATCAACATGCGGGCTCGGTTGTAGCGCTGCGTCACCGCGGATTGTCTCTCGTAGAGGATTCGACGGTGCCGCTCTTCTCGAGTTTTTGTCCAAAAATATGAGGCAAAATTGAAGAACAACACCATCAACAAGCTCAAAGTGAACGTAATAACCAGCTCGTTAGTATTTTCGGCCACCTTTTCAGGGACGAAAGGTTGCGCCCCTTGCGCCACAACAATACCGACGAGTGCCATGGCGACAGGCGCAAGCGCAGCTCGTCCTGTTTTGACAAGTACTTTGATCGGCTGCGTGCGGAGTGCCGCTTGATGCTGGATATGCTCTACGCGCTCAAAATCTTTCTGCGCCTTGACGAGCCCGTCAAAGTGCTCATCTTTGCGTCGGCGGATGTCACCGACGAGTGACGCTAATTTTGCGTGCACGGTCGCCAGGTAAATCCCTTCAGGGGACAGGGGTGCCCACCCCATCTTCGAAATGGCGTCAAAGTAGGCAACGGCCATCGTCGCATCGGAGTCTGGTGGAAAGCCCGCCCGATGTTTATCAGTGATGGCATGTTTCGCATAGGCCAAATACAGTATGTGGTTTGGATGCAGAAACCACAGCACTGGCCGCCATGCCTGAGCTGCGGCGATTAGCTGGTTTAGCTGTGCAATCCCAGATTGGTGTTCTGGGAGCGGTTTGAGGTGGAGCATAGTTCACCAATTGCTGTTTATATCTTCCGCAGATATAATACTGAATAAAATATATATGTCAATAGTTTTCGATGTCGCAGGATATTATTGACAATATCTTTTTTATATATTAAAAATGTGCTGGATGTGGGGCACTCGCTCTGCACAAAAACACGGGAGTCGTTTCGTGAAACGAATCTTTATCTTTTTGTTTGGTGTCATGCTCGGCGCCTGGGCGCTCTGGGTGGGCAACCAAACGGGCGTGTCCCTGCCGGACAGTCCATACGACCTCGATGATCTGCTCTGGCAGATCTATGTGGGCACCTCTCTGGCGACGTATACCATCGCCGGCCTGAGCCTCCTGGGGACGCTTTTCCTCAATGTCTCGTACCTGGTTCGGCTCGTGCGGGAACATGAAGACGTGTTCACTGGCAATGCGCGAGTGCTGTGGACGATGCTCGTCTTTGCTGGCGGCATGTACGCCTACGGCGCTTTCGCGACCCCGCTTGAGCACAGTCTCTATCCGCTGGACTGGTTTCAGCTCGGCGGGCAGTGGAACTTCGCTCTGGCGCTGATTGTCGCTCCGCCGCTCTTCCTCCTGCGCCTATTCATCTTGGAGGTGTGGGCAAGATTTTTTGGCAAAAAGCATCCCGTCCTTGCCGCGGCGGAAGATCTGAGTCTTCGGGTCGACGATCTTCAGCAACGCGTCGCGGCGTTGCAAGGGAGATTGCCTTCGGCCGCAGACGCGCAAGTCAATCGTGAATGGCAGGCGGGTGTCACCCAAGCCCTGAGCACGCTGATAAAGGGCATCAGCGAAATGCGCAAGGATGATCTGCCGCGCATCGCAGCGGACGCAAAACGAGCTGCGTCTGCAGCTCCTCCCGCCGCTCCGGTCGAAGTGCGTCGCGAAGACACCGATAGAAAGGCGGCCTGACACCGCCCACCCTAAGTCTTTGTCCTATACCTATCCGCACAGGCGCATCCCTGTGCGGATTTTCTTTTTATATACAGTAAAAATAATAAGATATTGACAAAAAATATATGTGATGTAATAGTCGTGATGGTCGGTCTTCGACTCAATATCCAGAGAAAGGGGAGAAATCCCATGGCAATAGCGGCTTCTTCGGTTCCGGCGCCCGCGCTCCGTGCGCGCACCGGACTGTTTTCAGGATTCTGGTTCGGACGCATTGTCTGCGCCCGGATCCTCCCCATCACCCTGCTGGTCTTTCTGACCTACAACTCCAGCGGATACAGCTGGGTGGGGTGGGCGCTCTACCAGTGGGAGGCCGGCATCATTCCCGGGCCTGGGGATGACCAATCCCTGCCGATGCTCCTGCTGTTCTATCTGGCGACGCTTCTGCTGTTCTTGGCAACGTGGGGATACATCCTCCGCAAGTCCAAGCAAGCGCTGGGCGGCCGCATTTGGCGGGCACTGGTGCCCATGTGCATCTTCGGCCTCATCTACTGGCTGCTGTTGGCCACGAATATTGTCTCTGGACAAGGCGTCTGGAACACGGTGGTGGTCCAGCTCATCGTCGGCGTTGGCATCGGCGTCTGCTTCAGCTTAACCCTCATCGACCGACACCTGTCGGGCACGCTGTCGGCGCACGTTACCAGCAGCGATGTCGATCAGCAGCATCACGGCGAGCATACTGGCGATCAGCCTGATCACGCCTGACTCTGCCTTAGACCCGCGCCTCGTGTGCGGGTCTATTTTTTCGTAGTTGCGCAAGAGTCGCGTTTGGGGTTAGATAGAAAACGGAATCCGTACCTTCGTACGGACGTGTTAAGGGGATGCGTTATGCCAAACGGGTCGCAAGACGATATATTCGTTCACGGCGAGCATGAGTATCGTTGCCAAGGTGGGGAAGTCCATCGGCGTCCAGTGGATCGCGATGATGTTTCGCCTTTCTATGCCGCTTGGCTGGTAGTCCATGGGACGAATATCCCAAATGCCGTGAAGCGGCGTTTTTTTGACAAAATTCGGCTTCCTGTGTCCGCGGCAGCGTAAGGGGAGTGTAAAATGTCACAAACAGCTCAAAGCGTTTACGCTTTTTCTGCACTGCCGCCGGGTCTCAAATTGTCACAGACGTGTGGTGACTATGAGTTGTACACTGGGTTTGTGCCGTCTCCGCCTGGACTGCCGGTGTTTATTGCCATGTATCGTCGAGGCAACGGTCCGTACCTGGTGCCGACTGTGGACTTCATCGCACAAAAGGCGAAGGAGACACTCTCGCCCGAGTGCGGAGCAGGATCATATATCTTGCCAAATAAATCACGTTCCTTGTTGGGAATTCTCACCCAACTGAAGCGGCAAGACAACTAACCTCGCACCAATTCAAAGTCAACGGTGCGGGCCAGCAAATCAGTGGCAAGCAACTTCACACGCACTCGGTCTCCGAGTGCGTATTTCTTTTTTGTACGCTGGCCTACCAACGCATATTCTTTTTGATTGTAATTATAAAAATCGTCACCGATGGTGCGCACGCGCACCAAACCCTCCGAGGCGCTCACCGTATCTTC
>CAYGHD010000032.1:0-4999 GCA_964349675.1 uncultured Candidatus Saccharibacteria bacterium
CGCGGTTAGCTCAGTTGGTAGAGCATCCCCTTGACGTGGGGAGGGTCACAGGTTCAAGTCCTGTATCGCGCACACTAAAAAACCATGCGTGTATTAGCTATCGAAACCTCGTGCGACGAGACAGGAATCGCCATTGTAGAAGGGACTAAAACCGACTCAGGCGAGGGTTTTGTATTTACCCTACTTGGCGCCGCAGCGCTCAACTCGCAAGCGAAACTCCATGCAGAGTATGGTGGCGTGTACCCCAACCTGGCCAAACGCGAGCACGAGAAAAACTTACCTATTATTTTGGCGCAAGCGCTCATCCATGCGCAGCCGAAATTCGCACGAGAAAATAGTCTGGCCCGAAGCTCGTCCGAAGACGAGCAAGGGAGAACTGAGGACTTTTTCAAGGCGAATTTCGGCGAAGCAATAAAGACCTTAGGTATAGATGCCATCGCCGTAACCCAAGGCCCGGGGCTTGAGCCCGCGCTGTGGGCTGGGATTGTATTTGCAGAAAAGTTGGCACAAGACACAGGATTACCACTACTCCTTACCAACCACATGGAAGGGCATCTCATCTCATCCCTCGCACAATCAGAAAATTCTACCCCTGTAACCTTTGCACTCAAAGACGTTCAGTTGCCTGTTTTGGCTTTGCTTATCTCGGGCGGCCACAGCGAATTTGTGTTGATGAAAAATTGGTTTGAGTATGCGGTGATCGGTGAGACGCAAGACGATGCAGTAGGCGAAGCGTTTGATAAAGTTGCGCGTATGCTTGGGCTCCCCTACCCGGGCGGCCCCGAGATTTCTAAACTCGCTAATGTCGCTCGAAAAGCGCAGATGCAGGGTTTGGAGGGGCTCCGCAGCGCGACCGGCGCGAGGACTGAGCAATTTTCTAGCAAGAAAATTGCGTACCCGGAAAACCCTGCATCTGCGCTTGTTCTCCCTCGCCCTATGCTCAATAGCGGCAATTTAGATCTTTCTTTTTCTGGACTCAAGACTGCGGTGCTCTACGCACTGCGCGACCGGGGTGGGATACACAAACTTTCAAAAGATGACATCGCACTGTTTGCGTGTGAGTTTGAAAACGCAGTAGGCGACGTGTTGATTGCCAAAACACGCCGCGCGTTGGACGAGACGGGCACCCAGACTTTTGTTATTGGTGGCGGCGTTGCGGCAAACACCTACCTGCGTGAGCGTCTGGCCACATTTGTGCAAAGCGAATTCCCTGATGTTGTGCTGCGGCTCCCCGACCTTTCCATAACCGGCGACAACGGGGTAATGATCGCAGAGGCTGCGCTTGCCCGCGCACTGTCTGGATTGGATGATACCCCAAAGGGCGAGGTACGCGCCTACAGCAACCGGTTCTCGATTTTAGCGCCAAAATAGCCTAGAATAGGCCTACATGCCTGAAAAGTTTAAAAGCCCCTACGACGCCAAGACGGTCGAGGCGAATATATACAAAAAATGGGAGGAAAGCGGCTATTTTAATCCGGATAATCTCCCAGGTGAGCGCAGTGAGCCTTTTACGATTATCATGCCGCCACCCAACGCCAACGGCAGCCTCCACGCGGGCCATGCACTGTTTGTCACTATCCAAGACATCATGATCCGCTACGCGCGCATGCGTGGCAAAAAAGCACTCTGGCTCCCAGGCTCCGACCATGCAGGGTTTGAGACGCAGGTGGTGTATGAGCGTCAACTTGAAAAGGAGGGTCGCTCGCGCTTTGAGATGCAGCCGGAGGATCTCTACAAAGAGATTATGGACTTTACCCTTTCCAACAAATCGTTTATGGAGGGGCAACTACGCCAACTCGGCGCAAGCTGCGACTGGTCGCGCGAGATGTTTACGCTCGACGAGCGAGTCGTCAAAACAGTCTACAGCACCTTTCAAAAACTCCACGACGACGGACTGTTATACCGCGGCTCACGCATCGTCAACTGGTGCTCCAAGCATCAGACATCACTCTCTAACCTCGAGACCGAGCGTGAGACCCGCACGGACAACTTTTACTACCTGAAGTACGGCCCCTTCACCATCGCGACGGCCCGTCCCGAGACAAAGTTTGGCGACAAGTACGTGGTGATGCACCCTGCCGACCCTCGCTACGCACAGTACAAAGACGGCGACACGTTTGATTTGGAGTGGATAAATGGCCCCATCACTGCAACGGTAGTTAAAGACGACGCGATAGACATGGAGCTCGGCACCGGCGTGATGACCATCACCCCCTGGCACGACCAGGCCGACTTTGACATCGCGCAGCGCCACAACCTGCCCTACGAGCAGGTGATAGATTGGCGCGGTAAATTGCTGCCTGTTGCGGGCGAGTTTGCGGGCATGAACATCAAAGACGCACGCGCAAAAATTGTCGAAAAGCTGCAAGCAAAAGGCTTGGTTGAGAAAATTGACGACAAATATACCCACGAAGTGCCGGTGTGCTATAAATGCAGCCGCGAGATTGAGCCGCAGGTGCGCCCGCAGTGGTTTGTCAAAATGCAGCCGCTCGCAGATCGCGCAATAGCTGCAATCAAAAACGGCGAAGTAAAAATTTTGACCGAGCAGCACGAAAAGATTGTGCTCAATTGGCTCGGCAATATCCAAGACTGGAACATCTCCCGCCAAATCATTTGGGGCATCCCCATACCTGCGTGGTACAAAGGCGACGAGTGGCATATAGGCGCAGAATCGCCCGGAGACGGTTGGGTGCGCGACCCTGACACCTTTGACACATGGTTTTCGTCGGGCCAATGGCCGTTCGCCACACTGCAGTTCCCCGACCACAGCGACTTTAAGACCTACTATCCCACCACAGTGATGGAGACGGGCGCGGACATCATCTTTTTTTGGGTGGCGCGGATGATTATGTTGGGGCTCTACCGCACCGGCGAAGTGCCGTTTAAATACGTCTACCTCCACGGCATGGTGCGCGACGCAAAGGGGCAAAAAATGAGCAAGTCCAAAGGCAACGTAATCTCCCCTATCGACGTCTCGAGCCAGTACGGCACCGACGCGCTGCGTATGGGGTTGGTGGTGGGCAACACGCCCGGCACCGACATGAACCTCGACCCGAAGAAAATAGAGGCGTACAAAAAATTTGCAAACAAACTGTGGAATATTACCCGCTTTATTTTAGAAAACGGCGGAGGTACAGCAGGAGACAAAGACGCCCTTCCCCAAAGTGAGCAGGCGCTTTTGGCAGAGGCAGACGCTTTGGCAAAAGACATTACGCTCGAGATGGAGCAATTCCACTTTCATCTTGCAGCAGAAAAACTCTACCACTACGTTTGGGACCGCTTTGCAAGCGAAATACTTGAAGAAAGCAAGGCTATGCTCAAGGGCGATGATGCGGAAGCAAAAAAAGCACGCCAAACAACCCTCACTATATTGCTCGGCAACGCACTCACTTTGCTGCACCCCTTCATGCCGTTTGTCACTGAAGAAATCTGGGGGTCTCTGCCAAAGAACAAAGCACTGTTGATGATCGAGCCTTGGCCGGTAAAATAAGCGCTATACTGACACAGTGAGCCCTGACGTACTTTTTATCGCATTTTTAGGCGGCGTGGTGCCCGCGTGCATCTGGCTGTGCTTTTGGCTGATGGAAGACCGGTGCGAGCCAGAGCCTAAACGCTATATCCTCTACTCTTTTATCGCGGGCATGGCGGCAGTACTTGTCGCACTCCCACTTGAGCGTGCAGCGATGCACTACTACAGCGGCACCTCGCTGCTTATGGTGTGGGCAGTTATTGAAGAGATGCTTAAATTTGCCGCAGCCTATATTGCCGCGCTCCATGCACGGGTGTTTGACGAGCCGCTTGATGCGGTTATTTATCTTGTAACCGTAGCTCTAGGTTTTGCCGCGCTTGAAAACACGCTTTTTATCCTTACCCCGCTTATGGAAGGAGATATTTTGCGCAGCATCATAACCGGCGACCTCCGTTTTATGGGCGCCACACTGTTGCATACACTTGCATCGGCAACCATCGGCATTATGCTTGCATACTCGTTTTACAAGCCCGCATTTTTGAGACGTCTGTACGCTGCAGGCGGAGTTGTCCTTGCAATTCTCTTGCATGCACTTTTTAATTTTTTTATACTAGACAAAGGAAGCAATGCGACGTTCTGGATTTTCCTTTCTATCTGGTTTGGTGTTATCGCAATGCTACTCTTGGTTGAACGTGTGAAGCAGCCTACCCGCGATTATTGTTGAGTTAACTACTGTTACGTATTGTTATGGCACGAGATAAACGATCCCTTTTTGAATGGCTTACCGGCAGCACTGGCGCTGATGCCGACTATGCCTTTGAAGATCTAGAAACCGGCAGCTCGTACGCTACCAAACTCCCTGTGTCGTCAGACAGAGACATGGGGGTAGAGCAAGTTGAAGAGCCCGAAGACAGCGAACTTGCAGTTGACGTGTACCAGACACCCACACATATCATCATCAAAGCCATGATAGCGGGGGTGCGCCCTGAAGACTTGGATGTTTCTATCACCCGCGACATGGTGACACTGCGCGGTAAACGAGAGCGCCACACTGAAGGCTCTGCTGGAGATTTTTTCTTCTCTGAATTGTATTGGGGCTCATTTGCCCGCACCATTGTCTTGCCGCAAGAGATCGAGATAGAAGATGCTGAGGCAACCGAAAAACACGGGCTCTTGACCATCCGCCTGCCCAAACTCGACAAAGGCCGCCAAGCAAAACTTAAAATAAAGTCGAACTAAACCTCTTTAGTGTTTTTCCTCCCGTATTCTTTTTGCGAGCTTGTCCATTTGTTTTGGAAATTCTGTTTCAAGATCAATACCGAGTGCATCTGCAACTCTGATAGTTGACCACAAACAGTCGCAAACCTCGTGCCGCAATTTTTCGTCCAAGTCTTCAGCAGGTGCCCGCAAGCCAGACTTCATCATAGTCAGTCGCGCAAGCGTGCCCAAGTCTTCCATAAACCCTTGAACATACTGCAGCAGACCCCACTTGGAATGACCTTGTTCTTCATTGAGCTTATCGTATAGAAG
>CAYGHD010000033.1:0-4721 GCA_964349675.1 uncultured Candidatus Saccharibacteria bacterium
AACCCACAACAACTGGTACCACAAACCAGGGCTCTACCATTGAGCTACGGCCACCATTGAACCCTGTTTTTATAGCACAAAACGCCTCAAACAGGTAGAAACGGGTTTAGCTAAGTGTTTTGTTTTTTATATCTTGCCGCGATGAGTAATATGAGAGCGCGATAAATCCAAGACCGATAAAGGCGGTGAGCGCCTCGGGCACATGGACAACAAGCCCTGCAAACATTGCCATTGCAAGGCCAAAAATAGCCCAATGTGCACCATGCTCGAGATACTTCAATGTGTCGAGTGTTTTTGCACGGACCAAGAAGACCGTAAGCGAACGGACAAAGTACGCACCAATGCCGAGGCCCACAACAATAATCGGCAACGCGGTCGTAAGCGCAAAGGCACCGATGACGCCGTCGAGCGAGAAAGCGGTGTCCAACAAGTTGAGGTATACAAACATCACCGCGCCTGAGCGGGCAACATGTTTTGACTCAACATTGAGACCGTTTGCCACCCCTTCGGTTACCGTAAAGAGGATGATACCTATCATACCGCTGCGCAGGATGGTTGCGGCCGAGTCGTGCGAGAAGAATGAAAGCACCACCAACATAAGCATCGCGAGCGCCGCCTCTATCGCTTCAATACTCCCCCACTTAGCCAAGTGACGCTCTACAACAGCTATCCAGTGAATCTGTTTGCCAATGTCGAAAAAGAATTTAAGCGACACCATCAGCAAAAAGGCTCCGCCAAAGGCTTTTATTGACGCGTCGGCTCCAAGCAGCAAACGGGTGTACTCGTCGGGGTTTGTAAACGCCAAGAGCGTAATTGCAATAGGAGAAACTGCGGCAACAATACTCACGATAATAATCGGAAGTACCAACCGAGTACCCACCACCGACAGCAAAATCCCCCAAGTCAAAAAGCGTCGCTGCCACAGCGCGGGCATATCTTTAAGCACCTTGGCATTTACCACCGCGTTGTCAAAAGAAAGCGTAATTTCCAAAACGGCCAGCATCAGTGCCAAAAAAAAGGCACCGAGCCCTCCCCACCACAGCACAGCCAGGAGCGCGAGTATCGATGTAATAACCGGGGCGATGAAAAGTTTTAACATGGGTCAGTCGTACAGTGTATCACACACTGTTTTTAAAGGGATTCATTAAACGTCTTACCACTTTCCCACAAGGTCGCTGCGGTGGAGGTGCCCACAAAACGCCAATGCCATGGCTCATATGAGTAGCCCGTCACGGCAGTCCTACCCTTTGGGTAGCTTAGTATAAAACCATATTCTCGCGCATGGGCCACAAGCCATGTACCACCCGCGCTGCCCGCAAAGCGAGGGTCAACGTTTGCAAAACCAATAGACGCGTCAGTAAGATCTACCGTGCTGCCAAGCTGATGCTCGGAAGCTCCTGGTTTTGCTATTTCATTAACGGCGCTCTCCCCGTATATCCCGAACCAAAACAAGTAGAGATACTGCTGGATCTCTGGTTTGCGGTAGCCTGACGTCACCATTAAGTCGACTTCGTCTTTTTTTGCTGCGATAAACATTCGTTCCAGAGAAAGTGCAACGTCGCTGCGCAAACAAGCGATACCAGCTGTTTTTACGCGCTTTGAAATGTCCACAAGTTCAGGCGGCACGTAGGTAAGCGGCAGTGGGTCGCTGGGGAGTATTTTGCGCAGCAAATATTCTGGATGCACAGCATACGGCTTGGGGCATAATTCAGAAAAGAATATGCTATTGAGCATGTCTTTCGTTGCACTGTCTACTGCACCAGTGACTGGAAGATTGTATGCAGCCTGAAACCGCTCTACCGCAGCGCGTGTCGCATTGCCATACCATCCAGTTACTTTTTTTTCTGGATATACTGCTACATCTTGCGAGAGCATACGCTGTAGAAGCCGCACATCGCTCCCGCTGGCATCGTACGCGAGTGTACGGCGCAACGCCCCTTGCTCTTGCCATTTTTTAAGCACATCAACCTCGACCGCAATAATTTGCGCGACACTAGACCCTGATAAAGTTACAAATTGAAACAATGATGCGATACCAACAAGAACCAGCATCGACAAGATAATAGTTGCGCGTATTTTTGTTTTTGTGCTCATACGCTAGCGAGAAGAGACCCACACATCATTGCGCCACTGCCATGTGGAATCCATGCCACCAAATACAAAAATACGGCCATCATACACAAGTGCGGAATGGTCTTCCCTTCCCAACCAGGGCGGATCTGTATCTGTTTTTTGCCACGTAGCACCGTCGGCCGAAAACCAAAGGTCATTCACTCCGCCGTTTTCAACATCATTGAGACGCCCAACCATCCACAGCAAATCGTGAAATACCAGCAATGCGAGGCCCTGCCGCGCTTGCCACGGAGGATTGTCGTTAACCAACTGCCACGTCACCCCATTTGTAGAAACCCAAGTGTCTTTAAACGTATTGCCCTTCAAATCCATTCCGCCGACCAAAAAGAGTTGATTATTGAATACTGCTATAGCATGGTCCCATCGAGAGCTCCAAGGCGCTGTATGCACTGCCTCAATCCAAGTCACGCCGTCTTCTGAATACCAAACATCATTTTTTGTTTCGCGTTTGTCATAGTTAACGCCACCCATCATCCATATTTTCCCATCAAATACCTCTGTCGTCTGACCTTCTCTGGCAGGCCATGCTGCATGCGCGACGACTTGCTTCCAATGTACTCCATCAATGGATTCCCATATATCATTGGTATATCCAGACACAGGGCTCCATCCACCAAAAAGAAAAAGTTTGTCTTTAAACGGGACTATAGACATCGAGCGGCGCACCGGCCATGCAGCATGCTCGGCTTCGAGTGTCCACGTGACACCGTCAGTAGTGCTCCATATGTCATTAAAATGAGGCGCCTCCCAATACAGCACCACATGTGCACTGTTCACATTTTTGTTGCCATTAAGCCCACCCGCAGTCCAGAGTCTGTCTTTAAATATAAAACTTGTTGCGGAATCTCGAGGCTTCCATTGTGCTGCTGAAGTTGCCTCTGTCCAAGAAATTTCTTTTGGATTAAATACGGCCTGCATCTGCTCCACTGGCGCCGGCGGTACGGTACGCAACCGTATGACAGTAGGATACGCAAAAAACGCGATCACCCCGATACATACTGCTCCGACTACCGCCAAAATCCAATAGATATGTCTATTCATGGAGCAAAGAAATTGTATACATAACGAGCGTTAGGTGCCCAGGAGAGGACTCGAACCTCCAATCCCTTGCGGGAGCTACCACCTCAAGGTAGTGCGTCTACCAATTTCGCCACCTGGGCATATCGCACAAGAACCAAAACAATAGGCGTCGAGCAATGCGCTCGCCATCCAGTATACTACGCGCTCGCTTCTTCTGAAGTAACTACCTCAGCCGCTGGCTCTTCAACAGAGAGTGGAGCAGCGGGAGCCTCAACACGCACAGACTTGCGCATTGCGCGCTTAACATCACGAGTCGCTTTCTCGCGGATAAAATAGAGTTTTGCCCGGCGAGTACGGGTGCGGCGCAACACTTCGATAGAGTCAATCATGGGCGAGTAGAGCGGGAAGATTTTTTCTACCCCTACCCCGCTGGCAACTTTGCGGACCGTAAACATCGCCCCTGGCTCTGTCCCGTGTTTTACAGCCAAAACCAAGCCCTCAAACGCTTGTTTGCGGTAGTTTTTGGTCAGCACCTCTTTTTTGTTGGCACCTTTGCTTTTTTTAAGCTCTTCGATTTTTTGCCATACACGCACACTGTCGCCAGCGCGAATACCAAGCGCTGCGCGCTCTTGCATGTTTATGGGGGTTGTTTTGACCGCTGATGACATCATATATAGGTTACAGGACTGTACCACAGGCTTAAATACTTCGCAATTCTTGCTCTGCTTGTACAAAATCGGGCGGCAAGGGAGCCTCAAACGTCCGCTCTCCGCCTTGCGGAAGTTTTATCGTAAGCGACAGCGCGTGGAGCGCTAGGCGGCCAAACCCCAACAATGCCTCACGCCGAGATGCATAGAGTCTGTCCCCCACAATTGGGCGCTGTATTGCTGCAAAGTGCACGCGGATTTGGTGCGTACGGCCGGTTTTGGGAAATACCTCGACATACGTGGCTTCGGGGGTACGTTCAATAACACGATACATGGTAAGCGCGTCGCGCATAACCCCGTAGGCATTTTTTGCAGAACGGGGGCCGGTGCCGCCACGTGTGCTGCCGATTGGTTTGTCGATAATTCCCCTATCGTCTTTGATATTGCCGTACACAAACGCGCGGTATACCTTGCGCACCTCCCTATTTTGAAACTGCTCTTTTAAAAACAGGTGTGCCTCGGATGTTTTTGCAATAACCAACACTCCGGATGTTTCTCTATCAATGCGGTGCACAAAATAAAATTCTTTATATGTGGCCGCCAACCAATCGCTGAGTGCTGGGTACTCGTGTTTACCATCCGGATACACAATCATCCCCGCGGGTTTATTGACGACAATAACTGAGTCGTCTTCGTATAAGACTGTTGGCTCCATTTTGTGCGCGGTGAGGGGCTCGGTCACAAGTCGATTTCGCTCGTCAGCAAAATCGCTCGCGACCCCGGCTCGCAGTTTTGCAAGTGCAAAACATAGCTGCGCCTTTCTCGCCCCTTATGATTATGCTAATCATGTGCGCGGTGAGGGGCTCGAACCCCCGACCTTCTCAGTGTAAATGAGTTGCTCTACCAACTGAGCTAACCGCG
>CAYGHD010000034.1:0-4665 GCA_964349675.1 uncultured Candidatus Saccharibacteria bacterium
CCTTAAATAAGCTCGCATCGCGCGAGTACGCGTCCAGCACCTTTGGTGCATCTTCTACTTTGCCATGCAAAACTTTTTGCAACTCTTGTGCAAGGGACATTATACAAAAATTTTAACACACAAAGCGGCGAAGGAAGTAGGTACTTATCGCACCTTGGGGAGTACGCTCCACATAAGCGGATCTTGGCCACCATCGAGTTTAAACAACGCGACTCCACGTATGCCCATTTTTTTTGCCAATGCAATTTTATCGGCAATAGCTTGCGCATCACTCCACCACAAAATATTAAACGGTGGCTGTATGCTGCCCGCAATTGCCTGCTGCGAATATACCGCAGACGCAGGTGCTACATTGTTTGAAAGCGTATCGGTCGCAATTGTTCCAGGTTTACTTGCCACCGCAACGGCTTTGTCGGTTGCGGTAGTGCTTTTGTAGATAAAGCTCAACTCCCCTGCACTGTTGCGCACCGGCTGGATGCCAAGCTGCGCCGCCAACTGCGTTGCATACGTGGGGTTAAAAGCCCATTGCCGGTCATAGCGATAGCCGTATTCGGTCAGCGGTGTTACTGAATATTCATATCCATACGTCGCAATGCCGAGGATTATTTTTTTCTTATCAATAGTCTGCGCGGTCAACTCCAACACCTTTTCTGCCCACGCCGGGTCAGACACAGGGATATAAGGCGCTGCCCTAGCGCGGTTGAGTTTGACGTCGATGGTTCCTTGATCGTACGCCATAATCTGCACCCGGTCGCAATATTTGTTTATCGCAGTAAAGTCGTTTGCATAGATCCCAGCGTCAGCGGGAGGCGTACTGTCATAGCGCGAGTCAAGCGGCGTGCGCGCTTCGATGGTGCAGTACACCCATTTGTTGCCCATGCGCTGATACAACCCTTTCAAAAAAGTGGCGAAATAGGGATTTGTTTCTGCTTTCTTGCCTTCAAAGTCGATATCAATACCATCAAAGTTATTATCTTTAACAAACTTTGCTATCTCATCTTCAAGCGCGATGCGCTTTTTTGTGTCCGAGAGTATTGCGTGTATAGCATCTCCACTGCCCGACATAACCGTCGGTATCACCCGCACTTTTTGCGCACGTGCCGCCCCAACAAACGATACCCACGGCTCTTTGTCGAGTCCGCCAGCATCGTGCAGCGTACCATCAGACTTGAGCGTCAATACAAACGGGCTGATTTCTGTCAGTTTTGAAAGGTGTGGCAACACATCAGCCGTACCTGTTGCGCTGCGCCAATATGGTATCCAGCCACCCACCTCCAACTGTCCACTTGAGGTTGGGGCAGACGAGCCACCTAAAGCTGCCTGGGTCTTTGGCCCTACAATACCATAACTTGCACCCGCGCAAACAATGGCACTAGCACACTGAAATTTTTTAACCGCGGCGAGCGTTGCCGGCCCAAAATACCCTGTCGCTGCGGCAGAGAGATATCCTTTTGTAATGAGCGTTTGTTGTACCATGCGGACATCATTGCCGCTCATGCCAACCGTCAGAGTGCGTGCAGCGGCATGCGCCACTGGCACAAAACAAAGCACCGCCAACATGCCGCACAAGGTAATAAGAAGTTTCATATACCCTATTTTAGCGCGCAACAGAGCAGGCGTCGACTACTATCGTTTTGCTTTTGAGCGGGCTTGTTCGGTCAAATGCTGCTTGCGCAAACGCACCGATATAGGAGTTATTTCCAAATACTCATCTTCCGACATAATTTCCAAAGCACGTTCGATAGTTAACTCGTAGGGTGGCACCAGCGTAATTGCCTCATCACTCCCTGACGCACGCATGTTGGTGAGTTGTTTACCTTTGGTTGGGTTTACTGACATTTCTTCACCTTTTGAAGTGTTGCCGATGACCATACCCTCATATACTTCGACTGCAGGGTTGATATAGAGCACGCCACGGTCCTGCAAGTTGTAGAGAGAAAATCCGAGCGCTTTACCTGATGCCATAGACACCATCGAGCCCACTGCGCGTTTTTGTATCTCGCCCGCGTACGGTCTAAATTCAAGAAAACGCGATGACAAAATCCCTTCACCTTTGGTGTCGAGCACAAATTGGTTACGGTACCCCAAGAGTCCGCGAGTCGGCCCTTCAAACGTCAGACGCACCGTTTCGCTGTGTACAGCCATATCTTTGATGACAAATTTGCGGGTACCCAAGCGCTCAATAATCGCACCCTGGTAAGTTACTGGGGTGTCAACGATAACCTCTTCAAACGGTTCAAGTTTTTGCCCATTTTCTTCATGAAAAATAACCTGTGGTTGGGACACCTGCATTTCGTACCCCTCGCGGCGCATGTTTTCAAGCAACACCGCCACGTGCAACTCGCCGCGACCAGATACTTTGTAGGCCGTGTCATCGCTAAAGTCTATTTTGAGCCCCACGTTAACCTCAAGCTCGCGCTCTAGGCGCTCGCGGATCTGGCGGCCAGTCACAAACTTTCCTTCGCGGCCCGCAAAAGGAGAATTGTTTACTAAAAAGTTAAGGGTGATCGTTGGCTCGTCGATTGCAATTGCTGGAAGCGGAGTAGTATCTGCGCTGTCACAGACGGTCTCGCCGATAAAAATGTCCGTAAGCCCTGCGATAAGCGCAATATCTCCAGCGACCACCCGATCGGCCTCTACCTTTTGCAGACCTTTAAAGGTAAACATTTTTATGACCTTTGCGGTGCGCGTTTCGCCAGTTGGTTTTTTGATAAACACCGTCTGACCAGTCTTTATCGTACCTTCGTACACACGCGCAACACCAAGACGTCCAAGAAAGTTGTCGTAGCCTAAGTTAAATGGCTGCAGTCGGAGCGGCATCGCCTCTTTGTCTGGGGAAGATGCGGGGGCAACATGCTCGAGTATAGTATCCAGCAGCGGCATCAAGTCTTTTGAATCATCGGTGAGTTTCTTCTTTGCGATGCCTTCGCGGCCGATAGCGTACACCACCGTAAAGTTTGACTGGTCGTCGTTTGCGCCAAGCTCCAAAAAGAGTTCGAGCACCTGCTCCTCGCAACGCGCCGGGTCTGCAGCAGGCTTGTCTATTTTGTTGATAACAACAATCGGCTTGAGGCCAAGCTCGAGCGACTTCTTCAACACAAAGCGGGTTTGCGGCATCGGACCCTCTTGCGCGTCCACCACCAAAAGCACCGAGTCAATTGAGCGCAGCACGCGCTCCACTTCAGAGCCAAAGTCGGCGTGACCTGGCGTGTCGACGATGTTTATTTTTGTATCTTTGTAGGTAACCGAGGCGGGCTTGGAATAAATGGTGATACCGCGCTCCCGCTCGAGGTCGTTGGAGTCCATAGTCACCCCCTCTTCAGTAGCGCCTGTTTGGCGCATCAACGCGTCGGTCAAGGTTGTCTTGCCGTGGTCCACGTGGGCGATGATTGCAATGTTTCGTATTTCCATAAAACTAGTGGGAGATTGGTAAATAGAAAACCCGGGACGTGCCCCGAGCTAGACGCCCACAATACCAGAAAAATAAAAATAAAGAAAGGGGGTTATTTTTGTAGCGTCTTTACTTGCTCTTCTATCGTGCGCTGTATTTTGCCCTCAAACATGCGCCAAAGCAGCGGGAGTTTTGCATCCACCACAAACTGCGCGTCTTCAACCAGCACGCTGCCGGTAATGCGCTGCTTCTGCACCAAAAATGCGAAATTAAAGGTGTCTCCGTCCCATTCTTCTTTTTCCATCACCACCTGGCCTTGCATGTGCGGCCGAGCTTCAACCAGCGCTTTTTTAATTCGGTCGACTGCCTGCGCTTTTGAAAACTGATGTGGAATATTGAAATGCATATGACTAAAGTATACAAAGCAGCAGCTCAGGCGTCGAGTATCTGTGTGAGATGCATTGACAAAAACAGCTATATATCGTATATATGTATCTGGCGCACATGACGTGCACGCTCTCCAAAACCAAACTCAACGGAGGCCATTGTGGCACAAGATATCCAACACACCTCTTCCAAGTTGACCGTGCAGGACATCGCCGGACGAGCGCTGGGCATCGGGCTCGCACTGGCAATCTGCGCAGCGGGCGCATGGCTCGCCTATGCGTTTATCATACCGTCGCTGGTTTTCTTTGGACTGTGCGGATCTATTTTTGTACAGATCCGCCGCGCACAAGGGATCCCCGCGGCGGACGATTTTCCGCCCGTGCTGTCGGCAGCCTGTTACGCGGTACTACTGGCGATCTTTCTCTACCACGCCGCAAACCCGGCATACCAGATTTGGATCCTGCCCTACGTCGGCATGTTCTCTGTCTTGGCCATCGCGACGAAGATCGCATCAATCTTCGTCGCCTTCACGCCGGCCGTGGGTGGAGCCATCAACCTGGGCACCCGGGTCGCTGGTGTCCTATACCCGGCCCTCATCATCTCCGTCTTGTTTGGGGTGCTTAAAGCCTGAGCACCCACACCCCAAGGCCATCCTCGTTTTGGATGGCCTTTTTGCTGCAAAAAATAGATTTATTTTTCCAAATCAAGCACTTCGTCGATACGAATTTTTGCAATAAACTCTGGCACATGACTTACCACAATCATTGCTCCGTCATATGCATTAAGTGCTTCCGCGATAACCGGAATATGGCGAAAGTTAATATGGTTGGTCGGCTCGTCCAATATGAGCAGCCCCGGCCGTAGCAACACCAGCCGCGCAAATGCCA
>CAYGHD010000035.1:0-4296 GCA_964349675.1 uncultured Candidatus Saccharibacteria bacterium
ATACAGTGTCTATGAGCAAATTTTCGTTCAAAGTGGTCAGGCCGTAACCTCCATCCCTCGCTCCGGGTTAAAAACAGTATGCCCACAAATATGCTTTTCGCATCAAAAAAATATTCACTCATAATCCTAGGCTTAACCTCGCTCATATGTTCAAGGACACTGTTTGCACTTTTTAATGATCCCGAGGGTCCAAACTTGTTGGTGGTGGCGGTGATGGCAGTCATTCTCTACTCCGCATCCTTTGTGGTATACACACTCAGCTCGTCAGTCACAGCGCTCAATCGGCTTTTGGCGGCAGTTGCCACACAAATACTGCTCGTTGCCGTCTTTTACTTTTTATTGCATTAAGGTTTTAATCTCTTCAACAAAAAAGCCGCCCCATAGTCTGGGGCGGCTTTTGTCGTTAGTTTTTATGATTACCTCTTCCGTGCAGCGTCAATCGCCGCAACGTCAATTTTTTTCATCGTCATCATCGCGTCAAAAGCGCGCTTTGCTTCTGCTCCGCCTGTGGCAAGCGCCTCGGTCAATGTGCGCGGAGTAATTTGCCACGACACGCCCCAACGGTCTTTGCACCAGCCGCACTCGCTCTCTTTGCCGCCGTTTTGTACAATCGTATTCCAGTACCTGTCTGTTTCTTCCTGTGTATCGGTTGCAATCTGGAATGAAAAAGCCTCACTTTGGGGGAATATTGGCCCGCCGTTGAGTCCGATGCAGGGGATGCCGCACACAGTAAACTCAACGGTCAATACATCTCCTGCTTTGCCGCCGGGGAAGTCGCTTGGTGCACGAAATACATTACGCACCGCACTGTCGGGGAAGGTCGCTGCGTAAAAGTTTGCCGCTGCTTCTGCATCTTTATCAAACCAAATACAAATGGTGTTTTTAGGTGTCATGGTTTTATTGTATAGCACAGGGAGGTGGCGCACAAAACAAGCGCGTTTACAGGCGTGGTGGTAGAGAGGTGATAGTATTATGGGTATATGGAAATAATTATTTTAATAGGCGTGCTCGGGGCAATTGTTAGTGCGATGACGGGCACGTTTTGGTATTCAGACAAAACACCCATGGGCCGGTGGCACATGCAGTACTTGGGGTTTGACAAGTTGACTCCAGAGGAAAAGGCAAAACTCATTACCACAGCAAAGCCTCGGATGTGGAAGAATTACAGCGCACAAATGTTTCTCTCCTTCCTTACCTCCTTCTTTATCGGGTTTGTCACCAGCTATACGGTGCAAAATGGGGGCCCTGCAAGCGCGGTGTACTTTTACGTTGCAATGACGTGGGCTGCGTTTACCGTGCCGATGATCGGGCAAAATATTTTGTGGGGCACAAGCGAAGGTGCACTGGCGTGGAAGCGCTTTGCCTCGGATAGCATCTACAATCTCATCACCTTTACACTCATTGCGTTTATAGCAACCCTGTTTTTCTAAAAATTGACTATTTTAAAATTCATGCTATAAGTGTTATTGGACAGTTCTGTTTCAGAACGATCCAGAACCCAATCGAAAGGAAACAACGTGTTATCAGTTGACGTGGATGTACGGGCTGTAACGGCTCTCATCGTGAGTGGATACCTGTCTGGGCCCAATAAGGTGCCTGCCGAGCAGCTCCCTAACCTTGTTGGTAAGGTCGGTGGGTTAGTGTGCGAGATCGCAAAGGCACAGGTGCCTGCGGCGCACGCTTCGGCCTCGCCTGTAACTGCCGGCGGCTCGCGGCGCAAGGCTGCGTCGACTCCGGAGACACTCTCGTGTCTGGAGTGCGGCATGAAAATGAAGATGCTCAAGCGGCATCTGCTGACTGTCCATGGCATGACGCCCGAGGGCTATCGCCTGAAGCACGACTTGCCGGGCGATGCGCCGATGGTTACCTCGGGCTATGCCGAACAGCGCTCGCAGATCGCCAAGGCGAGCGGGCTCGGCAAGAAGCCCGAGGATAGGGAACGGATTCGTTCCACCACGAAGCGCTAACAGCGCTTCACTACACTACGGCTCGGTTAGGTACCCACTTGACCGAGCCGTTCTTTTTTATGCTACTTTGTATACAACAGGTGGACGGAGGTCGCGCCAGTTAATAAAAATATAAATTAAACATCTATGGCAAAAACATCAGGCAAATACGTAGACGGTTTTGTATTTTCGGTCCCTAAAAAGAATATAGCCGCGTACAAAAAGATGGCCAAAGAGGGTGCCGAGGCGTGGAAGAAATTTGGCGCCTTGGACTACAAAGAGTGCAAAGGGGAGGATTTGAAGGTAAAGGCGTCGGGTGGCATGCCTGCGCCCATGTCGTTTACTAAATTGGCAGGTGCAACAGCAACCGAGGTGGTCTGGTTTTCTTTTATTACCTTCAAAAGCAAAGCGCACCGCACGCAAGTCAACAAAAAGGTGATGGCATACTTTGAAAAACAGTACGCAGACAAAAAAGACATGTCGATGCCTTTTGACGTGGCGCGCATGGCCTACGGCGGCTTTTCAGTCGAGGTGGATTAAAAAACAGCTTGTCTATGCTAATGCGCAACCTGTTTTCTAAGCAAATATAACTATCAGTAAACTTAGTCCGAGTATAAGGAAGCCTGCCAAGATTAAGAGGGCTATATCGACACGATGTTTTATTGCAGTAGCCATTTCCCCCAGCAGATCATCATTTTTAAACTCTGCATAATGCCACCATGTCCACACTGCTGCAGAAAAGTCAGAAGCTGTGTGGCGAACTTTGCTGGCTAGTGTGAGTTGTTGTCTGCGCACTCGTTGTTTTTGTTGTGCGTCCCATTCCCGTTTGAGTCCCTCCATGACTTTTTTGTATCGCTCTTCTGTAACTTTAAACCAAATAGGGAAGTATGGTTCACAGATTTCAATGCCACCCAATATATACAAAACCTTTCTCTTTAAAAATTTGCGTATTCCACCCCTGGTCGCTGTTTCCGTAGGGAGTCTCAAGTGTGCCCAAGAAATAATTGTTTTGCGGAATATCTTCGTTAATGACAGAGTCAATGTTTGAATAATAAAACTCAATGCGAGTAAGAAAGCTTAATTCATTTGTGTAGGTTGGGCTTTTGAAAAACAAGCAAGTTTCCTCAGAATTAAATTCATTCACGACGTCGTTTCCAAAAGATCGAACAGAGGACTGGATTTCTGCATAAAAGTCCTCTATCAATGGGAAGCTGTTGAGATCTAGTTTTTTCCAATCAACTACCTCGACGTAGTTGTCCCCGTATTTCCCAGCGACGGGAGCTTCGCCGCACATTGGTGCATTTGTAATACCAAGTATTTTCCCGTGGTTTAGGTCGAAAGCCCACCGACCTGCTAAAGTGTTTGCGTGACGTACTTTATCTGACATACGGGTGTTGCAGTCTATGTAGTATACATATAATAGTAGTGGAAAAATAGAATGAAAAGAGATGGTAACGCATGAAGTATAAAAATCGGTGACTTCTGCGCGCTTTTACGGTTTAAGAAGATATGACCAAGAACCCGATAGTAAATGCCCTTGCGGGTCTTTTATACATAGCTGCAGTGGTGTCGCTGCTGTTTTATGCTCCGCAAGTTGTGGATGAGGAAGATACTATTCTGATACCAATTGCAATGCTGTCGCTATTTGTATTTTCTGCCGCCACAATGAGCTACCTCTTTTTGTATGAGCCATTGTGTCTGTTGGTTGATGGCAAAAAACAAGAGGCGGCGATGTTTTTTATAAAAACCCTCGCTGTCTTTGCAGCGAGTGCTGCCACCCTCCTTTTATTAGGCATATTTGTATTGGCGTAGTAGATACTACTTGCGCTATCTGCAAGTTACATTTGCAGGCAAAGACCATTCTTTTTAAAGTTGCTATACTAAGGTCAATTCTATGACCACTCCAACTCCCCACAGCGAAGACGAATTTAAGAAAAAGCTTACACAAGAGCAGTACGAGGTGCTGCGTCAAAAGGGGACTGAGGCGCCTTTTTCGGGCAAGCTAGTGCAGCCAGACAAAGACGGGCTGTACCGATGTGCTGCATGTGGCAACGCACTGTTTGCCGCAGACGCAAAGTTTGAGTCGGGTACCGGCTGGCCGAGTTTTGACCAGGCGCTGCCTGGCGCAGTAGAAGAAGTGGTGGACACTTCGCACGGTATGCACCGCACAGAAGTTGCATGCGCGGTGTGCCACTCGCACTTGGGCCATGTGTTTGATGACGGCCCAACCCCAACCGGCAAACGCTACTGCACCAACTCAGTGTGTTTTGAAGGTTTGGAAAATCCAATTGACTTTGTCTAAAACGCTGGTATGTTTTTGACGGCTGTTCAAACAGAGCTACAGGCTGTT
>CAYGHD010000036.1:0-4259 GCA_964349675.1 uncultured Candidatus Saccharibacteria bacterium
GAACCCCCGACCTTCTCAGTGTAAATGAGTTGCTCTACCAACTGAGCTAACCGCGCAGACAGCCTTAGTATAGGCTGAACACCACTGTACCTCCATTTGGCGAGGTTTTCAATACTTTCAAATTCATGGTCACAAATAATTCTTCGCCGTCGCTCAGAATTTTCGCGACCCCGCCTCGCAGTCCTGCAATTGCAGGACATTGCTGCGACCGGCATGAGAGCACAAAATTCCGCGCAGGCGGAATCTTTGTACCTTTCATGCCCCCACGAGGAATCGAACCTCGATAGCCGGCTTAGAAGTCCGGAGTTCTATCCATTAAACTACAGGGGCTGTATGGGCCATATTACCCCAAAAAGGGCAAGATACACCACCGTAGCAATGCATACGCAACCCCTAGGGCCAGCAGGCCGCTTCCAAACCACAAAAAGTATCGATCAACAATGTCGACCACGTGTTTGCCGTATTTACCGGTCAGATATAGCAACGCACCCATCCGCGCCCCACGCCCCACAAAATGCCCGGCAATAAAGAGGAGAAAGTTGACCTGCAAAAATCCTGCCGCATAAATAAACAGTTTATCTGGTATAGGAGTGAATGAGGTTGTCAGCATTGTTACAAACACATGTGAACCAAATAGTTGCTGCGCCGCCACAAACGCGTGCTGCATCGCAGCTGTGCGCAGTAAAAATGGGCTCAGTTGTGTAAATAAGAAAAGCGCTACCGAGTAGCCGACAATAGCTCCCGCGGTTGAGGCAGCGAGCGCAACTGCCAGATACGCTTTCCATCGCTTTGGGTGCGCGAGCATGAGTGCCACCATAAATACTTCAGGCGCAATGGGCAAAAAAATCGTATCGAAAAATGCAATAGCCCCTAGCCACCAAAGGGAATGCTTGCTTTCAGCATGGGCGGTAAACCACTGCCACAGCGCAGTGCGGTGCTCTACAAGCCGAGCAAATAAGAGTTGCATACGTATTGAAACTACCGAGCAGCTGCGCCTGGAGGCGCTTTGGACTCAAACAAATACAGCGGCTCGGTGCCTGTACCATCGGGCAATGGGTCGCCACCTGCCGCAAGTATCATCGCCTGGCTCTCGAGCCCCATCATTGCGCGGGGTGCTAAGTTGGTTGCAAAGGCACACCGCTTCCCCACCAAAGCGCTTGGGTCAGGAAAATGTTTTGCGATACCAGACACCACTTGCCGTTTCTCTGTGCCAAAATCTACCTCAAGGCGAAGCAATTTTTCTGAACCCGCAACAGGCTCAGCCAACAAAATTTCGCCCACGCGAATTTCTACTTTTTTAAAATCATCAATTGAGATTGTTTCCATAGTTTTTGAGATACTGCTACTTACTGCAGTTTATTCTACATCAGGTCGCTGTTTTCTTCGATCTAAAAACGATTGCAAAATAAGTGCTGCAGCCGAGGAGTCTAAAAACTCCTTCGAAACAGCCTCTTTGCGCGTAGGCCGGCCGGTATGGGCGTCGTGAGTGTGGGTGTGCTGATGCTCGGCAGCAGCGCTGGTCATATACTCGGGCTCAAGAAGCACTGTTTTGCCGGCAGACTCAAGCGCTGTTTTAAATTTTTCTATCTCAGCCATAATCGGATTTGCCTCGCCTTTAAAGTTGCGTGACTCGCCCATCACTATGGTCTCTACCCCATTTTCTCGCGCAAGCTCCAGCACCTCTGCCAAGGCACCTGGCCCGGCCGCAACCACGCCCAGAGGGAACGCGAGAGCAGCTGTTTCGTCTGACACCGCAACGCCGATGCGCTTTGTGCCATAGTCTATACCAAGATATTTCATCGTACCTGCACTATAGCGAATATATACAAAAAAGTGTATTGTGTTCGCTATTGGAAAGGTATTTGGCTTTTCCTATAAGAAGTTGGAGGAGTGGCCTCCGCCCAGGGCGGACCTGCCTTGGGCAGGGAGTGGTCTCGAAATAGTATATGTTTTACGTATATATACTTTCTAGTCAGAGAACAGAACGTTTATACAAAGGCCTAACTGCCGACTTAAAAAAACGCGTAACCGAGCACAACTCTGGAAACGTTGTTTCAACAAAAGGATACAGGCCTTGGGAGTTGGTATATTATGAAGCCTTTTGTACCAAAAAAGATGCTGAGCGAGAAGAAAAATTTCTCAAAACTGGCAAAGGTCGAGAGCGCTTAAAATACTTGTTAGAATATACGTTACGGAGGAGTGGCTGAGTGGTCTAAAGCACCTGTCTTGAAAACAGGCGTGGGGCAACCCACCGTGAGTTCGAATCTCACCTCCTCCGCCAGTAGTTTTTAGGGCTCAGATAATGGTGTTTTAGAATATAGGGGCAAAGGGATTCGAACTTAGAGGGTTAACTTCTCCAAATCTTTTGCCTTTGTCACGTGGTGTGGATGTACCGAGCCATTAAAATCCGAGTCTCTCGTTTACGAAAATGATGTGAGATTTACGTCCCATGAACGGCTGTTCCTTTTCGATAATCAACAATTTAGAAATGAAGCTGCCGCCCATACCCACACTTTTCATGCGTGCATCCTCCAATGGAAACACGTAGTCTCTAAGCCGAGCAATTGCCGTCTCTACATCAGGCGCTATCTTCTGAGTGCCCACCACCAGTATAAGATTGGGAGATGTAAAAGCCATGTGCGGGAGTTGGCTGCCTGAATTTGAGGCAACGACTATTTCTCCCGTCTCTGCAATGGCGTGGGCACTCCCCAGATAATAGTCGGAGAGCACTGATTGCTTGCGCAACATCGCTTGTGTGGCAGGATCTTTTTCTGAAAGGATTGCTTTGTGCAGATTGTTCCATCCGTGCTCGCCATCTTTCAGATATTGCACAAAGCCGATTTCTTCAAGGGTACGCGAGGAACCATTCATAACCGAAGCGTCGGCTGGGATCAATTCCTTAATTCTTGCAAGTGCTTGTACTCTTGATTCTAAAAATTCCGGTAAATGGCCGCGCTCGGTGAGCGCCCGCATTGTCTTTTCGACAGATTCCTTGGAAGCTAGTGTATCGTATTTCATAAGTTAGTTACGTTAATTATTTTTTAGGTGGTAAATTTGTTGCCAACTTTTTGAGCAAGTTGGCCATGTATGAGACATTGACTGAATAAAGCACTTCCTGGCCTCGTCGTTCGTCCTCGACCAGATTGGCGGATTTAAGTACCTTCAGATGCTGGGAAACAACCGGCTGAGGAAGCCCGACCTTTTTGGCGATTTCACCCACGTTGAGCGGACCCTTCATCAACGCCTCAAGAATCCTATAGCGGTTCTCATTGCCGATACCCTTGCCCATCTCGGCGATTTCTTTACATAAATCTGTCACATGCATATATTAGCATATACGCATATATCTTCGCAAGAGAATATGGTGCGTGTTATAAACGAAAGTACATGATTATAAACGTAAATCAGTAGACCTTTCGGGCGAAGGCAGGAATGTCAAAATAGCTAGGATTTTCCTTGTAAATTCGACGTAAATGACGTACAATTTTATCAACACAATGGAACGAAAAAACCCGTACCGGTTCTAACTTCGGGACATCGCCACCGCACAGAAGTTTTACGCACCAAAATTTGTATGCTGCCGCGTTAGTAATCAAAACAGCGGTGTATACTATGTACTAATGGCAGAGCAGGAACAAAGCATCTCGTGGCAAGTAGTCACTCATAGTCATCGAACCCATTCATCTGACTGGTATTGGAGCATCGGGCTTGCAACTTTGGTGGGTATTGGATTGTCGGCATATTTTGCCAACTATATGCTCGCGGTCATTTTGTTTGTCGGCATTGGATCTATCGCGATCTTGAGCATCCGCGGCCCACGCACCCACAGCGTCAAAATAGACAAGCGCGGCGTCTCTGTGGATGGGAGCCTGCACCCCTACCGCACCATACAATCTTTTTGGGTCATGATAGAGGGTGAAGATGATGACCAACCGCACGACGCGAAGGCATTTTTGCTTTTAACCACCGAGGGTATCTTGTCGCCGCACATCACCATACCGCTCGACGACGCCGACCACGCGCAAGAGGTGCGGGCATATCTGCGCGCTTTTGTAGAGGAGGAGGAACAATGGCCGCATATGGGAGAACGCTTGGCCGAGCTCATTGGTTTGTAAGAGACTTTACTAAAGTCTGTTTTTAACGTAGTTTTGTGAGTGACGCTCCCGTCGTTCAATGGATAGGACGCATCCTTGCGGAGGATGCAATGTGGGTTCGATTCCTGCCGGGAGCACCAAGACTAGTAAAAAATGCGCATATGG
>CAYGHD010000037.1:0-3917 GCA_964349675.1 uncultured Candidatus Saccharibacteria bacterium
CACCGTATCTTCTACATACAGCCCCCATTCCGTAACGCCCGAGATTATCGCGTCAAACTCTTGACCGATTTTGCTGCTCAAGTACTCTACTTGTTTGTAACGGATGGAGTCGCGCTCTGCAGAGACCGCCTTTGCCTCCTGCTCACTGGCGGCGATACACATCGCTTCGAGTTGCCCGAATTCGCGCCTCGTCATCGGGTTGCCGCTCAAGTGGCTTTCAAGGATGCGGTGCACCAGCATGTCGGGGTAGCGGCGAATAGGCGAGGTGAAGTGTGTGTAGTATTCAAACGCCAAACCAAAGTGGCCGATATTTTTGGTCGAGTATATAGCCTTGGCCATGGTGCGGAGCGTCGCGGTGCGTATCAGGTGCTCCTCGGGCTTACCTTCTATTTGTTTGAGGAGCTGCGCGATATCTTTTGCATTATATTTGGCCCCTTTGCCGCTTTTTGCTTGCTTGCGGGCAAGGCCAAAGTCATACCCGACCGCGCGCACAAACGTTGCAAGCTCTTCGATACGATCTTCTTTTGGAGTGTCGTGAATGCGGTACAAAAATACAAAGCCATGCTCGGGGACTTTTTCTGCTAGTTTTGAAACATGTTTTGCAACCTCACGGTTTGCAAGGAGCATAAACTCCTCAATGAGCTGGTTTGTCTCGATGCGCTCTTTGCGCACGACGCCTGTGGGCACCCCTTTTTCGTCCAGGATAAATTTTACTTCGTTGTCACCAAAGTCTATAGCACCTTCGTGCTCACGCCCTTTGCGCAAGATGCGCGCTAAGTTGCGCAGCGTAACCAAATCGTCAGCAAAAGGAGAGTCGGAATTTTTGTTTGCATCGGCGTCGTTTAAAATTTGCTGCGCCTCTTCGTACGTAAAACGCTTGTTTGAGCAGATGACTGATTTTACAAAGCGTCGGCTCAGTACCGACCCATCTGCGCTGAGCCGAAAGACCGCCGAGAATGCTAGACGATCTTCCCCCTCGCGCAAACTACACACGTTGCCCGAAAGTTCGAGCGGAAGCATCGGGATAGTTGCATCTACTAAATATACTGAGGTGCCGCGTTTTACCGCCTCATCATCAAGCGCGGTGCCGGGGCGGACAAAAAATGTGGCGTCGGCAATATGGACCCCAACCTCCCACTCTTGGTCAGAAATTTTTTGTATAGAAAGCGCGTCATCAAAGTCTTTTGCATCCAAGGGGTCGATGGTGCAGGTGGTCACTGAGCGAAAATCTTCTCGGTGTGCGAGCTCTTTTGCGATTATGGCCGCATGGTCTTTTTCAATCTGCTGCGCTTCATGCAATACGGCAGCGGGGAACTCGGTCTTAAACCCATGCTCCAGCACAATGGCGTTCATCTCCGTGCGATGCTCACCGGCGGTGCCTATCACCGAAAGCACGCTGCCTTCGGGGTCTTTGGTGCCGTCAAAAAAGAGGAGCTTTACCAGTACTTTTGCACCGGCAGGTGCCTCGGGTTGCTCTTTGATATGGATAGGGCGGTAGAATTTAATATCGCTGGGCAGTACCACCCACTGTCCATTGATGTGTTTGAGGGTGCCGACAAATTCGGTCTTTGCGCGACTCTCAACCTTTGCAACCATTCCCTTTGGGCGGGGAGACATACTGGTTATGGCGACCAAAACAGTATCGCCGTTTAAGGCGCCCCCTAAATGCTCGGGCGCTATCTCGACATCCTCTTGTTCTTTTTTGGCAGCGGCCTCAAGTGGAAATGACACATATCCCACGCTTTTGCGGGTTATTTGGATGACGCCTGTAATGTGTTTTTTGCCCGTAATAGTGCCCACTATAGCCCAGTTGTTGACTTTTTGCTATAGGCTGCTACAGTGGGCTACGTGATAAACATCCGCCTACAGCGTCGCGGCAGAAAGAACGACCCGAGTTTCCGGGTTGTTGTTGTCGACTCAAAAAAGAAGCCGAAAACCGGTAACTACCTAGAAATGGTTGGCTCGTACGACCCACGTGTTAACCGCGTTGAGCTCAAGGGCGAGCGCATCCTCCACTGGATCAAAAACGGTGCACAGCCATCAGACACGGTACATAACCTCCTTATCTCGCAAAAAATCATCGAAGGTAAAAAGATAAACGTGCTCCCTAAAAAGACTGTTGCCGCAAAAGAGGTAGTTGCAGAGCCAGCAGCTGCGCCAACGCCCGAGGCACCTGCACCGGAAGCTCCAGCAGAAGAAGCTGCCCCAGTAGCACAAACAGAGGATAACGTAGTTGCAGCAGAACCCGCATCTGCATAAACTTAAACGGCAGGGCGTTTAGTAAATTAAATATACTGACATGGCAGAGAGAGATCAGGAATTTTTGGAGTTTGTTGTCAAAGGGTTAGTTGAGCATCCAGAGGAAGTAAAAATTAATCGCACCGTGGACGAGATGGGCGTCCTTTTGACGCTTGATTTAAATCCAGAAGATATGGGCAAGGTGATTGGCCGCTCGGGCAACACCGCCAAAGCAATCCGCACCCTGTTGCGTGTTGTTGGGATGAAGCACAATGCGCGCGTAAACCTCAAAATCAACGAGCCAGCCGGCGGCATCAAAAGCTCGGCTGACACAGGGTGGGACGGCAGCCATGCAGACGGAGTTTCTGCATCGCCCACCATGAAGTCGATAGACGAAGCGATGGGCAGCCTCGACAACCTGTAAGACACGACAAATATAAAAATCCGCGCTACAGTAGTGGTGCGGATTTTTATATTCATGGACGGCATTATACGAATCAGTGTTTGCTTTTTTTGCCACGACGGCAAGGGTAATTATTTGGTAGCAAAACGCTCTCAAAATTGCCGAGACGAACAAGGGCTTTGGGACCCAGGGGGTGGTGGGCTGAAGTTTGGCGAAACAATAGAAGATGCGGTGCGCCGAGAGATGCGAGAAGAGTTTTGCGCGGCTCCGATTGCTATGGAATGTATGGGATATCGCGATGTATTTCGTGTACAAAATGGTGTGGAAACGCATTGGGTGGCGCATGACTTCCGCGTATTGGTCGACCCCAGAGAGGTAAAAATTGGTGAGCCACATAAATGTGATGAGCTTCGATGGGGCACCATTGAAGAAATAAAAAATCTAGGCGAGGAGCTCCACTCGCAATTTCCTGCGTTTTTTGCTAAACATGAAGGGAAATTAGTATGAATTTCCACGTTGTAACATTATTCCCTGAAGTGATAGACGCCTACGCGAGTGCGTCTATTTTGGGCCGTGCACAAAAAGACAAAAAAATTACTATCAGTAGTTACCAGCTGCGTGACTTTGTGACCAATAAGTGGGGTAAGGCAGATGAGCGGCCCTATGGCGGCGGCCCTGGCATGGTGCTGCAGGCCGAGCCGTTTGTGCGCGCAGTGGAGAGTATCCAAAAAAACATAAATCAAACAGAGCGTAAAAAGGGGGGCAAGAAAAGTGACTTGATATATCAAGTCAGAGCCAAGGTGTTGGTTACTGCAGTGGGTGGAAAACCTTTGACCAATGCCTATGCCAAAAAACTTACCAAACAAAAAGATGTGATTATTTTGTGTGGCCGCTACGAGGGGATAGATGCACGGGTTAAAAAAATACTTAAGGCAGAGGAGGTATCAGTTGGGCCGTATATTTTAACCGGCGGCGAACTCCCGGCGCTCACTATTATCGACACTACTGCGAGACAAATCCCCGGTGTGCTGGGCAAGTTTGAGTCGCTCGAAGAGGGGCGGGTGGCCAGCCACGAGATCTACACTCGGCCAGAGATTTTTGAACACAAGGGTAAAAAATATAAGGTGCCAAAAGTTTTGTTGTCCGGTAACCACGCTGAAATGGATGCATGGAAGGAAAAAAAGCGGAGTAAACCAGAGTAAAAAAATAACAGCGGTACCCTAGGGTACCGCTGTATCGCATTAAAACACCCATCCGCCCGAGCATCTGTGTCGGC
>CAYGHD010000038.1:0-3893 GCA_964349675.1 uncultured Candidatus Saccharibacteria bacterium
GCCGACGAAAAGTTCAAGAAGCAGAAGAATGGCAATATCCACCGACACGTGTATTACGGTTGTACTAAGTCCAAGGACAAGAACTGCACGAGCGGCTATCTGAACGAGGAAGTCCTCATCGAGCAGTTCGTAAAGCTCATGGATAAGATTGATGTCGACGAGATTGGTATCAAAGAAAAAATTAAAGTCGAGGTGGAACGATTCAAGAAGTTCCAGCAGACGGTACACGGGATTAAAGAAAAGCTTGAGGTAAGGGATATCGATATACGGAACTATACGAAGTATCTATTGCGTGAAGGAGCTGACACGGAAAAGCGAGAGCTACTTGGATGTTTGAGAAGTAAAATAACTCTTGAAAACAAGGAAATTGCCTTAACGTGTTAGAGCGGGTTTGGTGCTCGGTGCACTTCAAAGTGTAGAGGTGAACCTGTTGATTTTCCTGTATTCCCTGCATACCCCATAACCTCCCTTTTCTATAGATTCACCCAAGATAGCGATTGAAGACAGGTGGGCATAAAGTGTCTGAGCACCGCCGCCGTTATCAATAACAACATAGTTTCCGTAACCTCCATTCTAGCCGCTACCCTTCGCAACAATAACTGTTCCACCTGCAGACGAAGTAATTCGGATCGGGGCTACGGTCTGTTCAATAAGGGTGGGTCGCTTTACAAGCTCACTGTCGGTGGTGGCGATTTCCTCAGAGGCATTAGGCGCAAGACCGAGCGGTATCAGAACAGCAAAAGATCGGCCTCATTAATCCACAATCTTTGCAAGCAAAGGTGCCTTGTTACTGCGGAAACCGTCTACATTGCGGTGTACTCCTATGATAGAAGAGGTACTTCTCTAAAGGTACGACATGGGATTAAGATAGGCATCCTTTGGAGCAACCGGCATTGTTGCATTTGCGCAGGGCGACGTTGCGCCACGGTAGGCACCGAGTGTCATTATCTGAACACCGGTAGTTGCGTAAACGCCGAAATGAAGATGCGGACCAGTGGCATATCCCGTCATGCCGGAATTACCTATTACCTCGCCAGTAGCAACGGATTGTCCTGGAGAAACAGCGATGGAAGAAAGGTGCGAGTAAAGCGTTGAAAGTCCGTTTGCGTGCTTAAGCATGACCCACTTCCCAAATGAATAACAGCCCGGGATTGCATCCGTGTTCCCAGTTGCCATCACCGTTGCTGAAAGAGCAGCAGTGACCGGCGTGCCGCTCGGAGCGCCTATATCAATCGCATTATGCCCCGAACCGTTATACACCTGAGGATTAGCGGTAGAGAACGCAGTGTTGCCGAAGTACTGCGTCACACAATATTTATTACCGAGAGCGCCTGCCTTGCCTGGACATCCTTGCATAAACGTAGCAGTGAAGGGCCAGACAAGAATCCCGCTTCCGACAGCAGGAATGCCGACAGAGCCAACCGATTGCAGTCCATTTTCAAGAGACGAAAGGGCGGATTCAAATACCTTCTGTTCCGCACGCTTCTTTGCGATAAGTGCCTGATAGGAAGATTCCTGATTCTTCGTCTCCGCTAGTAGTCTGTCCTTTTCCGCCTTCTGCAGATCAAGTGTCTTTCGTTGGGTTGTAAGCTCACTCCTCTGTACGTTTAGCTCCGTCTTCTTGCTACCCTCCTCCTTCTGTTTGAGCGAGAGTTCTTGCCTGTCCCTTGAAAGTGCATTTGTCTTGTCTCTGAGAGCTGCGCTCACCATGGCACGCATATCGACTGCTTCCCATGCATCCGCAAGTGTTTGAACAGAGAAAAGCTGCTCAATAAGCGGCACATTATCACTATTCGCAATTTCTCGAATAGATTCAGCTACTGCTGTCTTATTTAGCGCTATCAAATATTCCTTTTTACTAATTGCCCCTGAGAGCTCCTGAATCTTCAGATTTGTGGCAGCAATCTTATTCTGTGTGACGCTAATTTGGGTAGACGTCTGTTGTCGGGAGACATCGATGGTCTTAATGGCGGACTGCAGAGTCTGCTTTTGTGTTCCAAGCACATTGAGTGTTTTTTGGTACGTGGCAATTTCCTCATCAAGAGCCTTAATCTTCCGGTTATGCTCTTCCATCTGTACCTGAATTTCTTCAGGACTCTGCGCAGCAGCATTCGGAGAAATAAGGCTAAGCCCGAGAATAGCGACTGTCATTAGGGCGATATGTGCGTACCAACGCGTGACTGTCCCCGTTCGATTCATACTATTCATATGCGCCAATGAGACGAGCGGTAACGACGAACCGATCCTCCTTTGCTCCGAATGAATTACAGGTGACAAGCTTGAGGAAGCGACCATTATTTTCAAGTGCAATACGGTCGGCAGTAGCCTTAGCTTGCTCAATGCGAATTACTTCATATCGATATTCTCGCTCATTTGAGAACACGCTTATCACAGCTCCCTGCTCGAGTTCTTGAATGTCGTTGAAGGTTTTATATGCATCATTCTGTATGAACGGGAGGTAGCTTGAATGACCGAAGAGCAGCATAGTACCCAGCGTTCCCAGTGCGGCGGTACCTGGATACCTTACCGCTCCAGAGAGAAGGGCCTTGTCGAGCGTGGGAATATCTTTGCTTATTGGACTCACAATAGTTGCATCAAGGCCGATGTCCTTAGCCACAATGCGCATCGGCTCTTCTACCCTATCAACCTCAACCGGCGTACGCAGTGCTGGTTTAATCTGCTCTGAGACCTGCTGAGAGGTTTCTGGAACAAGATCGAACGACAACAAAATGGCGTAACTCACCAGAAAGACCATGGCGAACGCTGCAACGAATACTATTCCTTTAATAAGGGCCTTGGGCATACAAGGTTACTGCACAACAATCTCACCGATGTCAGTAGGACGTAGATGATCATGGTATGGCCACGTGCCAGCCTCGTCGAACGTATATCGATACATGCCGCCAGGTTTATACGGACGGAATTGGTCAAATGTAGGCAACCGCTCATGCGTCGGATGCATATCGGACGCAACCCACATGTCCTGGTCACTTTCATTCACGAACTCGACCATCGTACCCGGAGCCACCTCAATCGTACTCGGGATGAACCCTTCGTTCGTGTATCTAATCCGCGCCATACCTGTCATTCCTGGCATGGAGTGAACCATGCTTGAGTCGCTCACGGCAGTAATGGTTGCGGGTAACGGTTCGCCGGTTCTTGCATACACGGCCGTCATTCGACCCTCCGCATTGAGTGTTGGGAGATCTAAATCATTGAAGATGCCGTCACCATTGTCTTCGTAAAGCATGACGATGACTTCTTCCTCATCGTAGAAGTCCCCTAGCGGGACGACCACGCTTTCATGAATGCCCGCAGCAAGATAGCGGCTGATCTCGATCACTTGACCAAGCTGGTCCCCCTCGATTCCTCGTGCAACCACCCATCCGTCGCTTGGCATGTCGACACGGTCGACCAGCACCGATTCCGTCGGTGTCTGCGGAGAGATCGAAAGAACAGTCTGCGTTGATTCCGCGCTCTTTCCTGCCTCATCACTGCCGCGAAGTATGACTGTGGCCGCTGTGCCGAAGATAAGAATTCCGAGACCTATAAGGCCTACCAGGCTTGTCGCGGGATTACGGAAGAGGTTCATAATTAATGACTATCAATCTTAGACGTGAACGTAGGTCTATCCTGTCTGGTTGGTACGACTCTACCCGCCACATCCTTCGCTACTCATATCGCAATACAATTTGATCACTGTCTTGCATCTGATAATTCTCAAGCTCCATATTTTCTTGACCGTTGACCGTCATCCTAACGTTCACTCCTAGTGACCCGATATCCTTACCCCAACTCTTAAAGAACTGGCCGAGGGTGATGTCACGTGTACGAACAAGGCCTTGCATTTCAAGATGTACGACGCCCTCGGCGGCATCTTCGTGCGTATGGAC
>CAYGHD010000039.1:0-3653 GCA_964349675.1 uncultured Candidatus Saccharibacteria bacterium
AATTACGACCGCTATCTTTCGCGTTTTTTGGCCCACACCAAACTCACCTCCCCTGCCAAGCTCGACGAGCGCCTGGTGCGCGAATTCCGTTTGCACCTAAACCGCCAGCCAGGCACAAGTGGCACAATGAAGCACAAGACCCAAAACTATTACATGATCTCGCTGCGTGCGTTCCTTAAGTTTTTGCGCAAGCGCGGCATCGAATCACTTAACCCCGAGCGCATCGAATTAGCAAAGGTTGGTGCGCGCGACCTCGACCTTATTACCGCAGGCGAGCTGGAGCGGTTGATGGAGGGGCCAAAAGGTTCGTCGCTGAGCGATTTGCGCGACCGGGCAATACTAGAGCTGTTTTTCTCTACCGGTTTGCGCGTCTCGGAGCTGTGCGGCCTCAATCGCGACTTAGACCTCTCGCGTGACGAATTTTCGGTGCGCGGCAAGGGCGAAAAGGTGCGTGTGGTCTTTCTCTCCCCTGCTGCCAAGCGCTGTATAAAAGAGTACTTAGACAAACGAGGCGACATAGACGACGCGCTGTTTGTGCAGATGAGTCGCAATTTAGGAAGTAAAGAAAAGTCGTCCTCGGGTGGGCGGCTCACTCCCCGCTCGGTCGAACGTCTGGTCAAAAAGTATGCCACCAAGGCAGGCATTACCCGCAAAGTCACCCCGCACGTCATCCGCCACTCGTTCGCGACCGACCTCTTGGAAAACGGTGCCGACCTGCGCTCGGTGCAGGCGCTCCTTGGCCACTCCAATATCGCTACTACCCAGGTCTACACTCACATCACCGACAAACATTTGCACGAGGTACACAAAGCCTTTCACGGCAAAAGGAGGAAGTGACTCCGTTTTTAAAGGAGTGTTTGCTATGATATGAGTGTGAAACTCGTCTCCTGGAACGTAAACGGTATACGGGCGGTGCACAAAAAGGACCTATTTTTGCCTTTTGTAGCAAAGTACAAGCCCGACGTACTGTGTTTGCAAGAAACCAAGGCCGAAAAGGGCCAGGCAGTGCTGGATTTGCCCGACTACGAGGAGTATTGGCACTCTGCCAAGCGCAAAGGTTACAGCGGCACGGCCATCTTTGTGAAAAAGGATATTACGGTTCATTCGGTCGAGCTGGGGCTTCCAGAGGATTTGTGCGAGGAGTTTGGTTTAAGCGACGATGGATACGGCGACCCAAACGATGAAGGTCGGGTTATTGCCGTTGAATTAGATGATTTTTACGTCATCACTTCCTATACTCCCAATGCCAAACCAGACTTAAGCAGGCTCAAACTGCGCCACAAACAGTGGGACCCAGCATTTTTGGCGTACATGAAGCGGCTCGAAGAGGATAAACCCGTTATTTTTTGCGGTGATTTAAACGTAGCGCATGGCCCCGACGACTTGGCCAACCCCAAAGCTAA
Source organism: uncultured Candidatus Saccharibacteria bacterium (assembly GCA_964349675.1). GTDB lineage: Bacteria > Patescibacteriota > Minisyncoccia > Phycocordibacterales > SBAW01 > GWA1-54-10. The sequence goes on from CAYGHD010000039.1 coordinate 1,404, forward strand.
CGAAGGCGAGCATGGCTACACAGTGGAAGAGCGCGAGGGCATCGACGCCATTATTAAAGCCGGTTTTGTCGACACGTTTCGGCTTTTTACCAAAGGTGGAGGTCACTACACATGGTGGAGTCATTTTGCCCAATCGCGCGAGCGCAACGTCGGCTGGCGTATCGACTACTTCTTTGCCTCCCGCGCTCTCACCTCCCGCATCAAAGCCGCCAAAATTCTCCCCGGTGTCCTGGGGTCGGACCACTGTCCAGTTTTGTTAGAAATGAAATAAATAAAGGAGTAGACACAACAAACCCCCAACCTATGGAGTATTTGGTTAGGGGCTGAGCGCTTGGTTCTTCTCGAACAGCTTCAAAGAACAGTGGTATTTCTCACGAGAGATATACCTTGATAGGTGGAGACGAAAATACTTCTTTAATTCAAATAGTTGATTAAGGGTGAGAGTATTTCGTACTCGGCTCAGGGTGAAGTTGTTTCCTGAGAACAGCGCACGTGTACACATGTGTGGTGAACGAAAGAACGGTGCTAATGTCTGTGCCCAGGGCGTGACACAAAATTAGTCTTGTTGTTGGTCTGCATTTAGAGTACGTGATATAAAAGACATCGTAAAGGACAACGCTGTGGATATCTGTCTTTTACACCATTAGTCAACAAAATACTTCTTATCAATTTCTTTTAAATCGGCTTGCTCAGCCTCGTTTTTTCGCTCTTTCGCTTCTTGTCCTTTAGATTCAAGTTCTGCATCGGTGAGTGCTGAAAGTATTACTACCCTCTTTTCTAAATACTCCACTGTGTTGCGCTCAGGATCGTCCAACACTTCTTCCAAAAGTGCATGCAACAACCAACCCAGTCGGGGACCAGGCTTCTCCCCTGTTACTTCCATCAATCGCTTCCCGTCTATTTTGAGCATGCCGACAGAAATTGGGTCACGTAGCGCCTGGTCAATCATTGCTTGGTATTTACGCAGTCTAAAAGGTTGTTCTTTGGGGCGGCCGGTGCCAATTCGGTCGCAAATGCGCAATTGGATAAGATCGGCAATATTGTCCCTGCCTACATTGGCTATGATGCGTCGCACGGCAGACAAAGTTACTTTGTCTGGGTCTGAGAAAAACATATGCCACCGAACGAGTTTTTGGGTCTTCTCTATTGTTTCACGTGGAAACTTGAGTTTTTCTAAGGCTTTTTTGGCAATACGGGCACCAACAACGTCGTGGCCGTGGAAGGTCCAGTCTTTCTTCTCTGGAGCCCAGCGTCGGGTGGCTGGTTTTCCTATGTCGTGAAACAATGCTGCTAAGCGTATATCAAAGCTCCATCCCTTGTCTGCAGCGTGTTGTAGTGAGCGCAGGTTGTGCTCGTACACATCAAAGCTGTGGGCTTGGTTTTGATCTACACCAATTCCCAATTCAATATCGGGCGCGATAAAGCGTAAAATATCTAATTTGTGGCTCAAAACAAGAGCGTCCATAGGTTTTGGAGAGTTAAGGATACGGACAAACTCATCCCGTATTCGCTCTTTCGATATCTTTTCTAGTTGTGTGGCGCATTGCTGCATCGCAGCCGCGGTCCCCTCTTCAATAACAAAGTTTTTTTCACTCAATTCTGCGCTAATCCGGATCGCCCTAAGGATTCGTAGCGCGTCCTCAGAAAAACGCACCACAGGGTCTCCTACGGCGCGTAGCACCCCTTTGGCAAGGTCACCTATCCCGTCGTATGTGTCCAATAAGGTGCCTTTTGACGGACTATACGCAAGCGCATTTATAGTGAAGTCTCGCCGCTTTAAGTCATCTTCTATTTTTTGGCTAAAAATAACGCTGTCTGGCCGTCTTGCGTCACGGTACTCCCCTTCTATTCGGTATGGGGTTGCCTCAACAACTTTAAGTGACTCATCTGTGGCGGCCTCATTTACAATTCCAACAGTTCCGAATTCATTAGTATAGAACGTATTTTCAAACAATTCTTGGATTTGTTCGGGGTTAGCATTGGTTGTAATATCCCAATCTTTTGGTTTGCGGCCTAAAAACAAATCCCGTACACATCCCCCGACAACCCACGCTTCAAAGCCCGCATCTTCAAGTGTGGTCGTTATTCGTGAAACTTCGGCAGGTATTTGGCTTTGAGACAGTTGCATGGCACAATCCTAACACGCCTTGCCTATTGGCACCTGCTCGTTCGGCAGGCGGGAACAGGCTCCTGTAGTGAAATGGATATCATGCCTGCCTTCGAAGCAGTTGTTGGGGGTTCGAATCCCTC
>CAYGHD010000040.1:0-2802 GCA_964349675.1 uncultured Candidatus Saccharibacteria bacterium
CTATTGCTCCGCCCAGGATAGTGGTGGAGAGTTTTGTCCAGAGTTTCTGCCACATAGGTAGCTGCAGGATACGAAAAAACCACGCTTTAATCAAGCGTGGTTATGTTCGCTCTCTCACGTATTTCCCCCCTTACCTGCCCACCGGTACCATGCGACTAATACCCGGGTTCACATCCATCCAGCAGGGAGAGAGTCCTAGCGGGATTTTATCAAACCTGAGATCGTAAGAAGGCAGCCGATGGGCGGGTAAAGGGACAGCAACACGAGTATAGTACGCAATAGAAGCGCTATCCATATTGCAAACCCTTCCCTCACCCGGATTCTTTTTAGAAACCGCTTGGGGGAAGGGCAAGAGAATATTTAACGAGGGCTCTTGCGATTCCCTCAAAGTCTTACGTTAGTCAAATTTTACTCGGTATATCCAGACGAGCGCTTTGAAAACCGTAAGCAATACGAATGCAGCTAAGAAGCAAAGAGCGATGGCCAGACTGTTGTACACAAACAGTCCCAACACAGCAAGGCATATCTTCCACCACGCTTCTGCACTCGTTGCAAAATTAGCTCGAAGGGCACACAGGCACCAACCGATGTTTGCTGCGAGAACAAAGTTGTACACACTGCGCGAATAAATCAAAGACTCAATTCTGTCAAGCATAACTCCCTCACTTTTTTAGTTTCGCTCATCTTTCTCATCTCGAGCGACGATCGCAAGATTCTGTCGCCATCCGAGGTGAAAACAGGATTTTTCAAAAAAATCCTGTAAAAAATTTGTGCGATTTTACAAAAACCATGATTCTCTGTCCCAAAGCATAAGGGTCAAAATAGTGATGACCGCTGTGATGCCCAGTGACGGCCAAAATGTGAGCCCTAAAAGCTTACAGATAACTGCGCACACAAAGGCGACAAAAAGACCAATAATGACTCTTTTCATTTATTCTCCCTTTCTAGAAGTTTCTTTCTATCAATCTGGAGGTGAACGACGAGCGTTTTGGACCGAAGCCCACGCCCGAGTGATGGTTAAGTGTCTTTGTGGAGTAAACCCCACGCGATACCGCTCCATCGAAAAAGTCGCCTCCAAGTTGATAAAAAGAATTGTCAAATTGCACGAGCCTTTGCGTGTAACGATCTGGAGGTGAGACGTAGGGTGCTTTGGACCGAAGCCCGCACCCCAACGAGGGTTAAGAATTTTTAGCGAGTAAACCCGCCGCAATTCCGCTCCCCCACATCTCGCTTGCTCATCCTTGCGGATGACCAACCCCCTCCATATCGATACATACAAAAATGCACTCTGGGTAAGAGAGTGCGACGAATAGCTACGAGGTCCTTTTGGCCGCTCTCTCTTTCGGCAAAGGGACTGCTTGGGGATAGTTCAGATTTTCAACCTAACCGAGGAGTATACACGCAGGCGCCAATCCTGTCAATACAAAGAACGGCTAAGATTAGCCAAAAGAGCTAAAGTTAGCGGAAATTAAACTCTAAATTATTGGCCATTTTCCCCTCTCCGCCGCTTTGCGGACCCTCTCCTCACTGAGGAGAGGGAACTATAAATTGCCCTCTCCGCTTGGGGAGAGGGTGGCCGAAGGCCGGGAGAGGGGTTAAATAGGTCTACTTCTTCAACACCACCCCGTAGTACAAGTCCTTTTGCAAATCCCCAGCCATCCGATACGTGTCCGCGCTCGGGTGGTCAAAGACCTCAGCCGTACTCCCCGACCACGTGCTTTGCCAAGCAGCAGGGATAGTAAGACTGGACGAAAAACCCGGGGCTGTCCCTGGCTGCATTTGCGCGAGGAGGCTGTAGGTGTCGGTACGGCTGAATAGACCGCCAACATGCAGGCGAATTGGTAGCGCGTAGGTAAGGGTCGCTTTTATGGTTTCACCTGGCCCTACGCCCAGCCAGTTGCCAAAAACTGTATGCCCAAATTCGTTACTCACGCGCGTGCCCGAAGCTTCGTGCGTGGTTGCCGAACTTTCTAACGCGGCAACATCCACATCCGGAATAGCATCGGGAGATGGTGCACGGAACCGCTTGGGATCGATACGCTCAAAGCCGCTAGCATTCAGCAAGGTACTACCATTCGGGACGTAAAAACGTACGTATGCAATATTCCGGTCCCCGGTAAATTTGTCGTGCGGAATACCGTTGTGCTTTCGAATTATCGTAACCGTATCGGTAATGGTGCCATCCGCTGCAATAACGGCATTGTGCGTGGTGACTTCTTCAATGACACCATCGGTCTTACCACCACCCAAGTTTGCGCGGTTAATATGTAAGTAATCTTTTTCGCTGGTGCGCAAGGTCCCCGCCCAACCTAAATCTATATTCTGTTGTTGTAACTGTGCATCGGTAAAGTAAAACTGGATATCCCGGCTAACCAAGTGCCCTTGCATGCTCCCCAGCAATTGCCACAACTGGTTTTGGGTAAGCGTGAGTGCGCGGCTAAGAATTTTTGGTGCCAAATAGCCCAACACCAGTTTTGGTTTGGTGTAGTCTTTTTGCTCGGCATCTTTAATAATTTTTTGTATTTCGGAAACAAAATTCTCTGCGGTAAAGGTCATGCCGACTTCAGGCACCTCAACTGGGCCAGTAAGCTTAAGAAACGATTGGAGCACAGCCGGGGTTACCGCCAAAACGCCATCCACGTCTTTCCCACCGGCAGATGCGTAGTATGCCAAAATCTTTTCGGCCGAGGTGGGAAAATCTGGGAACCAGTTGGCGTCCTGTAGGTTCCAGTTGGCTTGCACCAACTGCAGTGGTTGCGGCGCAATGTAACGCAGCGCGGTTTGCCCGCTCACGTCATAGAT
>CAYGHD010000041.1:0-2786 GCA_964349675.1 uncultured Candidatus Saccharibacteria bacterium
CAACCCCCACATCATTCGCAAGCTCCTGCAAGAATTTTCGATACACAGAAAATCGCTCTGGTGTGATGTGTGTACGGAAATCACTGTCCCACGCGTAGCACAGGCGTTTCCATAAATCAGCATCACCCATGTCGTTTCGTTGGATGAGTGCTTCATAGATTTGATAACACTGCGTATTTATACCAATCGAATCGCGGCCAGTAAGCGCCCAGCGAGAAAGGTTGTACTTTTCCTGCTTTTTCACTGGTATAGGTTGCTCTGCGCTAGTGAGCGTAAGAGTAGGAGTGTTTGGAGCATTGTTTGCAGCCGACAGCACCTCGCTGGGCAAGCAAAAACTGACACTTGGTTGCTCTCGTAAGGTAGTGTACGCGTGTTCAATACGCTTCCATTCCTTTTGCCCTTTAAGCGAGGCTTCTGTACTGAATCGACCAGGCCGAAAATCAAATATTTCCGCATCATTTCCATACAGCATAAGTGTTCGTTCCTTTTCTCCCTTATGTTGAAGAATCCCTGCAACGTACTCTGCTAACTCGACCTCGCCATGAGCATAGCGTTGGAATTTTTGGAATGCCACGGAATCATTCCAAAGTATAGGGAGTGACTCGTCCCCAATGCCCCTGGCTCGCACCACGCGATATCGCCACTCATTTTCCCACTCAGGATGTGCATGTGCAGCATTGTTCCATTCCATAATGAATGCCTCATATCCTGCTTCTTTGTAGAGAGCTACCAGCCCCGCCGAAAATGTTTGCTCATTTATATATGCAATCGTAGGACGTACACCCACAAGAGCCTCGTACACTCCCCGACCAATGGCCAGATTATTCGCCGTCACCACGGCAGGCACAAGCGGGCCTACTACTTGCGCGTACCCGCTACCCACAAGTTCGGTCCGTCCTTCCGTAATAAGGGTTTGAAACTCACGAATCCACTCAGGATCAATGCGGGCGATTTCCTCAAGAGTGTAGCCAGTTGCCTCAACAGCTATTTTTGTATCAGTGTTCCTAATTAGCTGGAGTAGTGGCCAGTAGCATTTCTTAATTACCTGAGGTCGTTCCTCTTCGGGAATTGAGGAAAACAGTAGGTTGAGATGAAATACACTAAAAAGTGTAAGGGGTGGCATAGCTACAAAGGCCATCGGTTAAGGGTATATGCGGGATCGAAATCGAGAACACTACCGGAAAGATATTTTGACCCCCCGTTGCCTAACCAGGCAATGTACTCACCTACCGCTTCCGGTGGGATAAGTGTGTGTGAAGGAGTCCGTTCCCGTACTGCATCGAGAAACGCAGGGTTTGCTACCGTAGTCTTCATGAGTCCCTCAAGGTGTCCCAAGCGAATTGCGTGGGTAACGATGCCGTCTGATCCCCACTCCACAGCAAGTTCGCGAATTAGGCCTTCAAGTCCCGCCTTCGACGCAGCATATGCAGCTCTTTTGGGATACGGGTGTAGCGCATTTATAGACGAAATTCCTATAAAGGTTGCGCCCTGCGCAGCAACCATTTTTGGATACGCTGCTTTCGCGAACAAAAATGCGCCCTTCAAGTTTGTATCGAGAACATGGTCCCATGTCTCTTCTGAAAGATTCTGGGTGTCTTCCACGACATTAACGCCAGCCAAATACACCGCGAGGTGAATTTTTTCTGGAAGCGAATCGTACGATGTCGCCTTTGTAGCGTCTGGGCGATCCTTACCCCTCCATAGCGGGTCAACATCAAATCCAGACTTTTCAAGCACAGCGCACACTGCCCTTCCAAGATTGCCCGTTGCTCCAACTACGACGGCCTGCTTATTCATATTATTTTACTTTTTCCCACTCGGTCTTTTTTGCAAGATATATCCAGACGTAGGAAATTTCGGCACCTGGTTCACCCACGACAGGGTGATATCCCATAGGAACCGTACCGAACTGCTTGTCAGCAATCTGCCACACTCCATCAACTGAGGAGCCATCAAACCACAACCCTTTTCCTACCTGTATGCCACGACCACTCCCTCCTTTCACAAGATAAAAGAATATCTCCTCAAATCCTGGTTCTGGCGACTCTTCAAAGTCGTGCGGCAAACTCGACCACGTTCCCTGTCCGCGATGCTTGGTAATTCCAAGACGCATTGTTGGTGCAGCTCCTCCAGGCTTTAAATAGTGGTAGACATCTCGAGTCCAGTTTTTCTCTCCCACAACCATTGCGTGAGCTTGTTCCGGCACAATGGACGCGGCTAGCGCGTCGTCGAGCCAAAAATCTACACGGGCGATATCGCCGTCATTAAGGGTAACTATTGCCTTTTCGCTCCCTGCAACAAAAGTAAGTGTGTCGCCTTCCCCCGCTCCGGTGAGCGTTTCAAGTTTTGCTTCGTTACACCATTGGTACGCCATAGTAGGAAAATAGAGTAGTAATCGCCCTCAGACTAGCACGTGAAAGACCATCAGGTAAGGAATATGCCCGTCTGAAGAGCGTGAGCCGCATTCTCAAGAGCCTTGCCGCGCGTCTCACCGACACCCCCAGCAAAGTCTCTCCCGATACAGTCTTTCGCGCCTACTTCAACACGTGAGAGCACTGCACTATATGCCGGAGAGAGTGAGTATGTAAAATATCGCATAAACAAATCTTCAGTAAGTGGCTCTCCGAGCGCAAGCGATAGCGCGCCTTCAGTGAAATCCGCACCTCGGGCAGGAGTGGAAAAGGAACTATCCCAACCACCAGACAATCGAGGTGTTAGCTCTAATATAATTGGACCCTTTTGGGTAAGCATGATATCAGCCTTTAGAATGTGCCCTCCCTTTTGAT
>CAYGHD010000042.1:0-2571 GCA_964349675.1 uncultured Candidatus Saccharibacteria bacterium
TCGCGGTAGAAGTCGGCCGTCTGGATAAGGTCGGCCACCTTAATAATGGCGTCTTTATCAATTAATAACGCGCCCAGCAACGCCTGTTCGGCATCGAGGTTTTGGGGTGGAATTTTGTCGGGCAGCGTTTGGCGGTTGTCGGCCATAGGGTCTCTGTATCTTACTTGGGCTGCTGGGCCGGGGCAAGGCTACACCTTTCCCCAAGTTATCCGCCTTTCTCGCATTCGCCCTCTCCCCAACCCTCTCCCACGAAGGGGAGAGGGAGGGCTATAAAATATCCCTCTCCTCGGGTAGGAGAGGGTGGCCGCAGGCCGGGAGAGGAGGATGCACGGTCGGTATGCTATTCTACGTATCTATGCCAAGCATTTCCCCCACGTTGGTCGTTCTGGACGTCGAAACCACCGGCCTCAAGCCCGAAGAGGGTCATGATGTTATTGAAGTGGCAGCCCAAAAAATCCAGGATAAGCTGGTGGTCGGGGAATACGTGAGCCTTATTGAGACTGGCAGGATCTTGGACCCGGAAGTTGTACGCGTGCACGGGATTAGCAATGAACTCTTGGCGGTAGAGGGCAAGGCCGCTTCAAAAGTTTTCCCCGAGTTGGTGGCCTTCATCGGCAACTGTCCCATTGTCGGGCACAACGTCAACTTTGATATCGGCTTCATCAACGCGCACCTGGAGCGCCTAGGTTTGCCGAAGCTCACAAATCCGCTGGTGGACACCCTTACCTACGCGCGTAAATACTTACTCATGCCTAGTTACAGCCTGGGGAAGGTGGCGGCGTACTTAAAAATCCCGCAGCCCCTGGCGCACCGTGCCAAAGCCGACGTGGAAACCACGCGGGAAGTGTTTTGGAAGCTTATTGAAAAAGCGAAGGGCGGGAAGTAGGGAGCTTGTATATTTAGCGTAATTAGTGCACAATAGGCCCGATATGGGTTTGTGTTCCACATCTCTGGGTTCGTAGTCCCGATCACTTCGTGATCGTGGATCCGCGACCCCGCAAAGCGGGGTCGGGACTCAATCACCTTTTCACAATCTGGGTTCGTAGCTCAATTGGTAGAGCAGGGGCCTTTTAAGCCCAAGGTTCTGGGTTCGATTCCCAGCGGACCCACCAGCTCGTTTCGTCCATCGAGTTCCGCGTGACGCGACTTTGTCGCATCCTGCTTCACCCTCCGGACGAAGCCTCGCTTGACCCCACGACCGCGTGCTCACTACGTTCCGCGCCACGCTCGCGGGGACCCTCTACGCTGGGGACAGAAGGTGACCAATGTTATATCGAATTTTTTGTTGCATGCTAAACTATGCATATGCCCACTGCTAAACCCGCAACGAGGATCTAACTCCGAGATCGTTAATTATAGGCTTACCAAATGCGTTACAAGAAGCCAGCAAAATTGCAGCAAGGCGACACTGTAGCGATTGTGTCTCCATCTTGGGGCGGACCAAGTGTTTTCCCTTATGTTTACGAAAACGGGCTAAAAGTTTTACGGGAGTGGGGTTTGAAAATTAAAGAATTTCCCACTGCAAGGATGGATGCTGCTTTTACGCGGGACAATCCGCAAGTTCGTGCAAAGGATATAAACGACGCTTTTGCCGACCCAGAAGTTAAAGCCATTTTCGCTTCAATCGGTGGTGATGATTCCGTCCGGATTTTGCCGTTTCTTGATAAAAAAATTATTGCTGAGAACCCAAAAATTCTTATGGGATATTCTGACACTTCAACACTCCACGTATTTTCAAATTTGCAAGGGCTCGTCACTTTTTATGGTCCGTCAATAATGGCGGGATTCTCGCAAATGGATAGTTTGCCGAAAAGTTTCAAATCTCATGTGCAAGCAATCCTTTTTGAGTCGAAAGAAAGTTATCTGTATCAACCCTACCAAGAGTATTGCGATGGCTATCCCGATTGGGCAAACAAGGATAATCTGGGTAGGGTCAATCCAATGAAATCGAATGACGGCTGGCACTGGCTTCAAGGAAGCGGCAAAGTCCAGGGAGAATTTTTTGGCGGTTGTATAGAAGTCTTGGAGATGATGAAAGGGACTGATTTTTGGCCCTCGCGAGATTTTTGGGAAGGCAAAATATTTTTTCTCGAAACTTCTGAAGAAAAGCCGTCGATTCGCTACATTGATCACGTCTTGAGAAACTATGGCGTGCAGGGCGTATATAGTAAGATTAGTGGGTTCATTTTTTCCCGCGCACGGGATTACTCCGATGAAGAAAAGAAGGAGTTAGAGGAGAGAATAGTTTCGATTGTTGCAAAAGAATTTGGCAAACCAGATTTGCCAATCGTCGCTAATTTTGACGTTGGACATACCGACCCGCAGTTTATTTTGCCGCTTGGTGTAAAAGCAGAAATTAATTGTCAGAATAAAACAATAGGATTGGTGGAACCTTGGCTAACATGAAAATCGCAAATGCAAACTTTTCGCTTTGAGTTTGCTAAACTACCTGCATGCCTACCGCGCGACCGGCAACCCAAGACCTAGAAAGCGTTCTCCACCACGTTGATGCCTCAACGCGGGGTTTGACGCAGCTGGAAGCCGACCACCGTTTGCAGCAGTACGGCCGCA
>CAYGHD010000043.1:0-2563 GCA_964349675.1 uncultured Candidatus Saccharibacteria bacterium
TAAACGACACCTAACAGAAAAAAGGAGCCCTTGTGGGCTGGGGTGATACTAGCACAGCCCCCTTTGGGGCGCAAGCATATATCTCGGCGGGCGGCCACACGCCAACAAAATGCCCCTGCGGTTTCCCGCAGGGGCTGTGCACCTTCATCGTTTTCGAGACAAATGTGTATGCATCAGACGAAAAGAGGTTTTCTGAAATTGCTCCCAGGCTTTCACAACCCTCTTTTGATTTGGGGGTCCTTGATACAAACTCCCAAAAAATAATCCGGGTTGTGGTGTCGCTTCTGGCGTCAGCCCATGCCACGGGGTTCCGTCACGGACGCGCCTAACGGTGACTCCCCCACCAAAGTCTATGGAGGCGACGTGCGGCGGCAATGCGGCGGAGGCAGACAGGTTGTAGAACAGCGTCCATGTTTTGTCTCGGCTCTGCAGCATCAAATAGTCACCCAGATGCGTCGACATCACTTCCGCCCAGCACTCACATTCAAATGGGATATGCTCCTCCTTGATTTGGAGTATGGGGAACGGCCCGCGACATAGGCGATTGAGCAGTGGGTTGAAGTAGCCGCCTATACCCGGCAGCAGCAATACTTCCATTACGTCGAGACCTGGTTGGAGCACCACCCGCAGTGACCGTTGGCAAGAACCCCAATCTGACACTGGCACACTGGGGAGTATGCCGCCGCCCTTTGCGGCACGGATAACAACGGTATCGTGCCGGGAAACCCACTCACAAGAAGATCGGGGAGGTACCCTAACATGGACACGATATCCTTTGATGTTGGCAACTCCGGACTCGATTGCCACAATATTTTTTTCCATGTGTTAAAGCCCTTTGTATGAGCAACTAAAAAGAGCCTACTTGGTCACCGTCTTCCGGTCAATCAACGAGACAGGAACACATTGAGCGACTACCATTAATTGACAAAGCACTATATAGTGATATAATTAACAAAAGAGGAGGCATGCGCGCGCTACAAAAGCCGCCAGCATCCCATCACTGCAAGGAATTGGTTGATGAGGTTTGGGTTACTGCGTATCGCTTTTGCAATGGCTATGCTACCGAGTATCGCTGCGGCAGCATGTCCACTACAAGAGGGGGCGCTTGTTGCGAGAGCAACATACTATCATCTCCCAGGGAAAACCATGGCCAACGGCCAGCAGTTTAACCCGCACAGCAAGACGGTAGCTACCCCGCAGGACTTCTTTCCTTTGGGGACACGGCTGCTTATCATCAACCGAAGTTCCGGAAAGCACATCGTCGTCAAGGTGACGGACCGGATGCCCCACAAACAGCGGTGGCGCATGCCTCCAAAAGCCAAGTACATTCCAACAACACAGCGCCTCGACCTCACACCGCGCGGCGCGCACATCCTGGGATTTTACCCTACCCAAGGCGTCGCCTGCGTTGAAGTGCGACCCCTCAAGGGGTAACTAAAAAGCCGTCGCAATTGCGACGGCTTTTCTTTTTTTACCACACGCTAGGGTGCGTTATTTTTTGAACGGGAGTCCGAGGTGTGCCAAGTACGCGTGCGCAAGCTTTTTGTCTTTTGCAGTCGTCACGATAGTAATCGCGAGGCCAAAAATATCTTTCAACTCCTCATCTGCAGTTTCAGGAAATACATTGTGTTCGCGGATGCCGAGCGTATAGTTGCCCATACCGTCAATGCCATTTGTTGCGATACCTTTGAAGTCTTTGGTGCGTGGAAGCGCAATGTGTACCAAGCGGTTCAAAAAGTCCTGGGCGCGCTTGCCACGGAGCGTCACTTGATACCCAACCCGGTCACCGATGCGCGTCTTGTATGTTGCGATAGATTTCTTTGCGCCGCGCTCAACTGCCTTTTGGCCGGTAATCTTTGCAAGACGCTTGGCGACCAGCTCTACTTTAGCTTTGTCTTTTGCCATCTTGCCCACACCAACAGACACCACAACCTTTTCTATCCGCGGCGCCTGCATGACGCTCTTCCACCCAAAAGTATCTTTGAGCGTCTTGTATACGGTTTTCTGTTGTTCTTGTATAAGGTTAGGCATGGTAGTTTATTTCTTCTTATTTTTTGCCTTCTGTTTTTCTGCAGCAGTGTTCATCACTTTACTTGCATGTATTGCATGCTGCTTGTCGATAATCTGCCCCTTTTGCCCCTCGCGACGTGGCTTCTGATGCTTTTTGCGCATCCCTACCCCCGCGACGACCACCATATTTGTTTTTGGAAATACTTCGAGCACAGCACCAGTCTTGCCCTTCTCGTTGCCAGAGAGGACGCGTACCGTGTCACCTTTTTTAATATGGAGTGTATTCATAAAAATTCTTGCAGATCTTACACGACTTCAGGGGCGCGAGAAATAATCGTCTGATATCCAAGCTCTTGCAGCTCACGTGGTATTGGGCCGAAGATGCGTCCAGCTTTGGGCTCTTTTGGATTTTTGCCCGTACCTTCAATAATCACCACTGCATTTTCATCAAAACGCACATATGAGCCATCTTTGCGGCGAAAGGCTTTGCGCTGGCGCACCACAACCGCCTTAAGCACCTCTTTCTTTTTTACTGCTTTGCGTGGCTCTGCAG
>CAYGHD010000044.1:0-2521 GCA_964349675.1 uncultured Candidatus Saccharibacteria bacterium
GCTTTGCGTGGCTCTGCAGACTGCACCGACAAGACCACCACTTCGCCTATTTCTGCATAGCGCTTTTTAGAACTCCCAGGAATCTTGAAAATGCGGCCAACTTTGGCGCCGGAGTTATCTGCAATAGTAACGAGTGATCGATCTTGAATCATAGTAGTACGGATTGATTATGCGAAAAGTATCTCGAATGATTTGCGCTTTGACAGTGGGCGGCAGGAACGGATGACCACCTTCTCCCCTGTCTTTGCACGATTACCCGGATTGTGTGCGTGGTAGCGTTTAGTCTGCTTGAGGTATTTTTTGTATTTTGGATGCTTCACGTAGCGCTCGACCGCAACCACAGCAGTATCCTGCATCTTGTCAGATACCACAGTGCCTCGAAGTGTTTTTTTGTTTACGGTCTTTTCCATATATTATTTCTTTTCTGCCTGGGTGCCTAGCGCGGTCAGCCCCCGAGCGATGGTTTTGCGCAGCGTCCGTGAAAGCTTTACATTGCGATTTTTACTCCCTGCGAGGGAAAAACGCAAGCCCCGAAGCTCTTCGCGTGTGTCGGCAACTAAGCGGGTAAGCTCGTCTGCAGTGTGTTTGATGAGTGTGTTTTTCTTAGTCATAGGAGTTATTTTGCTGCGTGCCGAGACACTACTTTTGCTTTAAGTGGAAGCTTTTTTGCTGCGCCCACAAGCGCTTTGGTGGCAATCGCATCAGAAACGCCATCCACCTCAAACAGCACACGACCTGGCCACACATCTACTTCGTACCCAACAGGGTCACCCTTACCTTTACCCAATTTTACCTCGGGCGGCTTTTGCGTAAACGGTTTGTCTGGAAATACGCGGATCCAAGACTTGCCGGTCTTACCCAAGTTGCGGGCAATCACCTTGCGGGCGCTCTCGAGCTGGTTTGAGCGTACGCGCGCATGCGTGACAGCCTTAAGCGCGTGGCTTCCAAAGGCGATGGTGACTCCACGGGACGCGACCAAATCGCGCTTCGTGTTGCGACGCATCGTGTGCCACTTTCTAAATTTTACTTTTTTAGGAAACAACATGGTAGTTTATTTGTCTTTATTCTTCTCGGCAAAAACTTCGCCGCGGTAGATCCATACCTTGACGCCAATCACGCCAAGCGGCAGATTTGCGCGCTCCCGAGCATAGTCAATGTCTGAACGAAACGTCTGCAGCGGAATACGACCCTTTTTGAGCTCTTCCGTGCGGGACATCGAGCCGCCGCCGAGCATCCCTGAAAGCGCGATACGCACCCCTTTAACGTCACGATTCGCCATCACCTTTTCAATCGTCTGCTTGAGCACACGACGGAACGGGAGGCGCTTCTCAAGCCCCTCTGCCACCATGTAGGCAACAATCGCTGCGTTACTCTCTGGGGAGCGGATTTCCTCGATGTCGAGCTTTACCTCCTGTGTTGGGAGTTTGTGCTTAGTCAAAAAAGCAACGATTTTATTTTTGAGTTTTACTGAGCCTTCACCTGAGCGGCCGATGATTAACCCTGGGCGAGATGTTTTGAGCATCACGCGGAGCGTTTTTTCATTACGCTCTATCTCGATGCCGCCAATGTGCATACCGCGAAGGTCTTTTTGCAAAAACTCGCGGAGTAAAATATCTGCTTTGAGGTATTGCTGGTACTTTGCGCCCACGGCAAACCAGCGATGACGCCAGTCACGGAGAATCCCCAAACGATGTGCAAATGGATGGACGATTTTTGACATAAATTATTCTTGAGCGGCGCTCGGTTTTGCTTTTGCTGGTAGTTTTTCTGCACGGCGGGACAGCGCAAGCGTGATGTGGCTCGTCTTTTTGCGGATAGCCGATGCGCGGCCGCGTGCGCGAGGCATTGAGCGGCGGAACACAATACCTCCGTTAACCTCGATGCGAGAAATCACCAACTCCTGAGCTGATGCACCCCCTTTGCTTTGCGCATTGGCCACTGCAGATTTAATCAGCTTTGCCATTGCCTCCGAAGCACGCTTTGGCAACACCTCAAGCGCTTGGAGTGCTTGTGCTGCGGTTTTGCCACGCACCAGGTCTGCAACAAGACGCACCTTGCGAGGAGATTGTCGGTAGTTTGAAAGTGATGCAGTTGCGTCAGTCATATATCAAAAATTATTTCTTCTTCGCGGCAGCGGCCTTGGTGTCAGTTGCAGCTTTTGATGCTTGGGCTGAGGCTATCTCGGCCTGCTTTGCCTTTTGCTCCATTTCCTTCTGCATCTTACCGCCATGGCGAACGAATTTCTTTGTTGGAGAAAATTCACCCAAGCGATGCCCCACCATGTCTTCTGAAACAAGTACCTCGATGTGGGTTTTGCCGTTATGGACGCCAAATTTAAACCCGACCATCTCTGGAGCAATCTGTGAGCGGCGTGACCACGTTGTAATGACCCCAGATGTCTGTGGCTTTTTACCCTCAATCTTTTTGAGGAGCTTTTCGTCTACGTATGGGCCTTTTTTGAGCGATCGTGCCATGTTTTCGAAAATAAAACCCGCCAAGCGGGATTGGTGAGATAGTACAG
>CAYGHD010000045.1:0-2484 GCA_964349675.1 uncultured Candidatus Saccharibacteria bacterium
GTAATAGCCATTATTGGCATCTTGGCTGGCATCGTACTGGCATCTCTTGGCAATGCACGCAATAAGGCGCGCGACGCGAGGCGAGTCTCTGAGCTGAAGCAGATGATCAACATCATCGCGCAGGCAGACCTCCAACTTTCTGGTGGTGCCATGACGGGCTGCAACCCGCTTGGTGGCGACTTCGCTAAAAACTGCGACCTGCTTAAAAACTTCAACGACGCAAGCGGCAGTGCCAGTCGTTGTACTGCAGTTTCAACTTCGCCATGCCAGTATGGGACCCGCCTCCCTTTTGGGACCGGCACCTTTACCACGCAAAACTTCCAGATCTGCACCTACCTAGAAAGTGCAGTTGGGAGCTTTAGTGCTGGCGTCCACAACATCAACAGCCAAAACCTGCGTATAGAACCTGGGTGTAGTAACCCGACATAAAAATTGCCTGAAGAAAAGAAAATAGGCGCTCCATCTTTCGATGGAGCGCCCTTTTTTATATGGCGTCAGCCTAGCAACCGTTCTTGACGACGGTTAGTGGTGTAGTGCCCGAGTTGATGAACTCGAGCTTCACTGCCACTGCTTTTGCAACGTCGAGTTGCCTCCTGGGATGGAAGGGTCCTCGATCGGTGATGGTGACGCAAGCCGTATGGCCGTTTTTGGGGTTGGTGAGCTCAAGACGTGTTCCGAACGGGAGCGTCTTGTGTGCAGCGGTCATCGCGTTCTGGTTGAACTTCGCACCGCTGGCCGTCTTCTTTCCATGGAAGCCCGGCCCATACCAACTCGAGTTCATGGTCATAGCCATCGACGGTGTCGCCGACAGCACAAGTACCATAAACACGGCCTTTGCACGTTTGAACATGCAACTACTCCTAGACTGTTGAACACATAGTCCTCCCTCCGCAGTCGCCCCGCGAAGAAAGCGCTTTATGAGAGAGCCTGTGTGTACTTAAACAGAAAAATAGACCAGCCAAAGTCGGCGACCTGTTTCTCCGTTCAAAAGAACCCGCTCCACTAATTAATAAACCACAGATGCGAAAATATTACAAATTGGGGATAGTAACTCCTTCTCAAGTAACACAAGTCTCTGTACCTCCAGTCTTGTGGGTAAAAAAGGTGTCTGCTAAAAAATCTATCCAGCCATCCCACACTGCGGCGACTTGTTTCTCCCCTGGCATGGTGAGCGTCGGTGCAAAGTTGGTTGATGCAACACTTATAGCGGAGTTTGATACTTGGGTATCCTCAATGGCATCAGCAAGAGAGTTGTACTGTTCTTCGAGCAACTCCGACGCAGCGAAGTAAAAATCAACTTGTGCTTCGTTGAGGCGCGCGAGGTCTGCAACATATCTCTCGCCAAACGCGCCAAAGGTTTTGCTCCACACATGTGAGCCAGCCTCTACATCAAACGCGAGAATCTCAACAAAGGAGTTGAGGCCTCGCGCATAGAGAGCAAACATCTCGGTGTTAATGCCATGCAAAGTTTCGTTGGCGAGCATCGTGCCTACCAACAAATTTTCTGCAGTAACTATAGGCTCAATGTGTGGTGCCTCATACGAAACATCTGGAGCTACCAAAGTAGCAGCAACCGCACCAGTGTTTACCGCCGCTGCGGTGAAGAACATGGAAAGCGGCTCAATAGGCTGCGACTCCTCTGGCTTAAAATCTTCGGCATAGACAACACGCAATGTGTCAGGCCGAGCTTGCTCAAATGTTTTTGCCACACCTTCGCCTACTACCAACAAACCAGTTATCAGATTTGAAAGGAATGCAGGATCTTTATCAATATTCACTACAGCTTGCTCAACATGCACCTCCTTTGGAGTTGGGAGCGTAGGCACAGGGATCTGGTTTCTAATCTCCCCTACTTTAGTGACGATAGCCGTAAGAGAAATTGGTTTTGCTACATCTCTGGCTTGAGCCACGCGCGGCTTCGAAATCAAATCTGCAGATGCGTAGTTAAAACTTGAAGCAAAAACAGTTAAGCCTAGAAACGCTGCGGTCCAGGCGGTGCGCCATTGCTTTGAAAGTGCTACTTTGCGAGCTTGCCTCTCCTCTTCGCTTTTCTTTAAGTACTCAACAAGCGAATCTTCGTTGACATACCATTGGCGGCCAAGAAGCCTTCCTTGCACTTTTGCTTTGCGACATAGAAGCCCAACGTGGTCGTGCGTTAGGTGGTGGCGTTTAGCCGCTTCAACAGTTGAGATGTAAGGTGCTTGTGGCTCGAGGGGCATTTGGTTCGAGGGCGAACCGCAGGAGCTTGGCCTAAAAATAAAATAAGGCCAAATCGTCTGACGATTTGCCCTGTTGCTACATATCATATCGCCTGGCGACATGGCCGCAAGGTAAAGGCTGTGGACAGGGACTCCGCAAACAACCCTTCAGGAACGCAAAAATTTCCTGCTGATAAATTTTTTAGACTCCGGCGCCGACGCGCCTGCGCATGTTCCTTCAGGGTTGCTTTGCTCCGTAGTGAAAGAATTTCGTACTATATATATG
>CAYGHD010000046.1:0-2477 GCA_964349675.1 uncultured Candidatus Saccharibacteria bacterium
TCCATTTCCGGTTTCTGCGCCATGCAGTATCCACGCCGTTTATTCTCGCTCTTGTGGTGCCGATAGTTCTCGCAGACCTGTGTGTTGAGGTATATCACCGAATCTGCTTTCCGCTCTACGGTATGAAATATGTGAAGCGCTCACAGTACATACGAATTATGGATAGAGAGAAGTTGCCGTATCTTTCACTGCTTGAACGGTTTTGGTGCGGGTACTGCGGGTATGTTAATGGCTGGTTCCATTACGCCTCCGTTATTGCAGGGAAGACCGAGGGCTACTTTTGTCCCATCGAGCACCTCGAGACACGCGGGTATGTGCCTGCGGAGCATGAGAAGGATTTTGTGGAATATGGGGACGAGGGAGCACTTCGCAGGCGGTACGCCGCCCACGACAGGCGATTTCAAAAGGGCTAGCTACACCCCGTACATCTTCGTGGCGATAGTGGCGAGTTCGCTCAGTACTGACTCGTCAGTAATTTTGGAGAATCTATCTTTGGTTACTCCACCTTTTTCAACCGTTTCCATAAACATGGTGAGTGGGCGAATATCAAACATCTTTCCATTGGTATACACGAACGCCTCATACAGAGGGCGGTAGACCACTACGTATTTGTCTATTTCGCGTGCATCATCCTCGGTGTGGTGGCCCACACCCATAACTTCGTATGCATAATTGGTCATGGGGCCCTCGGGGTCGTGCTTGTAGTGGTAATAATATCCAGGAGCAGGCTGTGTTGGAGGCATGTCTACAGTATATCGTCTGAGGATATTTTGTCGTTGTGACCCAAATTAGTTACAAATGGAACGCTCTCGTAACCAAGCTAATGGATTGCTTGTATTTGAAGACCTACTTTCGAAGGCGGGATTGGAGGTATAATCAGAGAATGGAAAATACCCCCGCAACCAGCCTATCTCGAGTTGAAAGACTCCAAAAGGATATTGAGTATAAGAAAATGCGCCTTCGCTGGGCAAAAGGCGATAAGGATAACGCTGAACGACGACTTGCAGCTGCTAATGAGGGCTCCTTCATTCCTGGTTTCCGTCCCAGAACCGTTGAGTTAAGCACGCGTCAAAAACTACAAATCGCACTTGAAGATATGTCCGGAGTGGTAGCGGCAATAGAATCTGCCGAAGAGCCTAAGGAAGAGGTACGGAAAAATCTTGAAATACTTATTCAACGAGATGATGAGTGGGCTCAGACAGAAGGTGAATACGACGACAGACTGCTGCTGTTCAACATGTTTGGGAGCTTGAATAGTGGAAAGATCCTCACAGGCCCAGAGGTACTGGCTGTTCTCCGTGAACATCGCACAGATGAGAGTTTCCTTACGGCTGTAGTTTCCTCTCTCGAGAACATTAAGGATAAGGTGAGATCCTTCAATGCCTATAATGACAAAGAAATGGGCTATATACAGAGCTCAGCCAAGATGGCAGAGCCGCACGTAACTACTCTCAAAGCAGAGTTGCCTGCGGATATAGAAAAGGCAGAGCGACAAATCGAGCGCAGATCAAGACATATCATGCGTCTCTCTGAAATTTTAGGAGAGGAACTTAAGAAGGAAAGCTCGGAAGAGTCTATTTTTGCTTCGGGTTCCGACGACTAATTTGGTACCCTTGTGGCATGCCGTAAAACAAGTAGAAAACCAATGTGACTCCACGGGGAATCGAACCCCGATTTCAGCCATGAAAGGGCCGTGTCCTAACCGTTAGACGATGGAGCCGTCTATACTGAGCATCCTACATTTTTATGAGCAGAAATGCTAGGCTACGGGAGTTATAGGGAGGCGTCGGATAGTGGTTTATTCCAGCGGTTTCGAAAACCGCCATACCGCAAGGTATCGTGAGTTCAAATCTCACCGCCTCCGCAAAAAGCAGAAAAGTGCACGTAAACCACTTCATACAGCAGATTGTCTTTATACTAATTCTTGTATAGAATCCCTCAGGACTGAAATTAGGGTCCAGCGAGAAAGAAAGAACGGAAGTAGCATGCGTCTGTTCTTAGGTCTGGGGGTTGCCCTCGCTATCGGTGCTAGCGTGCCTGGCAACGCGTTTGGTCAGGTGCCGGAGATTCCGGACTACACCCTCAACGACATAGCGAGGGTGCAGATGACGCCACAAGGTCCTATTATTCTGTGGAATCCGAATGTCTGTCGGGCACTCGGAATTAACGCGTGCAGGTTCATGCGTTTGCATGAGTACGGACACATCGTCAACGGTGACCAGTTCGGATCGACTTTCCCGCCACTTGCTGAAATGCGGGCGGACTGTTTTGCCGCGCAAAATGCCCCTCTGCATGAATTTAATGCTGCTGTTGTGATGTTCAGGCGGCAAGGATCTGGTGGGGACGCAGCACACGGCACCGGATTCCAGCGAGCGCAACGCATCATTGATATGCGTTTCTCGAGGAACTGTCACTGGTAATACGAAGAAGACCCTATCGGAACATGTTTCGATAGGGTCAACTTTATTAGGTATACT
>CAYGHD010000047.1:0-2451 GCA_964349675.1 uncultured Candidatus Saccharibacteria bacterium
ACTGCAAGCGTTATGCGGATGAATAGAGTCCAGGTTCCAAATACTTCGGGTAGCGGCAGTTCAGGGCCAAACAATGCGCCATTGTATGCGGCGGCGAGCAGGGAGACGCTCAATGTAATGCGTGCCACTGCTGGTGCGTAGGGCTTGATCCTTGTAAATAATGGAGCGGTGCGATCTTCAAACCAGTGCCAGAGGGATATAAAAAAAACAGTCGAAACCACAAGAAGACCAATGAATGTCCAGAATATAAACTGGTCCGCGTTACTGAAAGCGACCTGTAATCCAGAAAATGATGGGGTAGAAATAGCATTCTGCACTTCCTCAGGACTAAGTACATATACTTCATGTGCCGTGGCTGTGGCGGGTGCGAAGAATGCAGCGGCCGACAGCAATAACCATCTCTTCATACAATGAGTATATACGAAAATGCGCCGGGGAGACCCACGGAACTCTGTCCTTCAGGGCCTCCCCGGCTTAGATCAGCCGCTTCTTCATAGCATGCGCTTTGAACTATTTTATACAACCTTACTATACAAAAAACACGATGAAGAAATGATTAAGTAGCAATAAAATATTTTATATACGAGAGACTTTTTTGAATGCCCGCTCAAGCTCTTTCAAGCCTACGGGTTTTGTGAGGTGATGATGAAACCCTGCCGCAAGAGCCCGCTCTTTGTCGCTCGCTTGTCCGTATCCTGTGAGCGCAATAACGGCAGATGAAAAAGAATCATCACTGCGCAATATACGAACTACTTCATATCCATCAATGTCAGGCAGTCCAATATCAAGTACAACAATGTCAGGGCGCTGCTCCCGAGCCTTGTCGATGGCATCAAATCCATTGTAGGCAATGCTGACCGTATGTCCTCGCAGTCCAAGTAATGTAGCCAGAGACTGTACCGCAGCCTCGTTGTCATCAACCACCAAGATGTTCTTAATATTTTTTGCCAGGCGGTTGGCCATATGTTTAGTGTTTAGGCGACGAAACGGTATCCAACACCACGAACTGTTTCGAAGCGGGGAGAGGCAGAACCTTGCTCAAGTTTCTTACGGAGGTTTTTCATGTGTACGTCGAGCACGTTGCTCCACGTCATGCTGTTGAAGTCCCACACATGGTTGGAAAGTTCTTCCCGGGTAAACACTTCGCCCGGCCTGCGGAGGAAACATTCCAGAAGCGAATATTCTTTCAGCGTTAGACTGATTTCTTGTCCATCTACAAATACTTTGTGAGTGGCTGTGTCGATTGTGATGCCGCCAATAGTATGAACTACAGGGGTTTGTGTCTGGGGACGGCGCGCCACAGAGCCGATGCGGGCAATAAGTTCATCGGACGAGAATGGTTTTACGACGTAGTCGTCGGCACCCGCGTTCAACAACTCAACCTTCGTATGAGTTTCGTTTTTGCCAGTCAGAATAATGATAGGTGTTTTGATGCCTTCTTCGCGGACACGCTTAGTAATTGTCACACCGTCTAGACCCGGTAGCGTAAGGTCCAATATAATAACATCGTAGTCAGTGTGGTAGAGTGTTGCACGAGTAAGAGCCTTCTCCCCATCTGGAACCCAGTCAACTGCAAAACCCTTTAATTCCAGTATCTTTTTAAGGTTTGCTCCCAGCACCTGTTCGTCCTCGACCATTAAGAGTCTCATAGAGTGACTCTACGTAGTATTGCATGAAAGTATCATGAAGAAAACTTCATGTAGGGCAATTGAAGCTTATACAGCAACGCCGTAGAGATGGCTTGGTATAACCTTATAGTGGCGCATAATGCGCTCGGCGGTGCGAGGGTGAACTCTCTTTACGTGATTCCACATAATAATTTTATTAATAAGTTGTTTCTCAGACGAGCTGTGCTCCTGGTGACCACACTCACTACAAATAAGTTTGACTTGCATACAACCCATTTTACTCAGAGTCGCTGAGTTTGGAATGAAATTCTTTGAGTTCGTCCATTTTTTGGGTGAAGAGTGATTGCATCTGTTCAATAGAACCCACAAGTTCTGCCGCGGTATCGTACTCCGCCCCTTTCTTTTTCTCCAACATAAGTTGTAGCAGCTGAGCATGACTGTAGATGATTGCAAGCGAATTGCGGAGATCGTGTGATATTTTAGAAATTTGAGCAACCCTCTCTTCCGGTGTCATTTGGGCAGTATACAGTATCAAGCAAAAAGGCGGCCTATCCTGGGATGGCCGCCCTTCGCACATTCGAACTAGTAGTCAGGGAACCGACACTTGTCACACTCCGCGCGTCGCTGCGCTTCTGCCAGCACGTCGGGCCGCCTGAGAATTTCCTCGATACTCTGCTCTGCCGAAGAGGGCTGAACAGAAGAGGGCTTGGTCTTCTCGCGTGGCTGGCCAACAGCAGTACGCCGATGGCCATACATCATCTCATAGGCTCGAGCTCTTTCACTCATCGGTGTCTCCCGATTTGTTGAGGGGTCGTCTATGGAC